>DASZNG010000155.1:0-10213 GCA_035551535.1 Acidimicrobiales bacterium | reverse complement strand
CGCCTCGGGCAAGGGCGGGGTGGGCAAGAGCTCGGTCACCGTCAACCTGGCGGTGGCCATGGCCCGCCGGGGGCTGACCGTCGGGGTGCTGGACGCCGACATCTGGGGGTTCTCCATCCCCCGGCTGCTCGGCATGCAGGGTGAGGTCCAGTCACGGGGCAAAAAGATGGTCCCGCTCGAACGCCGGATCGGCGAGGGCCTGCTCCGGGTGTTGTCCATGGGATTCCTGGCCGACGAGGACAGCGCCATCATGTGGCGGGGGCTCGTGCTCAACCGGGCGGTGCAGCAGTTCCTGGAGGACGTCCACTGGGGCGACCTCGACTACCTGTTGATCGATATGCCCCCCGGGACCGGTGATATTCAGATGGGCCTGGCCCGGATGCTCCCCCGGACCGAGGTCATCGTGGTCACCACCCCCCCGGTGGCGGCCCAGAAAGTCGCGGCCCGCACCGCGGACATGGCCCGCAAGGGCTACCTGCGGGTGGCCGGGGTCATCGAGAACATGAGTGACTTCACTTGTGAGCATGGCACCTCCTATGCGCTGTTCGGGTCGGGCGGCGGCGCCCGGCTGGCTGCCGAGATCGGGGTCCCGCTGGTCGGCCAGGTGCCGATCCACCCGTCGGTGGCCGCCGGGGGCGACGCCGGAAGCCCGGTGGCGCTCGACGAGGATCACGAGCTGGCCAAGGTGTTCGCCACCCTGGCCGAAGAGGTGGTCACCACCATCGCTCCGGTGATACCCATGGACGGCTGCAGCGCCCGGCTGCTCGAGCGGGTGGAAGCGGCGGTGGACGCCGGAACCCTGGCGGCCACACCGACCTCGACGGTCTGACCCCAGGACCGGCGGCTCAGGCCGGCCGGGGACCGGGCCCGGCCCCGCGCCAGGTCGAATCGGCGGCATCGGCATCGTCGGCCGAGACCCGACCGTCCTCGGCCAACTTGCGGAGGTGGGCCCACAGCGAACGGCGGGCGATCGGAAGCCGCTCGGCATCGACATCGTCGTAGACGACAGGCAGCAGGTCGTCGACGGTCCCGGCCCCGCGGGCCCGCAGGGCGTCGGCGACCTTCTCCTCCCGCCGGAGGCGGTGCTGGATATAGCCGTCGATGGTGGCGGCCGGGTCGTCGATCGGATGCCCGTGGCCGGGGGCGATGACGTCGACGGCCGGCTCGAGGTCACGCACCCTCCGGAGGCTGGCCAGGTAGTCGGCCATGTCCCCGTCGGGCGGGGAGATGACCACCGTCGAGCCCTGCATCACGTGGTCGCCGGAGAACAACACCCGCCCCGGGCCGTCGTCGGCCGGGAGGCCGGCGGCCCGGTCGTGTCGGTCGTGTCGGTCGAGCAGATAGCAGAGATGGTTGGAGGCGTGACCGGGGGTGTGGACCGCCCGCAACCACAGGCCGGGCACCTGCAGCTGGAACCCGTCGGCGATGGTCCGGTCGGCCACGAAGCCGTCCCGGGAGGCAAATCCCAGGCAGGATGCCCCGGTGCGCCGGGCCAGGCCCGCGGCTCCCGGGGCGTGATCGGGATGGGTGTGGGTGACCAGGATCCACCGGATCCGGCCCCCGCCGGCCTCGGCGACGGCGTCCAGATGGTCGGGCTGATCGGGACCGGGGTCGATGACCGCCAGTTCGTCCCGGCCGACCAGGTAGGTGTTGGTGCCCGGGCCGGTCATGATCCCCGGGTTGGCAGCGGTGATGCGGACCACACCGTCGGCCACCGACCGTGGGCCGTGGTCGAAGTCGGTCAATGCATCCGGACCCGGTCGTCAGACCTGGTCGGCCTGCGGTCCCCGCGCCTCTTGGGCCGCGGCGGCCAGCTGGCCCTCGGAATCCGGACCCGACGCCATCTTGGCCTCGGCCGCCTCCTGGTACCCCTCGTCGCCGGGGCGGAGAAGCAACAGCTGGCCGTCCTCGACCAGCACGATGGGCAGCACCACCGGGATGTCGGTGACCTGTTCCGCCCAGGCCATCGTCTCGCCGGTGGTCCGGAACCGACCGAGGGTCCGCAGGTTCTCGATGGTGGGCGGAAGCAGCTCGATCTCCCCGTCGTGGAAGCGATCCAGCGCCTGGCGGGGACGGATCCAGATGGTGGCGATGGTCTCGCCGTCATCGTGGCGGGCCACCTGTCCCGACGGCGCGGCGGTGATGAAGAAGCGGGTGTCGTACCGCCGGGGAGCCAGCTCGGGGGTGATCCAGTGGCTCACGTAGTGCACGGCGCCGACGTCGAGGGCGAGTCCCTCGCGGCGGCAGACATCGAGCAGCCGGGTGGTACCGGCGTTGAGCGCATCCCGGTAGTCGACGAACCGGGCCAACGAGGCCGGGTCGGTGGTGTCCAGCAACCGCACCCTCTCGCCGTCCTGATCGGCGGGCCGGAAGGCCAGCAGCACCCCGGCCTCTTCGAAGCACTCCCGCAGCGCCGCCACCCAGAAGGCCAGCCCGCCCGAAGCGATGCCGAGCAACCCGCTCGCCTCCGCGTCGCTCCGGCCCGGGCAGAGGGCTTCGATGTCCTCCCCGTAATCGTCAGGGTCGACGGCGCCGCCGGGGAACACGTAGACGCCGGCCACGAACTCGGAGTCCAGATTGCGGCGGAGCATGCAGACTTCGATGTCCGGTTGGCCGCCATCGTCCGGCGCGTCCCGGACCAGAATCACGGTGGCGGCATCGCGGGCGGTGACGGACATTCAATTCAGGCTACCGCCGCGTCCGGGAGTCAGACGACGCTGAGGAAACGGTCAGCGGTGAGCGCACCGGAATCGACCAGCGCGTGGATGGCCAGCTCCCCGAACCTCTCGGGATCGCCGATCAGCCAGGTGTGCGAACCTTCGACGACCACCCCCTCGACCCGGGCCGCCCGACGGAGCTCGTCGAACGCCGCCCTCGGCACCAGCCCGTCCCGATCCGACCAGGCCACCAACACCGGGGTGCGACGGCGGGAGATGGTCCGGAGCTCGGCCAGCAGGTCCGCCCGCCGGATGAACGCCCCGGTGCGGAACATCCCCAGCGGGTTCTGCATCAGGTTGGGGATGAAGTCCTCCAGCAGGGTCGGAAGCACCCGCATCAGATGGGGAGAGTGCAACAGGTCGGTCCCGAAGTAGCGACCCCAGTCCCAAACCGGCCGCCGGGTGGTGGTCCCGACCGGGTCGGTGGACGACGCCCAGCTCGGCCCGCCGATGGCGTTGGCCAGCAGGAGCGACAGGGCCCGACCGGGGTGATCGTGCACGAAGGCGGTCGCTACCCCGCCACCGAACGAGTGGCCGGCGACCAGAGCCACCCGGCGCTCGCCGACCGCGTCGAGGAATCGGCCGACCCAGGCCGCATAGCCGTTGAACGAACGTTCCCGGCTGGGGAGCTCCCGGGTCCCGCCGAAGCCGGGCATGGCCGGGGCGTAGACCCGGCATCCCGCCATCCCCATCCGCCGGATCGGCTCCCGGTAGGCATTGGGCCGGAGCCCCCAGCCGTGGAGGAACAAGGCCGGGGGTCCGTCTCCGGTGGTGGCGTAACTCACCGGGTGCCCGTCGACCGTCACCCGGGACCAGGTGACCGCTCGGGTGTCCCGGCCGAAGGTACCGACGCCGGGCTCGAAGGAGGGCGCAGTCGTGGCTGGGGTTCCCGGCATGGACGGTCAATCTAGGCACAATCCCGCCTCCGCCGGGGGATAGAGCCATCAGCCTGGGGATTCCAAGCCGACTGCATCCCCTGGGCAGCAACCGTTACGCTCACTAGGATCAATTCTCTCTAGAGGAGACTGCGAAGACCATGGCTGTGGAACGACAAAGGGGCGGCGCCGGGACCGGCAGCAAGCCCAAGCCGGCCGGCAACACGCCGAAGCCGGGGGGGAACACGCCCAAGCCGAGGCCCGGAACCTCATCGGCCAAGGACGCCAGCCGGGCCCAGAGTCGCCCGGTGTCGGGGAAGGCCGGCGGCGGCAAGGGCGGCGGCGGCCGGGGGGGCAACACCCCCCGTCCCGGCCCCCAGCGTCAACCGACGGCGGGCCCCCGGGGCCGGTCCGGTGCCCTCATCGCCTGGGGCGCGGTCGGTCTGGTCATCGTCGTCATCGTCGTCATCGTCGTCATCAAGGCGACCGGTGGCGGCTCCAATGCCAACACCGCCTACACCCCGGTGACTCCGGCGCCCGCCTCGATCGTCAAGGACGTCACCACCATCCCGGCATCGGTCTACGACGCGGTCGGGGCGAACATCCCGTCGACCGCCCAGCCGAACCCGCCAATCGTCCTGTCCAACCAGCCGCCCCTGACCCTCGGCGGCAAGACCCCGGCGATGTTCTATTACGGCGCCGAGTACTGCCCGTACTGCGCGGCCGAACGCTGGTCGATGACCGCGGCGCTGTCCCGGTTCGGTACCTGGGCCAACCTGGAGGTGACCGCCTCGTCCCACACCGACTTCGCCCCGGCCACCGCCACCTTCAGCTACCGGAACGCCACCTTCACCAGCCAGTACCTGACGTTCTTCCCGGACGAGCAGTACACCAACGTCCCCAACAGCTCCGGCTACACCACCCTGCAGAATCCGACCAAAGAGGAACAGGCGGTGCTCAACAAGTACAGCACCCCGACCTACATTCCCGGGGCCACCGTCGGACAGGTCGGCTTCCCCTTCGTTGACATCGGCAACGTGGCGTTGATCTCCGGAGCGACCTACAGCCCGCTGATGTTGGCCGGACTCAGCCACAACGACATCGCCAGCCACCTGACCGACCCGAGCAACGCGGTCACCCAGTCCATCGTCGGCACCGCCAACTACATCACCGCCGCCATCTGTGCCAGCACCAAGCAGCAGCCCACCGCGGTCTGCACGAGCTCCGGTGTCACGGCCGCGGCCAAGGCCCTCAAGCTGAGCTGACCCGGATCCCCCGCGGAGATCGCGCCATGCCCACGCTGCGCTGGCAGCCCATCGTCACCATGCTGCTGAGCCTGATGGGGCTCGGGGTGTCCATCTACCTGACCATTACCCACTTCGACACCCACATCGCCCTGTCGTGCCCGGCCGGGGGTGGTCTCATCAACTGTCAAAAGGTGACCACCAGCCCGCAGTCCTACGTGTTCGGCATCCCCGTCGCCGTCCTCGGGCTGGCCTACTTCCTGCCGATGTTCGCCCTGAGCCTGCCCTGGGCCTGGCGGTCAGCCGACCGCCGGATCCACCTGGCCCGATTGGCCCTGGCCGTCGTCGGCGTCGGGATGATCATCTACCTGGTCATCGCCGAACTGTTCATCATCAAGAACATCTGCCTGTGGTGCACGTCGGTCCACGTCCTCAGCTTCATCCTGTTCGTGATCGTCGTGACCGCTTCACCCATCCTGCTCTCCCGCGACTACGAACCCGAGACCAACCGAAGCATTCAGCTGGCCCACGACGGGTCATAAGCGGTGCCGGCGAAGACCGATCATCCACCCCCGACCCGAACCTCGCGCTTCGCCTGGGGGGCGGTGGTCGTCATCCTGGTCGGGGTCACCGCCCTGCTCGTCTACACGTTGACCGACACCCCCACCACCCTCCGGGTGGTCAACCGCGCCGAGACGGCTCCCGACGTGCTCCGCACCCTGGCCAGCGAGCCGGTGGCCACCTTCGACGCGGTGGGGGTGACGGCTCCCAACACCGGGCTCACTCCCCCGACGGTGGTCACCGGACAACCGGCGATGTACTCGGAGGAGAAGCCCGAGGTGCTCTTCGTGGGTAGCGAGTACTGCCCGTTCTGCGCGGCGGAGCGCTGGCCGCTGGTGCTGGCGCTGTCCCGGTTCGGGACCTTCGGGCTGCTCCACGACATGGAGTCCTCGACCACCTCGGTGTTCCCGGGGCTCCAGAGTTTCAGCTTCTTCGACGCCGCTTACACCAGCCCGTATCTCACCTTCACCGGAGTGGAGCTCTACTCCGACGTGGCCGCCGCCAACGGGGTGTTCACCAAGATCTCCACCCTCACCCCCGGCCAGCAGGCACTGGTCGCCCACTACCAGTCCGCCGGCCCGACCGGCGGTGGCGGCCAGCCGGCCCTCGGTACCTATCCGCTGGTCGACATCGACAACGTGATGGTCACGACCACGTCAGGATTCAGCCCGGCGATGATCTTGCGCCTGGCCCGGGGGACGATCATCGGTGACCTGAAGGACGCCACCACCTCCGACAGCCGGGCCATCGTGGCGTCGGCCAACTACCTGTCGGCGGGAATCTGTGTCGCCACCCACCAGAACCCCACCTCGGTCTGCACCTCGAAAGGGGTGCGGGCGGCGGCCCAGGCGCTGTCGTCGGGCTGAGCCCGACGTCAGGCGGTCAGCCGGCTCGACGGTCGGTCAGCAGCTTGCGCTCGACCTCGTTCAGCCCTCCCCAGATCCCGTGGGGCTCACGGATCCGGATGGCGTAGTCGAGGCAATCGGTCTGCACCGAGCAGGTCGCGCAGATCGCCTTGGCGTGCGCCTCGCGCTGGAGTTTCTCCTCCTTGCGCTCGGCATGAGCAGGAGGAAAGAAGATCTCGGCATGAGGCCCGCGACATGACGCTTTGATCTGCCAGGTGTCCAAAGCTTGCGCCATTTATTCGCTTCCCCCTCTTGCCTGCAGGTATTACCCCGCGCCAGCGAACGTACTCGCGCCGAGGCACCGAAACAAGGGGTCTGACCAGGTTTTTCTTACAAGCTCTCCCCACTGGCTCCGGGCGGGCGGAGTTTCCCGCCGCGTGGGGGGTCGGAGAACCCTCGACGGGCGGCGGGAACGCTACGCTCCGTGGCGTCATGGACGTCAGAACTTTCTGTACGCAGAGTCACGTCCTGATCGTGGCGGGGAAGGGTGGGGTGGGGAAAACCACCATGGTGGCGGCCATTGCCCGCATGGCCGCCGACGCCGGTCTGTCGGTGCTGGTCATCGAGCTCGAGGGCCGGTCGGGGGTCTCCGACGCCTTCGGCCACCGCGACACCCTCGACTACGACGGGGCGGTGCTGAGCGCGGCCGGAGCCGAACAGGTCGAGGAGGATCCCGGGGACGAGAGCGAGACGCCCCACCTGGCGCCCGGGAGCGTGCAGGCCCGGAGGATCACCCCCGACGACGCCCTCATCGAATACCTGGCCGACCACGGTCTCAAACGGATCTCCAAGCGGCTGATGGCGTCGGGGATCATCGACATCGTGGCCGGGGCCATCCCCGGCATCCGGGACATCCTGGTACTGGGCAAGGTCAAACAGATCGAGCAGGCCGGCCTCGCCGACCTGGTCCTGGTCGACGCGCCGGCCACCGGCCACGCCATGACCTTCCTGTCGTCGGCGAGCGGGCTGGTGGACGCCGCCCGGGGCGGGCCGGTCCGGGCCCAGGCCGCCGACGTAGTCGCCCTCCTCACCGACCCGGCCCGGAGCCAGGTGGCGCTGGTGACGCTGCCGGAAGAGATGCCGGTCAACGAGGTGGTCGACGCCGCCTACCAGCTGGAGGACAAGGTCGGCATCAGCTTGGGCCCGATCATCGTCAACGGCTGCTATACGCCGATCCCGGGGTTGGAGATCCCGGCGGCGGAGGCGGCGCGGGCGGCGGGGGTGGCCCTCGACGGTGAGCTCGGCGAAGCCCTCGATGCGGCCAGCACCTTCCGACGCACCCGGGAGGGGCTCCAGCAGGAGCAGATCGAGCGGCTGGGCCATGAGCTGCCCCTGCCCGAGCTGCGGGTGCCGTTCGCCTTCACCGCCGCCATCGGCCCCGAAGAGCTGCAGGTGCTGGCCGATGCCCTGGCCGCGGGGATCGCCGCCCTGCCCGACGTCGAACCGGCGGCCGCCTCGTGAGCTCGGGGCTCACCATGGGCGAGATCGCCCGGGACCGGTCGATCATCATCTGCGGCGGCTCGGGAGGGGTGGGCAAGACGACCACCGCGGCGGCCTTCGCCTTGCAGGCCGCCCGCCAGGGCCGCAAGGCGTGCGTGGTGACCATCGATCCGGCCCGCCGGCTGGCCAACTCGCTGGGCCTCGACGCCCTCTCCAACCAGCCGTCGACGATCGACGGCCCCTGGCCGGGCGAGCTCCACGCCATGATGCTCGACCCCAAGGGGACCTTCGACGACCTGGTCCGCCGGTATTCCGACTCTTCGGATCAGGCCGAGGGCATCCTGGCCAACCGGATGTACCGGAACCTCACCGGGGCCCTGTCCGGCACCCAGGAGTACATGGCCATGGAGAAGCTCTACGAGCTGGTCGAGGAGGGCGGCTTCGACGTGGTGGTGGTGGACACGCCTCCGACCCGCAACGCGCTCGATTTCCTCGACGCCCCCCGCCGGCTCACCGGCTTCCTCAGCAACCGGTTGTTCCAGGCGCTGATGATGCCCACCCGGGTCTCGATGAGGTTCGTGGGCATGGCCGCCCAGGCCCTGCTGCGCACCATCTCCAAGGTGGCCGGCGCCGACGTCGTCCGGGACGCGGTCACCTTCTTCCAGGCGTTCGAGGGAATGGAGGAGGGATTCCGAACCCGGGCCATCCGGGTCAACGAGCTCCTCAAACAGCCGGGAACCGCCTTCGTGCTGGTCGCCTCCCCCCGGCCGGACTCGGTGGAGGAAGCCGTGCACTTCGCGGCCAAGCTGGCCGAATCGGAGATGTCGGTCACCGCCCTTATCGTCAACCGGGTCCAGCCCCGGTTCATCGACGACGAGCGGCTCGGACGGCTCGAGGGGCTGGCCGAGGGAGCCACCGGTGACCGCCGGCCGCTACAGGTGCTGATCGACAACCTGGCCGGCTACGCGGCGGCCTCGGATCGGGACGAGCAGGTCTACGCCGCCCTGGTGGCGCGGGTCGCCCCCGCCCCGGTGTCGCGGGTGCCGCTCCTCAACACCGACGTCCACGATCTGGACGGGTTGGGGCTCATCGCCGACCTGCTGTTCCGCACGGACGGACGGGCCCCGGTGCCGCCGCCGTCACCGGCGGGGTCGCCCCAGCCGGCGGGCTAACCTCGTGGTTGTGCGATCCATCCTGGTGGCCAGCGACGCCCCGTCGGTCCGAGCCGAAATCGCTGCCATCGCCGGACGGCCGGACATCACCATCCGCGAGGCCCGCTCCGGCCCGGCGGTGCTCGAGGAGGTGGCCGAGAGCCTCCCCGACCTGGTGGTGGTCGACCTGCAGATGGGGAACATGGGCGGGATGGCTGTCTGCCTCGAACTGCGGCTCGAGGAGTCGTACGGCAACCTCGCACACGTGCCGGTGCTGATGCTCCTCGACCGTCGTCCGGATGTGTTCATCGCCCGCCGCTCGGGGGCCGAGGGGTGGGTGGTGAAGCCGCTCGACCCGATCCGGCTGCGCCGGGCCGTCACCTCGTTGCTCGACGGTGGTACGTACTACGACGAGTCCTACCAACCGCTGTCGGTCGTTCCCGCGGCCGGCGTCTGAGCGCCGCCATCAGGCCGACGAAGGCAGGGTCCGTGTTCCGACGACACCAGGAACGGCAATCCCCACCAACCCAGAAGCGCCGCCGGGCCCGGAGCCGGGGGAAGGCGGCGGCCGGCGATCCGGGTGGTGAAGCCGGGATCAGCATGGGCCGCGGGGGCGCAGCCCAGGAGCAGTTCATCGTCGAAGCCATCGGCGATCTGCGGGACATGGTGGTCGGCGAGATCATGACCCCGAGAGTGGATGTGGTGGCCCTGTCCATCCCGGTCACCGCCGACGACGTCACCCGGGTCATCCGGGAATCGGGTCACAATTGCTTCCCGGTCTACGACGACAACCTCGACGACCTGATCGGGGTGCTGTTCGTCAACGACCTGTTCCGAGCCGGGTGGAGGGTCCAGAGCGGAAGGCCCGAAGCCCAACCGGCGGCGGACGCCGAGGCGGACGGCTCGAGGCCCGGGGCCGAGGAGGCGCCCACCGAAGCGGTCAACCCGGCGATCCCCGATCCGGTCGATATTTCCCGGCGCCTCCGACAACCGTTTCTGGTACCCGAGTCGCGGCTGGTGTTCGATGTCCTGGCCGAGATGCGGCGGCAACGACGGGCCTTCGCGGTGGTGGTGGACGAGCACGGCGGCGTCGAAGGGGTGCTGACGGTCAAGGACGTGCTGAGCGCGCTGGTCGGCCCGCTGCCCGACGAGTTCGATCCCGATGACGAGCCCGATGTGGTCCGGGTGGACGGGAGCCGGTGGCTGGTGGACGGACGGATGAGCGTGGACGACGTCATCGACCGCCTGGGGATCGACCTCCCGGAGGGGGAATACGTCACCCTGGGCGGATTCCTGTTCAACGGGTTCGGGCACATCCCC
>DASZNG010000154.1:0-11249 GCA_035551535.1 Acidimicrobiales bacterium | reverse complement strand
CCCTCCAGGGCTTTGGGCAGCCGGCCGGGATCGAGGGCGGCCAGGGCCAGGACGGCGTCGAGGCCGTCGGCTCCGAGGTCGTCGATGTCCAGGACGTGTCGGGGTTCGGTCATGACCGGCTCCCTCCCGCGGCGGCCGTCGTGGCCACGCCGTCGAGGATCGGACCCAGGATCCCGAGGGCCCGGTCGATGTCGGCGTCGGAGACCAACAGGGACGGGGCGAACCGCAGGACGTCCGGGGCGGGGGCGTTGATGACCAGACCGGCGTCGAGCGCCCCGGCCACCGCCTCCTTGGCCAACGGCCCGGAGAGGACGGCGCCCAGCAACAGGCCCTCGCCCCGCACCGAGATGATCAGGGGGAGTTTCTCCAGCCCGGCCCGCAGCCGAGCGCCCGAAACCGCCGCCCGGCCGGGCACATCCTCGGACTCCATCACCGACAGCGTGGCCCGGGCCGCGGCCATGGCCAGCGGTTGGCCGCCGAAGGTGCTGCCATGATCACCGGGGACGAACGCCGCCGCCACCTCTAAGCGTGCCCAGCAGGCGCCGACCGGCATCCCGTTGCCCAGCGACTTGGCCATGGTCACGACATCGGGTTCGATACCCAGATGCTGGAAGCCGAACCAGCGCCCGGTCCGGCCGAATCCGGTCTGGACCTCGTCCACTATCAACAGGATGTTGCGGTCGGTGCAGAGTTGGCGGAGGCCGACCAGGTAGTCCGACGACGGCATCACCACCCCGGCTTCGCCCATGATCGGCTCGACCATGACCGCGGCCACCCGGCTCGGGTCGCAGGCGGCGTCCATGGCATCGAGGTCGTCGTAGGGAACGTGATCGAATCCTTCCGGCAGCGGCAGGAAGGCGGCCTGCTTCTCCGGTTGTCCGGTGGCGGCCAGGGTGGCCAGGGTCCGGCCGTGAAAGGCCTGCCAGGTGCTGACCACGCCGAACCGGTCGGGCCCGGCCCATCGGCGGGCCAGCTTGAGGGCGCACTCGTTGGCTTCGGCACCCGAGTTGGCGAAGAACACCTGACCGCCCTCCAGGTCGGTGCCCCCGCCGATCAGGCGGTCGATGGTGGCCGCCACCGCCGGCCCGATGGTGTTCCCGAAGAGGTTCGACACATGCGAGAGGGTGGCCGCCTGGTTGGCGATGGCCTCGGCCACCACCGGGTGGGCGTGCCCGAGCGAGGTGACGGCCAGACCGGAGAGGAAGTCGAGGTACTCCTTCCCGTCGGTGTCGTAGAGCAGGCTCCCCTCGCCCCGCACGAAGGTGACCGGAGGTTCGGCATAGGTGTGCATGAGCGAGGAGCGGTCGATGGTGCTCATGGCGCCACTGCCGCGCCGGCTCCGTCTCCGGCTCCGGTGGCCCAGGTCGGGTCGACCCCGGCGCTCACCATGGTCCCGACCCCCTCGTCGGTGAAGATCTCCAGCAACAGGGCGTGGGGGGTCCGTCCGTCGAGAATGTGCGCCCGTCCCACCCCGGCCCGCACCGCCCGGGCGCAGGCCTCCACTTTCGGGATCATGCCCCCGTTGGCCGCGCCCGACACCACCATGGCGTCGAGCTCGTCGGCGGTGATCTGCTTGATGAGCGTCGACGGGTCGTCGGGCACCGCCCGGATCCCGGACACGTCGGTGAGGAAGACGATCTTCTCGGCTTGGAGGGCGGCGGCCAAGGCCCCGGCGGCCGAGTCGGCGTTAATGTTGAAGGCCTGCCCGGTGTGGTCGGTGCCGATGGTCGCCACCACCGGAATCAGCCCCTGGGCCAACAACTGGTGGACGATGACCGGGTCGACATCGACGACATCGCCGACGTAGCCCAGGGCTTCGGAACGGGCCACCGCGGTGATCAGATTGGCGTCCTCCCCGGAGAGCCCGACGGCCAGTGCCCCGTGGACGTTGACGGCGCTGACGATGTCACGGTTCACTTTGCCCACCAGCACCATCCGGACCAGATCGATGGTGTCGGCATCGGTCACTCGGAAGCCATCTTGGAACTCGGTCACCTTGCCCACCCGCTCCATCAGCGCGCCGATCTGGGGCCCGCCTCCGTGGACCACCACCGGGAGCATGCCGACAGAGCGCATCAGCACGATGTCCTCGGCGAACGACGCCAGGGCCGATGCCTCGTCGATGGCGGCCCCGCCATCCTTGGCCTGCATCACGTTGCCGCCGTACTTGACCACCACCACCTTCCCCCAGAACCGGCGGATGTACGGCAGCGACTCGACCAGCACGCTGGCCTTGGCCCCCGGCGGGAGCCCGCCGCTGGCGCTGCCGTCGCCGCTACCACTGCCGTCGCCGCTACCACTGCCGTCGGCGATCACCCGGGCCCCGTCGGCGGTCACGACGTGGTCCGGTTCTCGTCGATGTAGCCGTACCCGAGGTCGACCGTCATGGCCATCCCGTCCCCGTCGGCCAGGTTGAGCTGGCAATGGATGTCGATCATCGAGCCGGCCAGATGGGCGTCCACCGCCGCCCGGTCGTGGTCGACGGTGATCCCTTCCCGGCACACGACCACCCCGCCGTAGGCGATGGTGAGCTTGTCCATCTCGAAGGCCACCCCGGCGGAACCGAGCTCGGAGGCGATCCTTCCCCAGTAAGGGTCGGCGCCGTTCAGCGAACACTTGACCAGCATCGACTCGGCCACCTTCCGGGCCGCCTGCTGGGCTTGGCCGTCGGTGTCGGCCCCGGTGACCCGGATGTGGGCGATCTTCGACGCGCCCTCGGCGTCGGCGGCCATCTGGCCGGCCAGCTCCAGGCAGGCATCGGTGACGGCGTCCACCACCACGTTGGGATCGGCCGGACCCGCCCGACCCGATGCCATCAGGATGACCGTGTCGTTGGTGGAGGTGCACCCGTCGATGGTCAACGAGTTGAACGAGTCGTTGACGGCGATGCGGAGAAGGTCGGCCAGGGGCCCGGGTTCGACGGCGGCGTCGGTGGTCAGGAAGGCCAGCATGGTGGCCATGTTCGGCGCGATCATGCCGGCTCCCTTGGCCATACCGGCCACCGAGAACCCCGATCCGTCGACCAGCACCTCCTTCCGGCCGGAATCGGTGGTGAGGATCCCGGTGGCGGCGTCCTCGGCGGACTGGGCCGACCCGGACCGGGCCCCTACCAGTACCGGGAGCCCGGCTTCGATGGGTTCCATCGGGAGCTGGAAGCTGATGAGCCCGGTGGAGCACACCAGCACTTCGTCGGGTGACACCTCGAGGCCGTTGGCCACCACCTCGCACATGCGGGCGGCGTTCTTCTTGCCCTTGGCCCCGGTGGCGGCGTTGGCGTTCCCGCTGCTGACCACCACCGCCGCAGCTCTTCCTCCGGTGGCCGACAGGTGGGCGCGGCTGACCTGCACCGGGGCGGCGGCGGCCAAGTTGGTGGTGAAGGTGGCGGCGGTGGGAACGGCCACCCCGTCGTCGGTGGCCAGTAGGGCCAGATCGAGGGCGCCGGACGCCTTGATCCCCGAAGCCAGGCCGGCGGCCACGAACCCCCTGGGCGTGGTGATGCTCATGGATAAACCCCCGCCAGCGGAAGTCCGGCTCCTTCTGGGAGCCCGAGGGCGAGGTTGGCACACTGGACGGCCTGCCCGGAGGCGCCCTTGATCAGGTTGTCGATGGCGGCGATGGCCACCAACCATCCGGTGCGGGGATCGACCCGGACGGTGAGGTGGGCGCAATTCGAACCGGCGGTCGCCTTGGTGGATGGCAACGATTCGCCGACCACCACGAACGGCTCGTCCCAATAGAAGCTGTCGAGGATGTCGAGGGCCTCCTTGGTGGTCAGGGGGGCCGAACCATCGGTGGGTGGCACCGGCCGGGCATAGCAGGTGGCGAGGATGCCCCGTACCATCGGCGCCAGGTGGGGCGTGAAGAGCACCTCGGCGTCGAGACCCTGCTCCATCTCCGCGGTGTGCCGGTGATCGAGCAGGCCGTAGGCGGTGAAATCCTCGTCGACGGTACCGAAATGGAGGTTCGCCTTCGGCGCCCGACCGGCTCCCGACACCCCGCTGGCGGCGTCGACGATGATTCCCGCCGGAGAGATGACATCGGCCATCATGAACGGCGCCAGCGCCAAGATGGCCGCCGTCGGATAGCACCCGGGCGCGGCGATCAACCGGCTGGTGCGGATATCGTCTCGGTGGAGCTCGGGAAGTCCGTAGACGAATTGCTCGAGCAACTCCGGCGCCTCGTGATCCTCCCGGTACCAGATCGGGTACAGCTCCGCCTGGTGGAGCCGGAAGTCGGCGGCGAGATCCACGATGACCCCGACCTCGGAAACCAGGTGGGGGACGACGCGCTGGGATTCGCCGTGGGGAAGGGCCAGGAACACCAGGTCGAGGGCTTCGACCGCGGCCGGCTCCGTAGCGGCATAGGTCATCGAGGGGTAGGCGGCGGCCAGCGACGGCGTATGAACCGCCACCCGTTCCCCGGCGTTGGTGCCGGCGGTCGCCACCACCACCTCCAGATCCGGATGGGCGGCACACAGCCTCAGCAGCTCGATGCCGGCGTAGCCGGAGGCGCCAACCACCCCCACCGTCGTGGTCACCGGTGACCCCTCGCTTCTCTCATCTCCCTCATCCCGCAAGTATATGCGCATCAGCGCATGATTATGCAAGATGGGTTTTGGCGGAGTGGGGCGAAGGCGGAAACAGCGCCGGAGTCCAGAAATCAATGGCGACCCTTGACCCCTCCGGCCCACGTCGCTACCTTCGGTTCGATCCCGGATCGCGGAGTGCAGGGACCCCCGAGGACAGCGCCGCCCCAACTGTCAATGCCCACGGAGCCCAACCATGCCCGCCAGCAATCAGCCGTTCCCAGTATCCGATCCGTCTCACCCAGTATCCGATCCGTCTCACTTGGTTTCCGATCCGTCTCACTTGGAACCAGACCCACTTTCGACTCTTCTCCATTACGACGAGCACCCGGCCGTTACCGTGCTGCTCAGGGATGTGCCGGAGTTCGGACCTTCCTATCTGGCGCTGGTGGAAGCGTTCGATGACGATCCGGGCGGACCCGCGACCTTCACCGAGCTGGCCGATTTCGTGTCCGAGCGGCTGCTCACCATCGAAGCCGAACGGCCGGTACTCGAGCGGGCCCTGGCTGCGGTCGAGGTCGTGGCTCGGACCGGCGGCGAGGCCGGCGATCTGGTCGGCTATGCCTTCCTCGACAGCCTGTCTCCGGAGGACCGCCGCCTCATCACTCCGTGGCTGGGCCAAGCCACACGATCCCTCCTCGATGAGTTGGACGCCGGAATGCCAGAGGGGTGACGCCGAAGTTCGGTTGACCGAGACCCGGGCCGGCGGCCATACGCTTTTGAGCCTGCCATAGCCACTCGCCCTCGGAAGGAGCCCCGTGCCGACAGCTGGTCTCATGAACGGCACCCAATTGGCCAACGACATCCTGGCTCGCACCGCGGCGCGGGCGGCGGATTTCCTCGCCCGGACCGGCGCCAGGCCGTGTCTGGCCACCGTCATCGTGGGCGACGATCCTGCCTCGGTCACCTATGTGAGGATGAAGGAGAATCGGAGCCAGCGGGTAGGGATCGAATCCCGCCATACCTCGATCCCTTCGACGGCCTCGACGCTCGACGTGGTCGGTGCGATCACCCGGCTCTCCGGCGACCCGACGGTGCACGGCATCCTGCTGCAGCACCCGAGCCCGCCCCAGGTCGATGAAGCTGCCGCCTTCGAGGCGATCATCCCGGGGAAGGACGTCGACGGGGTCACCATGCACTCGTTTGCGGCCATGGGCCTCGGGCGCCCGGGTTTCGTTTCCTGCACGTCGGGAGGGATCATCCGCCTCCTCGATACCTACGGGGTCGAACTCCCAGGCGCACACGCGGTGGTCATCGGGCGCAGCCCGATCCTGGGAAAGCCGGTCGGCATGCTGTTGCTGGGGCGCGACGCCACCGTGACCTATTGCCATTCCAAGACCCGGGAACTGCCGTCGATCGTCCGGGCGGCGGACATCGTGGTGGCCGCGGTCGGCCGACCGAAGTTCGTGAAGGGTGATTGGCTGAGCCCGGGCGTCGTGGTCATCGATGCCGGCTACAACCCCGGCAATGTCGGCGACGTCGACTTCGAGGAGGCGGTCGAACCGGCCCGCCTCATCACCCCGGTGCCGGGGGGAGTGGGTCCGATGACCATCGCCCTCCTCATGGAGCAGACGGTGGATGCCGCCTTTCAACAGGCCGGCCTGTCGTGATCCGGGCCGGACGTCCCGCGGATGATCGGCGGCGGATCGGCCACCGGGGTCCGGCGATCAGCCGGAGCCGAGTGGCCCCTACCGGAGCGTGGCCTTGCCGCCCGTCTCCACCGCGGCGATGCAACGGTTTCGCAGCTCGGCCAATTCCGCGTCATTGAGGGTGTGGTCGAGGGAACAGAACCGGAGCCGATAGGCCAGGCTGCGCCGACCATCTCCGACCACGTCGCCCCGGAAGACGTCGAACAACTCGACGGATTCGAGCTCCTCTCCCCCGGCCCGGCGCAGGACCCGCTCGACGGTGATGGCGCTCACGTCGTCATCGACAGCGAAGGCCAGGTCGATGTCCGAGGACGGAAACCGGCTGATGGGCTGGGCGAGTTCCGGCCGGCGGGGCACTTGGTGGCGATCCAGGAGAACGCCGATGTCCAGATCGAGCCAGCCGACCCGGCGGGGCCTTCCGTCCCGGCCGAGCAGACCGAGGGAACCGACGATGAAGGGGTCCAGTTCCCCGACCACGCCGAACTGGGTCGCCCCGGTGGCGGAACCGACCCCACCGGGCGGGGTGCTTCCCACGCTCACCAACCCCGCCGACCGGTAGCCGTGGAGCACCGCGCCAGGAGTTCCGGCGGCAGGCGCCATGTCCCAGTCGCCGATGGCCAGCCCCTCGGCGACGGCCCGCCAGGCACCCACCGCGGTCCAGGCATCGTCTCCCACGGCGCAGAACACCGCACACAGGCGCTCCGACATCTCCGCGGCCGGAGCGTCCCCCCCGGCGAGGGGCGGGGTCGCGGGATAGTGGAACACCGTCCCCACCTCGAAGAGCCGGAGGTCCCCCTGGCGGCGCTCGGTGTTGTAGATGACGGCCCGCACCAGACCCGGGACCATCGAGGTCCGCAGGAATCGCTCAGCCTCCACCAGCGGGTTGGTGACCTCGATGTACGGAGGGGCCACCCCGGACATGGTCTGGTCGAACTCGCTCACGAAGGTCGTGGTCCAGGCTTCCGATGCCCCGAATCCGCACAGCATCTCCTTCAGGCTTCGGCGATCCCGCTGGTAGGCGGTCAGACGTCCGGGCTGGGGCCACGCCGGCATCCGGCGAGGCAGTCGTGCGTAGCCGTAGGTCCGGGCCACCTCCTCGGTGATGTCGGCCTCGCCCATCGCCGCCGGCCGGATGTCGGGTCGGAAGGTGGGCACCGTCACCGCCAGCACGCCGCCCCCGTCCGCCTCGCCGTCGGACGACACCTCCACCGCGGCGATCCCGATCGGCCCCAACAGGGAGGTGATCTCGGAGGCGATGAACCCGGTGCCGAGCAGTTCGTTGACCCGGGCCGTCCGCACCGTCAGCTCCACCGGCCCGGGAACGTCGCCCCGCACGTCGATGGTCCCCGGTGCCACCACCGCGTCGCGGCCGGCGGTCAGGGCCAGGAGCTGGCAGAAGCGGTCCGCCGCCCGGTCGATGCCGGCGGGATCACATCCCCGCTCGTACCGGGCCGATGCCTCGGTCCGCAGGGCCAGGCGCTTCGAGGTCCGGGCGATGGCCATCGGATCGAAGTAGGCGGTCTCGAGCAGTACCCGGGTGGTGCCGCTCCCGATCTCTGAGGACGCGCCCCCCATGATTCCGCCGATTCCCACCGGGGTGCCCTCGGCGTCGCAGATCAGACAGTCCTCGCCGGTATCACCGAGCCCCGGACCCGGTCGACCGAGCTCCCGGGTCACCCCGTCGAGGGTGGTGATGGTCTCTCCCGCGGCCGCCCGCCGGATGAGCAACCCCCCGCCGCCGAGGAGATCGAGATCGTAGGGATGCGTAGGTTGCCCGAGCTCGAGCATCACGTAGTTCGAAGCGTCGACCACATTGTTGATCGCCCGCATCCCGGCCAGCCGGAGCCGGTCGGCCAGCCAGTTCGGTGATGGCCCGACGACCACCCCGGTGATCACCCGGGCGGTGAACCGCGGGCACAACTCGAGATCCTCGACCCGGACCGAGGTGAGCGACTCCACCGAGGCGCCGGCCGGGCCACTCTCGCCGACGCCGGCGCCGGCGGCCGCGCCCGGCGCCGCCGATCGATCCACCTCGGGGATGGCGAAGGGAAGACCCAGCCGAGCGGCGAGATCCCGGGCCACCCCGGCGATGCTCCAGGCGTCGGGCCGGTTGGCCTCCACGGCGATGTCGAACACCACATCGGGTTCGATCCCCATCGCCTCGGTGAACGGCTGCCCGGGTCGGGCTCCCTCCCCCGGGTTCAAGACCAGGATCCCCTGGCCGTCGTCGGAGAGCTGGAGCTCGCGGCCCGAGCACAGCATGCCGTTGGAGGCGACGCCCTTCATCTTCCGGCGCCCGATGGCGAAGCCCCCGGGGAGGACGGCGCCGACCGGAGCCAGCGGGACCAGATCGCCGACGGCGAAGTTCCAGGCGCCGCACACCACCTCGACGGGCCCGTCGCCGGCGTCGACCACGACCCGGCGGATCTTGTCGGCCCCGGCGATCGGGGTGATCTCCTCGACCCGGGCCACCACCACGTCCTCCAGCCCCTCGCCGACCCGCTCGGTCTCCTCGACCACCAGTCCGAGGTCGTCAAGGGTGGCGGCCAGGTCGGCCGGGTCCCCGGCGAAGGGGGCGAAGTCTCGGAGCCACGAAAGCGGTACGCGCACTACGTTCCTCTCACCATCGGTGTCTCAGAACTGCCGCAGGAAGCGGATGTCGTTCTCGTTCAATGCCCGCATGTCGGCGATCTGATGGCGCATCTGGGCGCAGCGGTCGATACCGAAGCCGAAGGCATAGCCGGTCCATTGGTCGTTGTCGATGCCCACCGCGTCGAACACCGCCGGGTCCACCATCCCGCAGCCGCCGAGCTCGATCCAACCGGTCTGGGAACAGGTGCGGCAGCCGCTGCCGCGGCAGATGGTGCAGGTCACCTCGAACTCGGCCGAGGGCTCGGTGAACGGGAAATAGGCGGGGCGGAGTCTCGAGTGGATGTCGGGACCGAAGTAGGCGGAGGTGAACACCTCGATGGTTCCGGCCAGGTCGGCGAAGCTGATCCCCTTGTCCACCACCAAGCCCTCGATCTGGTGGAACACCGGCAGGTGGGAGGCGTCCGGGGTGTCCCGGCGGTAGCAGCGCCCGGGCATGACCGCGTGGATCGGGAGCCCGGCGTCGCCGTCGGCCACCGCCGCCTCCATCAGGTGGATCTGCACCGGCGAGGTGTGGGTACGGAGCAGGGTCGTCTCCGGAGCCCCGAGGTTCAGGTAGAAGGTGTCCCACATCCCCCGCGCCGGGTGGGCCGGCGGGATGTTCAGGGCGCCGAAGTTGTACCAGTCGGTCTCGATGTCCGGACCCTCCGCCACCTCGAAGCCCATGCCCACGAAGACGTCCTCCAGCTCGTCCCGGGTTTGGGACACCAGGTGGAGATGGCCGCGGAGCGATGGGGCGGTGGTGGCAACGGTGGTGGTGGTGGTGGCAGTGGCGGCGGCGGCGCTGTTGGCGGTGGCGGTGGCGGGGGCGGGAACGAACTCGGAGAGATCCAGGAGGTCGGACCGCATGCTCGCCTGCATCTCGGCGAGCTGGATTTCGGCACGACGGCGATCCAGCAGGCCGTCGATGGTGGTCCGGGCCTCGTGGAGGCGTTGTCCGAGTTGCTTGCGGGCCTCGGGGTCGAGCTTCCCGAGCGAACGGTGCGCCTCGGAGAGCGGGGACTTCTTGCCGGCCACCTGGGTGGTGACCCGGGTGATGTCCTCGGTGGTGCGGGCCGCGGCAATGGCCGTCTCGGCGTCGGCCACCAACGCCTGGATATCCGGAGCGTCGCTCATGACCGAGCGATTCCGCGCCGGTTGTCCGGGTCCGTCGAGGTCGATTCCACCTCCGGCATCGTAGGGCGCCGCTCGCCGGCCCCGGTCCGCCGCTGGCGCAGGGCTTCGAAGCAGAGCACGGCCGCCGACACGCTCACGTTGAGCGACTCCGCCTGGCCGGCCATCGGGATCGACACCCGGGCATCCAGGGCGGCGACCACCTCGTCGGCGAGTCCGGAGGCTTCGTTCCCGAGCACCACCGCCACCCGTTGCCGCCAATCGAAGTCGGTATAGTCGGTGCCGTCCCGTACCACCGTGCCCACCGTGGTGAAGCCACGCCGGTGCAGCGCTCCGACCGCGGCCAGCACGTCCCCACCCACGACGATCGGGATGTGGAACACCGAACCGGCCGAGGCCCGCACCGTCTTCGGATTGGTGGGGTCGACGGTGCCGTCACAGCACACCACCGCGTCGACCCCGGAGGCGTCCGCCGTCCGGATCACCGTCCCGGCGTTGCCGGGGTCGCGGACCTCCGCACACACCAGCACCATCGAGGAGCCGGGGGCCACCTCGTCGAGCGACGCCGGCACGAACCCGACCACCGCCAGCACCGGCTGGGGGGTGACGGTGTCGGCCACCCGCTCGATGACCCCGGGGGCGAGGTCGAAGACCCGGGTGCCGCCCGCATAGGCGCGGGCCACCACCTCGGCCACCGCCGGGTTGGACCGTCCCTCGGGGGCGACGTACACCGATTCGACGGCGGCGCCGGCCTCCAGGGCGACCGACAGCAATTCCGCACCCTCGACGACCAGGCAGTGGTCCGACCACCGCAGGCTGCGCTTCCGCAGCAGCTGGCGGACCCGCTTGACCCGCTGATGCGTAAAGCTCAGCCCCGGCTGGTTCAGGAAGCGGCCTCGGCGGTCGCCTGGGCGTCGGCCAGCGCGTCCTCCGCCACCTTCACCAACGCGGTGAAGGCCTCGGGAGCGGTGACGGCCAGATCGGCCAGCACCTTGCGGTCGACCTCGACGTCGGCGGCGTGGAGGCCGGCGATGAGCCGGCTGTAGCTCATGCCATTCAGGCGGGCGGCGGCGTTGATCCTCTGGATCCAGAGCTTGCGGAACTCTCCCTTACGGGCCCGGCGGTCGCGGTAGGCGTACTGCAGCGAGTGCATCACCTGCTCGTTGGCGGCGCGGAACGAACGGCTCTTGTTGCCGTAGTAGCCCTGCGCCTGCTCGAGAACGGCGCGGTGGTGCTTCTTGGCGTGGACTGCG
>DASZNG010000153.1:0-2089 GCA_035551535.1 Acidimicrobiales bacterium | reverse complement strand
CCGGTACGACGTGGCCCTCAACGGGCTGTCGACCCTGGAGGTGGAGGACACCGTTTCGGTCGGGGACGTGACCGGGGTGCTCCAGTCGGCGGAGATGGTGGTGCGCATCGCCAAGGAGGTGTCCGGGTACCTGGTCGAGCTCGGGGACGACGGGCGCCTGGTACGTCTCCAGCTGGCGGAGCTGGTCGACGGCGTGGAGCAGTCGCTCCGGCTGGTGGTCCAGGACTACCTCCGTCTGACCGCGACCGACCCGGCCAAGCGGGAGGCGGCGGTGGATCGAGCGGTCGGGTTGCTGGCCAGTCTGGGCTCCGACGAGCTGCTCAACGTCCAGAAGGTGGCCGACATCCTGTCGCTGCCGTCGTCCCTCACCGACACCCATTCGGGGGTGGAGCCCCGGGGCTACCGCCTGCTGGCCCGGCTTCCCCGCTTCTCCGACGCCATCATCGAGCGGATCGTGGACCGGTTCGTGAACCTCCAGCAGATCATGCGGGCGTCGTTGTCGGAGCTGGAGCAGGTGGAGGGGGTCGGGGTGGCCAAGGCCCGGTCGGTCAAGGACGGCTTGATCCGCCTGGCCGAAACCAGCATTTTTGAGCGTTACCAGTAGCGCGTTCGGCATTTCCGGCGCTGGAAGGGCTGGCGGGAAGGGCTAGGGGGTGGAGAGAGGGCATCTCCGTGTATCCTGGTGTCTCGCTCTACGCTGTCCCGTTGACGCTCACCTGCCCGGGATCAGCACGCAATGCCAGGAGGCACGGTGTTCGACATCGGTGACAAGGTCGTCTATCCGCACCACGGTGCGGCCGTAGTCGAACGACGTGAAACCAAGGAAGCCTTCGGGAAGAAGCAGGAATACCTGGTGCTTCGCCTGGCCTATGGAGACCTCACGCTGATGGTTCCCTCCGACAACACCGAGGGGGTCGGGCTGCGCGAGGTCATCAACGACGAAGAGGTCGAAGAGGTCTTTGCCGTGCTCCGGAAGAAGGAAGCCCGGATGCCGACCAACTGGTCACGACGGTACAAGAACCATTCGGAGAAGCTGCGTTCCGGGGACATCTACCAGGTCGCCGAGGTCGTGCGGAACCTGTCGATCCGGGACAAGGACAAGGGCCTGTCGGCCGGGGAGAAGCGGATGCTCAGCCGGGCCCGCCAGATCCTGGTGTCCGAGCTGACCTTTGCTCTCGCCGTCGACGAGGAGACGGCCGAAAAGCGCCTCGACGAGGAACTTCCCTGAGCCGATCCGGGCCGGTCTGGACGGTGGTGGTGGCCGGCGGGACCGGGAGCCGGTTCGGAGGACAGAAGCAGTTCGAGCTGTTGGAGGGCCGGCCGGTGGTGACCTGGTCGATTGCCGCCGCCCGCACCGTGTCTGACGGGATCGTGGTGGTGGTGCCCGACGGTTCGGCCGACTCCCCGGCGGCCGACGACGGAGGTGCCGATCGAGTGGTGTGCGGCGGTCCCACCCGATCGCACTCGGTCCGGGCCGGACTCGCGGCGGTGCCAACCGAGGCATCGGTCATCATCGTCCACGACGCCGCCCGACCGTTGGCCTCGGCCTCGCTGTTCGCCTCGGTGGTGGACGCCCTGGGCGAAGACGGCGTCCACGGGGCCATTCCCGTCCTCCCGGTGACCGACACCCTCAAGCGGACCTCCGGTGGGGAGGTGGCGGCGACGGTTGACCGGGAGGGGATGGTCTCGGTGCAGACTCCCCAGGCATTCGTAGCCGCCACCCTCCGCGCTGCCCACGCCGAAGGCGGGGAGGCGACCGATGACGCCGGCCTCCTCGAAGCATTGGGTGCCACCGTGCGCACGGTGCCTGGCGAACCGAACAACGTCAAACTCACCCACCCCGGGGACTTGGCCATCGCGCAGGCCTTCGTCCGCCGTGATCGGGGCGCCCGATGACCGATTGGGCGGCCGGGCTCCGTATCGGCCAGGGGATCGACGTGCATCGGTTCTCGGACGATCCGAATCGCCCGCTGGTATTGGGCGGGGTGGCCATCAACGAGCCCGGGGTCCGGGGCCTCGACGGTCACAGCGACGCCGATGTGGTGGCCCATGCCATCGCCGACGCGGTGCTCGGCGCCGCCGGGCTCGG
>DASZNG010000152.1:0-12209 GCA_035551535.1 Acidimicrobiales bacterium | reverse complement strand
GCCCCCAAGGCTCCGGCCCCTGCCACCGCCCCGACCACCCGGCCCACGGCTCCGGCCGCCGCGACCCCGGCGGAGGCGCCTCCTGCGGCTCCCGCCACCTCCGACCAGCCGGCAACCCCGGCGGCGACGGCAACCCCGGCGGCGCCACTGGCCCCTGCCGCCTCGGTGGCCCCGGCCGCCCCCCCGTCAGCCCCTACGCATCCACCGACCAGTTCTTCCGGCCGGGCGATTCCGCCGCCGCCCGGCGGCCCGCCCCGTTCGGTCACCGGCAAGCCCATCCCGCCGCCCCCCGGTTCGGGCGGACGGCGCCAGCCGGCCAGCAGCCCGCGCCCCGGAGGGGGTGGGTTCAGTGGACGCCCCGGCCCCGGTGGGGCAACCAGGCCCAGCGGGCCGGGAAGCGCCCGTCCGGGTGGATCCGGGCCCGGAGCTGGTGGCGGTTACGGCGGTCGTCCCGGTGGCGGTCCCGGTGGTGGCGGAGGCTTCAGCGGTCGTCCCGGTGGCGGTCCCGGCGGTGGCCCTGGCGGTGGACCCGGAGGTCCGGGTGGGCGGGGCGGCCCCGGCATTGGTCGCGGCCGTCCCAACCAACGTCGCCCTCGTCGGCGCCGTCGCAACCTCGAAGAGCTCGAGCCGACCCAACTCACCGCCTACACGCCCTCGACCGCCCCGGTGCCGGACACCGAGGTCATCGTCGAGCGGGGGTCGACCGCTCGCGACCTCGGCCCCAAGCTGAACCGGTCCGCCGGTGACGTGATCCGCTTCCTTCTGCTGCAGGGGGAGATGGTCACCGCCACCCAGTCGTTGACCGACGACATGATCGATCTGTTCGCGGCCGAGCTCGGTGCCGATGTGCGCCTGGTCGACCCGGGTGAGGAGCGGGAGGCCGAACTGCTGGCCAAGTTCCTCGACGACGACGACGAAGAGGTCGAGGAGGCCGACCTGCGGCCCCGTCCCCCGGTGGTCACTGTGATGGGCCACGTCGACCACGGCAAGACCCTGCTCCTCGATCGCATCCGCCATGCCAACGTGGTCGCCGGCGAGGCCGGGGGCATCACCCAGCACATCGGGGCCTATCAGGTGGTCTGGAACGACAATCCGATCACCTTTATCGACACCCCGGGCCACGAGGCGTTCACCGCCATGCGGGCCCGCGGGGCGGAGGTCACCGACATCGTGGTGCTGGTGGTGGCCGCCGACGACGGTGTCATGCCCCAGACCATCGAAGCCATCGACCACGCCAAGGCGGCCGACGTGCCGATCATCGTGGCCATCAACAAGATCGACCGGGAGGAAGCCGATCCCAACCGGGTCCTCCAGCAGCTCTCCGAGCAGGGACTGGTGCCCGAGGCGTGGGGCGGCGACACCATCACCGTCGAGGTGTCCGCCCTTCAGGACCTCGGTATCGACGACCTGCTCGAACAGATCGTGTTGGTCGCCGAGGTGGAAGAGCTGGTCGCCAGTCCTGAGGGACGGGCCCGGGGTGTGGTCATCGAGGCCGAGCTCGAGGTGGGTCGTGGCCCGGTGGCCTCGGTCATCGTCGAGCAGGGGACGTTGCGGGTCGGCGATCCGATCGTGGCCGGCGCGGCGTGGGGCAAGGTGAAGGCGCTGGTCGACGAGCACGGTGACCAGATCAAGGAAGCACCCCCTTCCACCCCGGTGCAGATTCTCGGGTTCTCCGAACCGCCGGAGCCGGGTGACGACTTCCGGGTCGCCCCCGAGCAGGCCCAGGCCCGCACCATCGGTGAGGCACGCGCCCATCGCTACCGGGTCGCCGGTCATGTTCCCGCCGCTGGTTCAGCGCTGGGCGGGGCCAAGCTCGAGGACCTGTTCGAGCAGATCCAGCGGGGCGAGACCGCCACCCTCAACCTGATCCTCAAGGCCGACGTGCGCGGTTCGCTGGAAGCCGTGACCGAGAGCCTCCGCAAGCTCGAGCGCGACGACGTGAAGCTCAGCTTCGTCCATCGTGGGGTCGGCGGGATCTCCGAGTACGACGTGCAGTTGGCCCAGGCCTCCAATGCCACCATCATCGGCTTCAACGTCCGTCCCGACCGGCGGGCCCGGGACATGGCGGCCAAGGCCCGGGTCGAGATTCGGACCTACGAGATCATCTACAAGCTGCTGGAGGACATCGAGGCGGCCATGCTCGGCCTGTTGGCCCCGGTCTTCGAGGAGATCGTCACCGGTGAAGCCGAGGTGCGCCAGGTGTTCCGGGTGCCCAAGCTCGGAGCGGTGGCCGGGTGCTACGTCCGGGAAGGGGTCATCACCCGCGGTTCCAAGGTCCGGTTCCTGCGTGAGGGCGTCGTCATCTGGAAGGGCGCCATCACCTCCCTCCGGCGGTTCAAGGATGACGTCCGAGAAGTGCAGTCCGGCTTCGAGTGCGGTATCGGGCTCTCCGACTACCAGGACCTCAAAGAGGGCGACATCATCGAGACCTACGACGAGCGGGAGATCCCTCGTACCTGAGAGGTAGTGCAGCCGCATCATCAGCAGCAGGGCCAAAGGTTCGAACGGAAGAAGCCATGTCAGGTCGCCGTCATGACAACCGTGGAGTGTCGCCCTACCCGCGGTCGTTGCGCGTCAACCAGGTCCTCCGGGAGGTGCTGGCCGAGGAGCTCGAGCGTCTGGCCGACGCCGATGAACGGCTGCGGCTGGTCACGGTGACCTCGGTGGACACCGCTCCCGACCTCCGCCACGCCACCGTGTTCCTGAGCTCGCTGTCCGACGACGGCGCCGATGCCCTGGCCGAGCGCCGGCCGCATCTGCAGCGCTCGCTCGGCCGCCAACTCCGGATGAAGCGCACCCCTCTCCTGGCCTTCGAGGTCGACCCGGCGGTGATCTCCGGCAGCCGGGTCGAAGACGTCTTGCGCCGGATCCGGGCGACGGAGCCCAACATGGCGGCGGAACCCAACCCGGATGCGGCCCCCGAGACCGACGCCGGCGCCGACTCCCGTATCGACGCCGGCGCCGACTCCCGTATCGACACCGGCACCGACTCCCATATCGACGCCGGCACCGACCCCGGCACCGACCCCGGAACCGAGACCCACTGATGACCTCCCCGTCCAACGAGGTGGTGACCGGTCTGGTGGTGGTGGACAAGGAGACGGCCTGGACGTCCCATGACGTGGTGGCCCGCTGTCGCCGCATCTTCGGCCAGCGCCGGGTCGGCCACGCCGGCACCCTCGACCCGGATGCCACCGGCGTCCTGTTGGTCGGGCTGGGCCGGGCCACCCGGCTCATGCGTTTCCTCACCGCCCTCCCCAAGACCTACGAGGGGGAGGTGGTCCTCGGAACCTCGACGACCACCCTCGACGCCAGTGGCGAGGTGACCGGCACCTGGGACATGAGCGGGGTGACCCTGGCCGAGGTGCGGGCGGCGGCAGCCGAGATGACCGGCGACAGCGAGCAGATCCCGCCGATGGTGTCGGCCGTGAAAGTAGGTGGCCGCCGGCTCCACGCCCTGGCCCGGGAAGGCATCGAAGTCGAGCGCGCCCCCCGTCCGATCACCGTCCACCGGTTCGACGTGGCCCCGACCACCAGCCCGGGTGTCTTCCGGATCGACGTCGAGTGTTCGTCGGGCACCTACGTCCGGGTGTTGGCGGCTGACCTCGGGGCGGCACTGGGTGGGGGAGCCCACCTCCGTAATCTGCGCCGCACCCGAATCGGCTCCTTCACCGCCGAGGATGCCCGGCTGGTCGATGAGCTGACCCCGGCCGTGGTGCTCACCCCGGCCCAGGGCATGCGGGATCTCGAACAGGTGGTAGTGCCGGTCGACGTGGAGAAATTGGTGAGTCGGGGGCTCGCCCTCGACCGGGTATCCCTGGGCATCTCCGGGGACGGGCCCTGGGGGATCGTCGATGTCGGCCACAATCTGCTGGCCGTGTACGAGGCGACCGAGACCGATCGGATCCGCCCGGCCGTAGTCCTGACCGGCGCCAGTTAATCTCCCGGCTAATGGAGATCATCACCGATCCAGCCAAGAGCATGCCTCCACCGGGAGGCTCGGCGGTCACCATCGGCGCCTACGACGGCGTCCACCTTGGCCACCGGGCGTTGCTCGGCGAGCTGCACGCCCGGGCGGTGACCGGTGGATTGACCTCGGTGGTGGTGACCTTCGACCGCCATCCGGCCGCGGTGGTGCGCCCAGAGTCGGCCCCGCTGCTGCTCTGCGACCTGGAGCAGAAGCTCGAGCTCCTGGCCTCCACCGGGGTCGACCGCACCGTGGTCGTCCCCTTCGACACCGAGCGAGCCAACGAGTCGGCGGAGGACTTCGTCCACGAGATCCTCGAACGCGGCCTCGATGCCCGACTGGTGGTGGTGGGCGAGGACTTCCACTTCGGCCATGGTCGCAAGGGGAACGTGTCCCTCCTCCGGGAGATGGGAGCCACCGGGGGCTTCACCGTCGAAGGCGTCTCGCTGGAGGCGGCCCCCGACGGATCGCTCGAAGCCGGCCATCCGATCTCCTCCACCCGGATCCGGGGGCTCATCGCCGAAGGTCGGGTGGAAGAGGCCGCTACCTTGCTCGGCCGGCCGCACCAACTGCGGGGACCGGTGGTCCACGGTGACAATCGCGGCGCCACCGAGCTCGGGTTCCCGACCGCCAACCTCGACATCCCGGCCTCGATCGCGGTTCCGGCCATCGGCATCTACGCCGGTTGGTACGACCGGCCCGACGGCAGCCGCTGGCGGGCGGCGATCTCGGTCGGGAAACGGCCCACCTTCTACGGCGCCGAGGGCGAACGGCTGGTGGAGGCCTACCTCCTCGACTTTTCCGGTGACCTCTACGGGGAGGAGGGCCGGCTGTCTTTCGTCGGTCGCCTGCGCCCGGAGCTGGCCTTCACGTCGGTGGAGGAGCTGGTGGCCCAGATGCACCTCGACGTCGATGCCACTCGCAGCCTGCTGGCCGAGTCCACCGGCCCCACCGAGTCCACCGGCTCGACCGAGTCCACCGGACTTGAGTTCAGGAGTAGTCCGGTTCCGAATCCGGGTCCAAGCTCCGCCGACGGCCGGAGGGAGGGATGACGACGGCCGGCCGGAAGTCGCTCAGGACCGTGGGTGTCCGCTGAGGCGGTCGTCGAGGCACTACCACCCCGGAGCGGAGAAAGCGGCGTTTGCCCGACCAGGGTGCCGGAGGCGCGGTCAGGCGCTCGCACAGGCGGTAGGCCACCGTCTCGTAGTTGACCCGCCAGCCCCGGAAATCGGGCCAGGCGGTCTCCGCAGTGCGGTCCATCGGGAACCCGACGTGCTCCAGCATCTTGACGGCTGCCTCGAACTCCTCGAAGGTCAGGTCGATGGGTCCCTCCGGATTGGGATCGGGGTCGATCTCATAGCCCAGGGCGGCGCCTATCCGGTTGAGGGCGGTAAAGCCCATGCGCAAGCAGAGGCGCGATTGGGAGGATGCCGACTTCGGGTCGAGGGCGAGGTGCATGGCAGCGCCGTCGAGCACGGCCAGCAGCCCCACCAGCCAGGAGAACCAGGGGTCGGGTGATCGAAAGAGCAGCATGACGGGATAATTGACATGGCTCTCGGCCAGATCGGCGGACCACGCCTCCCACGCCGCGTAGAAGTCCGGCAGCGTGTCGATGATGCCGACCAGCTGATGACGGGCAAGCAGTTCCGGGCCCCAGGCCGGAACTCCGGCCCGGCTCTCGAGCATGGCCACCAGACTCTCTCTCCGGTTGTAGCTCGCGTAGAGGGAGGGCAAATAGGCGATCTGGAGGGTGACGATGATCACCCAGCTGGCCCCCGCGGCGATGTCCACCGCCTGGTTGGCCGGTCCGCGGAGGGTGATGGCCCCGACGGTCAGGACCGCGCCGGTGGCCTGGATCAGCGCCCATCCCAGGTTGTGGGTGGTCGCCTCCAGCATCAGGCCGTAGCCCACGATGAGGCACACGCCCCAAAACGCGAGTTGGACCACCAGGGCAACTGGAGCGATCGGGGCCAGCAGCGAGTCCTTCCGTTCGTAGGTGGCGGCCAGACGGGACAATCCGACGAAGACGAACCGGACCCATCGGTTGACCATCAACCCGACCCGGCCGAATCCCCGGGGCTCTCTCGGGAGCACGATGGTGAACAGCACGCTGGCGGCGGTGCACAGCACCACAATGAGTCCGACGACGAAGAGCACGACCCTCATGGCGCCGGAGGGGTCAGGTCGCTCATCGGCCCATTATTCCCTGTCGAACTCACTTCACGCGGCGTCGGCGCAGGCCAAGGCCCCGCGGCGACTATCGAGGGCGCCCGCGGGCCGCCCTGTCGCGGCCCCGGCACCCGCCCCGGCACCCGCCCCGGCACCGACCAACCGGCCTGGCTACGCTGACCAACAATGCAACAATGCCGGTCGTGAGCCAAGAAGCCATGGGGTGGCTGCGGACCGCGGTGGGGGCAGCGCTCATCGTCGCACCCAAGGTGCCGATGCGTTTCTCCGGGCGGGAGGAGCCGACGGGAGCCTCGGTGCTGCTCATGCGCACGATCGGGATCCGTGACCTGGTGCTGGGCCTGGGCACCGTCAGCTCGGCCCGGTCGGGCGAGGGGGGTGGCGGCGTCCGCCGCTGGACGTCGATGGCCATGACCAGCGACTCGATCGATACGGTGGTCAGCCTGGCCAGCTTCCGCTCGATCGGGAAGCGGGACTCAGTGGCGGCCGCGGTGTTGGCGTTCGTGTTCGTCTGTGGCGACTTCCTGGCGCTGCAACAGCCACCCGATGCCACCCGGTGATCCCCCGAACCAGAGCCGATCTGCTGAGCGGGAGTATCGCCAAGAGATGATTCCTCAGGCGTCGAGGAACGGGACGACGATGGCCAGGAGCCGTTCTGGGCTCCGGGTCATGTCCATGTGGGTCGTGCCCGGGAGGACCGCGAGTTGGCCGTGCGGCAGCAGTTCAGCCGCCTCGACGGCATCGGACACCCGGATGAAGTCGCGGTCGCCGACGAGAACCAAGGTCGGAGTCTCGACCGCCCGCAGGTCGTCGGCCGTCCAGCCGACGTAGTCGTTGTTGACCATCGTCCCCACCTGCTGCCCAAGGGCGTCGAAGTGGGCGGGATCGGGTGCAACGGCCTCGTAGGCGTCGCGCATGGCTTGAAAATCGGCATCGGTGGGCATCGGCCTGGGCGCCTCATCGGGGTCGGCCCCCCGGTTCCGGTAGTCGGCCGACGCCACGACGAAGCGGCCCACGACCTCCGGATGGCGCATGACGAGCGACCAGCCGACCAGCCCACCGAGGCTGAAACCAAAGACGTCCGCCTCCTGAATCCCCAGGTGGGCGAGGAGGTCGGCGACGTCGTCGGCCAGCCGATCGAACGACATCGCTCGGCCGGCGTCGGCCGTGCGTCCGTGACCCTGGAGCTCGACGGCGATCACCTGACGGCGCGCCGCCAGTGTGGGGAGCATCGGGCCGAACATGAAGTCGATGGTGAGCAGTCCGCCGTGGAGCAGCACCAGCGGTCGCCCGCTTCCGTGGATCTCGTAGTACAGCCGCAGACCGTTGATGTCGGCGAAAGCACCGGTGGCGTTATCCATGCCGGTACAGACGGTCGGGGCCGAGCCAACTCATCGGGGAACGAGCGGCCGGGAGGTCGTCATGAGCTCCAGCCATTCCAGGCGGCGATATCGATGGCGATGATCGGGCCGGGCGGGGGCTGGCGGGCGTACTGCTTGTACTTGGCGATGAGTTCGGCGAGGGCTCGGTCGAATTCGGGGCCGGACCCGATGATCCGGGCGGTCCCGTCGATCCGAACCCACCACAAAGCCGACCAGTCCTCCTCGAAGTGATCGACCAACAGTGAAGCCGATGGGTTCGCTCGCAGGTTGTCCAGGCGCTTCAATGCGAAGGTTGACTTCGGCTTGGCATCGACTGCTGAATAGACAACCTCGTCACGACGGTCCAGGATGAAACAGCAGGGTACGACGTGAGGACGTTCTCCCGCCCTCACTGTGGCCAGATGACCGACCCGCGCCTCTCGCACCCGTTGGCGCATGGTTGTCTCGTCCATGTCCCTGACGTTAGATCCGTGCCCAGGGGCCGGCCCTGGGTACCCGCCGTTCGCCGAGCGCCGACCCCGAGCGCCGACCCGTGACCATCGACCCGTGACCATCGACCCGTGACCGGCCGACTGGTGACCGTTGTCGTCAACCGGCCAGGGGGAAGAGCACCACCAGGTAGCCGTCGGGATCACGGTGGACCGAAGCCCCGGGGCTGGCTCAGTACGGATTCTGGTGGCTGAGCGGTTCGGACCCGGCGTCGGCCAGCCGTTCCGCTGCCGTCCGGACCGATTCCTCGGCGACATAGAGCGCCAGGAGATCCTCTTCGGCCGGCTCGGCGCCGGCCTCCCGCTGGTGTGGCTGGTGAACTCGAGGTGCCAGTCGGCTCCGGTGGGGCCGACGAACGCGCCGTCGTAGCCGTCATGCCCGGTGAACCCACCGAGGTGATCGAGACCTAAGACCTCGACATAGAAGGCGACGTTGGTGGCAACGTCCTGCACCGGTCGGGCTACCCGCATCGAAGTTGGATCCAGCCCCCCGGGCTACTGGCTCAGGAACCGATATCGGAAATCACAGTGGTCGGCGCCTTGCATGATGGTCTGGCTGCGATCCAGCTCCACATCACCCATCTCCTCGACCATGTCGAAGTCGGCGCTGCAGACGAGCAGGAATCCGAGCTCCGGCTCACCCAGCTCCTGGAAGAACCGGGCATAGGCGCAGGCGGTGACGTCCATGTCGAAGCCTTGGTCGGTGGGACGTACCTCGGTCACGATGTCGACCCCTTGACGGACGCCGGAGTTGAGACTGATGAGCGCTCGGCCGCCATTTCCCTGGGCCGACTCGACGGCATCCCGGGCCATGGCCCGGACCTGGTTGGACACCCCCCGGCGGAGGATGACCTGGGCTTGTTCCCTGCCCAGGTCCTGCTCCATCTGCTTGGCAATCGGAACGAGGAATTCGGCGGCGATCTTGAGGCGGTCGATGAGGGGCAGGTCGGGCATGTGCTGGTCCATGGGGCACCTCCGGGAACGGGTCGCCCTGGCTTACCACCTCGAACAACCGTGTGCTCTTTTCCCAACCGCGCCGACGGCTAGCAGTCACCCTCTCGACGTTGAAACACACGGTCCCGATCCCGCGGTTGTGGCGTTGGGGCCCGACCCCGCCACCACCGCCGCCGACGGCGCCTTGGAGCCACCAGCAATCAGCCCCAGCCCCAGCCCCCAGCCCCAGCCCCCAGCCCCCGCCCCCAGCCCCAGCGATCAGCCCCCGCACCGCCCCCGCCGGCTCCGTCAGGCCGGAGTCGGACCCAGCAGCTCGGTCCGGAGCTCGCGCTTCAACGCCTTGCCCGCCGGGTTGCGGGGCAGCGGCTCCGAGCGGAACCAGAACCGGGAGGGAACGCTGAAGCCGGCCAGCCGTTCCTTCACGAACCGGGCCAGTTCGTCGCCCCCCACGTCGGTACCTGGACGCAACACGATCACCGCGCCGACCTCTTCGCCCAGGACCGGGTGGGGGACTCCGATGACCGCACAGTCGGCCACCGCTGGGTGTTCGAACAGGGCCGCCTCCACCTCGACGCAGTAGACGTTCTCGCCGCCCCGGATGATCATGTCCTTGGCCCGGTCGACGATGTGGACGAATCCCTCCTCGTCGATGCGGGCCACGTCCCCGGTGTGCAGCCATCCCCGGCTGAAGGAGGCGGCCGTCTCCTCCGGTCGGTTCCAGTACCCCCGGACCACGTTGGGCCCGCGGATCCACAGCTCGCCGGTGCGTTCGGGATCCACCCCTGCGCCCACCGGCGGCTCCTCGCCCGAGTAGTCCTCGGGGACCACGGCCACGTCGCAGACGGGTGCCGGCGGCCCGACGCTGGTCGGCTTGCGGATGTAGTCGGCCCCGTTGTTCATGGTGGACATGGCCGAGGTCTCGGTGAGGCCGTAGCCGTTGCCCGGCGAGCCGGCCGGGAAGTGCTCGGTGATCCGGCGGACCAGGTCCGGCGGGCAGGGGGCGCCTCCGTAGGAGATCGACTTCACCGAGGAGACGTCGCGCTTGGCGAAGTCGGGGGAGTCGATGACCTGCATGACCATGGTCGGCACGCCGCCGAAGATGGTGATCCGCTCCCGCTCGATGAGCTCGAGCGCCCGCTCCGGGACGAAGTGGTGCATCATCACCAGCTTGCCGCCGGCGGCGATGTTGGTCACCAGGATGGCGTGGCACCCGGTGGCGTGGAACAGCGGCACCGACAGCAGGTTGGCGTTCTGGATCCCGCTGGCGGTGTCGACCCCCCCGGTGCGCCGCAACGAGCCCACGGTGGCCACGAAGAACAGGTTCATCAGGTTGGAGGCGCTGTTGCGATGGGTCCCGACCGCGCCCTTCGGTCGCCCGGTGGTGCCGGACGTGTAGAAGATGGTGGCGTCGTCGTCGGGATCGATGTCGGCCGGCGGGAGGGTGACCCCCTCGACGGGGGTGCCGACCGCGTCGGCGAACGGGACCACCGGCACCGGCCCGAGGCCGGGGCGCTCCACCACCGAGCCGGCCGCCGGCCGCCGCCCGCCGGTCTCCAGCGGCTCCTCGCTGGCCACCACGACCGCCCGCAGGTTGGGCAGCTCGCCCAGGTGGGGACGGATCCGGGCCTCGCGCTCCTCGTCCACGAAGACGACGGAAGTCCCGGAGTCGAGCAGCCCGTAGGCGAGCTCCGGTCCCGTCCACCAGGCGTTGATCGGAACCACCACCGCGCCGACGGAGATGGCGGCCCAGAACGCCTCCACCCACTCGGGGAGGTTCCGCATGGCGATGGCCACCCGGTCCCCCTTGCCGATGCCGAACCGGTCGGCCAGCGAGTGTCCCAGCGAGGCGACGATGCGGAAATGCTCGGCGAAGGTCACCCGCTCGTCCTCGTAGACCAGGAAGTCCTTGTCCCCGTGGAGGGACGACAGCTCCAGCACCGTCCGGAGGGTGGCCGGGGCGCTCTTCCAGGTGCGGGTCGGGACCCCCCGGATGGTCAGCTCCTCCATCTCGAACATCTGGCCCGGGGCGGTGAGGGTGGCGGTGGCCTCGGTCAGGGTCGGGGCCGGGCCGGCGTCGGCCGCAGCACCGGCGGCGGCCGAGTCGTGGGTGGCGGAGCCGGTGTCCTCGGCGGTATCGGTCATCCTTGGTCCTCTCTCGGTTGAACGCCGGGCACGGATGGCACGGCGGCCACCTCGCCACCTGGCGGTGTTCCTCCCCCCGAGTCCCCCCGGAAGACAGTCCTACGGTAATAGGCCAGCTCGGCCACGCTTTCACGAACGTCGTCCATGGCCCGGTGGCCCCCGGCCTTGGTGGGGGCGGCCGCCAGGACCTGGGGATACCACCTGGTGACCAGCTCCTTGATGGTCGACACGTCCACCGACCGGTAGTGGAGGTAGTTCTCGATCTCGGGCAGGAACGCAGCCAGAAACCGGCGGTCGGTCCCGATCGAGTTGCCGGCCAGGGGCACGGTCCGGGGCTTGGGCACGTGGGTTTTGATGAAGTCGAGGGTGGTGGCGCCGGCCTCCTCCAGGGTGATGGCGGAGGCGGCCATCTCGGCTAGCAGGCCGCTCTTGGTGTGCATCTCCCGCACGAAGTCGTCCATCCGGTCGAGCGCCTCGGCCGGGGTGGCAATGACCAGGTCGGGCCCTTCGGCCACCAGTTGGAGCTCATCGTCGGTCACCAGGGTGGCGATCTCCACGATCACGTGTCGCTCCAGGTCGAGTCCGGTCATCTCCAGGTCCATCCAGACGAGCACGTCCGGTGACGCTACCGGGTGGCTGGCCGGTGGCCCAATCTGACGGATGCTCAGAGAAAATCGGGTGGACGGGGGACGCTAACGTCTGGGGAACCGATCGGGAACCGGGGGCAGGGTCGAGACGAATGCCCGGACCGACGAGGAAGTGGTGGCGTTGACGGTGAGCACGGCAGGCGACGGGGTCGGCGGGGTGAGCGAGTTGGCCGCCGGGGCCGTCCAGGTGCCCGTCCTTCGCCTGGATGCCGAGCTGCCCCTGTTGACCTACGCCCGGGACGGGGACGCGGGTGCCGACCTGGTGGCCCGGTCGGGGGTGACCCTGGCCGCCGGCGGGGGGCGGGCGACGGTGCCGACCGGGATCGCCCTGGCCCTGCCGCCCGGCTATGCCGGCTTCGTCCAGCCGCGCAGCGGCCTGGCGCTCCGGCACGGGGTGACCTGCCTGAACACGCCGGGGCTGATCGACTCGGGCTACCGGGAC
>DASZNG010000151.1:0-3138 GCA_035551535.1 Acidimicrobiales bacterium | reverse complement strand
CGCGGCCGAAGCCATCAACATCGACCGGTACGCCCATTTGGTCGGGGGATGCCGGATGGCCGAACACCCGGCCCGGGGCGTGGTCGACGCCGACCTGCGGACGTTCGCGGTTCCGAATCTCTACATCACCGACGGCAGCGTGCTCCCCACCCAGGGCAGCGCCAATCCGGCGCTGACGATCATGGCCTTGGCCGCCCGGGCCGCCGACCACCTGGCCTCGGGCAACCGAGGATGAGCGGCGTGGGGTTCACTCGGACGAGAGCTCCAGTGGCCGTGGTAACCGGGGCGTCGGCCGGCGTCGGGAGGGCGGTGTCCCGGGCGTTCGCCCAACGGGGCTTCGATGTGGCCCTTCTGGCTCGAGGAGCCGCAGGGCTGGCCGGAGCCGCCCGAGACGTCCGGGAAGCGGGTGCCCGGGCGGCGGTCGTGCCCGTCGACGTCGCAGTGTTCGAGGAGGTCGATCGGGCCGCCGGGCAGGTGGAGCAGGAACTCGGTCCTATCGACGTCTGGATCAACAACGCCATGACCACGGTGTTTGCCCCCACGACCGAAATCGAGCCGGACGACTTCCGGCGGGCCGTCGAGGTGACCTTCCTCGGGCAGGTTTGGGGGACCAGAGCCGCACTCGATCGGATGAAGGCTCGTGATCAGGGCACCATCGTCAACGTCGGCTCCGCCCTCGCCTTCATGGGCATTCCTCTCCAGTCGGCCTACTGCGCGTCGAAGTTCGCCTGTCGAGGCTTTTTCGAAGCCACCCGGGCCGAACTGCTGCACGAGGGATCTCACGTTTCCCTGTCCATGGTCCACCTCCCAGCGGTGAACACGCCGCAATTCGACTGGTGCAAGACGGCGTTTTCCCGCCATCCTCGGCCGGTCGCTCCCATCTACCAACCCGAGGTGTGCGCCAAGGCCATCATCGAGACCGCCCTGTCCGGTCAGCGGGAACGAGTCCTCGGTTCGTGGAACAAGGTCCTGGTCGCCGGCTCCCGGTTGGTGCCCGGGCTCGGAGACCAGTTCGCTGCCCGAGGTGCTTGGGATGAACAGCTGTCGGATCGACCGGTCCAACCGTCGCGGCCGTGCAACCTCCGTGCCCCGTCCGACAACGAGACAGATTTCGGTGCCCTCGGCACGTTTGGCAACGAGGCCGGCGGGTTCTTCACCCCATCGTTTCTGGCCAGCCTGCCCACCGCGGCTCGGGAGTTCGCCCAGGCCGCCGCGGCCACCTGCGCCGAACGGATCCGAACTGCACTTCGTCGCCAAAGCGTCCAGGTCCGCGATTAACCGTTGCCCTCGTGGGTATTACTGAATCGTAAACCCTGGGACCGAGCGACGGTCTCGCCCACCGGTCCCTCCACCCATTGCTGAGGATTGGAGCACCGAATGTCTCACTACGGCTACTTCCTCTCATCCGAGGAACTTTCCCCCGGGGCCATGATCGAGTCCGCCCGCTATGCGGAATCGGTCGGCATCGACTCTCTCTTCGTCTCCGACCATTTCCACCCGTGGCTCGAATCCCAAGGGCAGAGCCCGTTCGTCTGGAGCGTGCTCGGGGCGATCGCCGCCAGTACGGAGCAACGGCTCATGACCGGGGTGACCTGCCCGATCGTCCGGATCCATCCGGCGATCCTGGCCCAAGCCTCGGCCACCACCCAGCTCATCGCCAAGGGGCGATTCCGGTTCGGCGTGGGCAGCGGGGAGAACCTCAACGAGCACATCCTGGGCCACCGTTGGCCCCCGGTCGAGACGCGCCTCGAGATGTTCGAGGAGGCCGTCGAAGTGATCCGGCGCCTGTGGCAGGGTGGCTATGTCACCCACCACGGGCAGTTCTACACCGTGGAGAACGCCCGGATCTTCTCGCTGCCGGACACGCCGCCACCCATGCTTGTCTCGGGATTCGGTCCCGAGTCGACCGATCTCGCCGCTCGCATCGGAGACGGCTACGTCAACACCTCTCCCGAGGCCGACCTCCTCAACCGGTATCGGGAACGCGGTGGGACGGGCCCGACGGTTGCCGCGATGAAGGTCTGCTGGGCACCCGACGTCGGCTCGGCCCGGAAGCTCGCCCATGATCGATGGAAGTCGTCCGGTCTTCCCGGCCAGCTGAGCCAAGAGCTGGCGATGCCTTCCCACTTCGAAGCCGGTGCCCAGCTGGTGAGCGAGGACGCGGTCGCCGAGGCGATTCCATGCGGTCCTGATCCCACCCGGCATGCCGAGGTCATCGACAGGTACATCCGAGCGGGTTACGACGAGATTTTCATCGCCCAGGTCGGAGACGACCAGCGGGGGTTCCTGGATTTCTTCACCCGGGAGCTCCTGCCGATCCTCCCGGCGTCGTAGCCAACCGGCCGCGATCCTCGGCCCCGCTCACATCCGTTCGAGGGCGGCTCCATCGAACAGCGGCATCATGTCCAGGGCGGCGGCGTCCGCCTCGAGGTCGGCGTCGCGGGGGGCAACATGATCACCCTGGGCGGCAGCCAGGATGGCCGGCAGCAGGGTGGCGTCGCTGGAGGAGTTGAGGAAGACCTGGGGGTTGGCCAGGACGTAGGCCACCGCCCGGTCCAGCGCCTCACCCTCGGGGAGCGGCTCGTACCAGGCAAAGTGCGCCCGGGTGGAGTCCGGCTCCCAGCGGCGCCGGGCGATCGCCTTGATGGTCTGGACGGCCACCCGGCGCTCGGCGCAGACTTCGAGCAGCTCCTCGACCGACGAACGATAGGCGGGGTTCTGCAACATCGTGAAGTTGTAGGGAAGCAGCACCGAGTCGAAGTCGAACCGCTCCAGACCCCGCCGGTGCATGTCGGGGATGCGGGTCCCGTGACCGGTCACGCCGATGAAGCGCACCAGCCCTTCGTCGCGGGCCCGGGCCAGGGCTTCGACGGCTCCGCCGGGGGCGTGGGCGGTCTCCCACTCGTCGGGCTCGACCAGATTGTGGAGCTGGATCAAATCGACCTGGTCGACCCCCAACCGGCTCAGCGACAGCTCCAGCTGGGCCCGGGCGGCGTCGCCGGTGCGGCCGTCGGTCTTGGTGGCCAGGAAGAATTCGTCTCGGTGGTCGGCCAGGAACGGCGCCAGCCGGAGCTCGGAGTCGCCGTAGGAGGCGGCGGTGTCGATGTGGTTGATCCCGCCGGCGAGCACGGTGTCGAG
>DASZNG010000150.1:0-6762 GCA_035551535.1 Acidimicrobiales bacterium | reverse complement strand
CGGGCCCGGCGGTCGCGGTAGGCGTACTGCAGCGAGTGCATCACCTGCTCGTTGGCGGCGCGGAACGAACGGCTCTTGTTGCCGTAGTAGCCCTGCGCCTGCTCGAGAACGGCGCGGTGGTGCTTCTTGGCGTGGACTGCGCGCTTCACTCGGGCCATGGGAACTCCTTTTCGTTGGGGGCGGTGTCGGTCGGATGTGTTGGTGCAGCCGACCGGATCGGATCCGACGGCGTTACTCGGGACTTTGGGTGTCGGATGGGTCGGCGTCGGGATCGGGCTACCGAGCCCCGACCCTGGTGAGATCGGAAGCGAGCCGCTACATACCCAGCATTCGCTTGACTTGTCGCTCGTCGCCGGGAGCGAAGTCCGACTCGCGTCCCAGCCGGCGGGTGCGCACGCTCGACTTCTTCTCCAGCAGATGGGATCGGAACGCCTTGCGACGGCGTAGCCGTCCGGTCCCGGTCACCTTGATCCGCTTGCGGGCTCCGCTGTCGGTCTTCATCTTCGGCATGGCGTCATCCCTCTCCTTCGATCTTCTCTGCGGCCGGAGGTTGTACCTCCACCTCTGCCGTTTCCGGTGCTGCAACTGCCTCTGTGCTCTCGGCCGCCGGGCTCCCGGCCACCTCTGCCGCAGTGTCCTCTCCGCTCACCTTGTCCGTCGTCACCACTGGCGCTGCCTCGGCCTCCGGCGCGGCCCCGGCCACCGGCGCCGCCTCGGCCTCCGGCGCCGCCTCCGAGGCGACCTCGGGGGTCGACCCGTTGCTGTGGCTGCCACCCGACCTCGGGCCTCGGGATGCGGCTGACTGTTTGGCTCTCTTGTCCGGGGCCAGCACCATCACCATGTTGCGACCGTCGAGGCGGGGGTCCGATTCGGACTTACCCATCCCTTCCATCTGCTCGGCGATACGGTCGAGGATCTTCTTGCCCAACTCGGGATGGAAGACCTCTCGGCCACGGAACATGATGGTGATCTTGACCTTGTGACCCTCTTCGAGGAACTTGGCCACCTGCCGGGTCTTGGTGTCGAAGTCGCCCGGGCCGATCTTCGGCCGGTACTTCATCTCCTTGATCCCGACGTGGACGGCCTTGCGCTTGGACTCCTTGGCCCGCTGGGCGGCATCGAACTTGAACTTCCCGTAGTCCATGATGCGGGCAACCGGGGGGTTGGCCAGAGGCGCCACCTCGACCAGATCGAGGTCTTGCTCCCGGGCCAGATTCAGCGCATCGGCGAGAGACTTGATCCCAAGTTGTTCACCGTCGGGGTCGACCAGGCGGACCTCACGGGCGCGAATTCGGTCGTTGATCCGTGGTTCATTGGTGGTGACGGTAGCTGCTATTTCGACTGCACTCCTATCTTCGGGCCACGGACTTCCCGTAACCTACGAATAAGGAGCGGAGCTGCCACCGGAACAATTCCCAGCCAAAGCCAGCTTCCGGACCCATTGACCCGACGCACTTGCCGAACTGGCTCATGGCCGGGTGGGAGTCGTAGACCGCGCGACTCCGCTTCCTTGTCTTTCAGCCCTTAGGCTACCACCGTGAGCTCTCTCTGGACACCTGATGGCGAGCGACCGGTCGGGAAACCGACCAGCGGAGGGGTCCCCCCGTCTCCGGCAGGCTCGGCTCCTCCCGCCGGTGGCTCCGGTAGCCCCGGTGGCTCCAGCGGCTCCGGTGGCTCCGGTGGCGCCCCGCCCACGTCGCCGAACGACGAGGAGCTGGCCGAGCAGGTCGAGGCCATGCAGCGGGAACTGGCCAACGCACCGGTCGAGGTGGTGGTGGCCAACCACTGCTACGGCCTCTTCGAGCTGGCGGCCGTCTACCTGTCGCAGGTCCCACCCCTCCTCCCGCAAGCCCGTCTGGCCATCGACGCGCTGGCCAGCCTGGTCGACGGGCTCAAGGGCCGGCTCGGGGAGGCGGAGGAGCACCTCAAAGACGGCCTCAGCCAGCTGCAGCTGGCCTATGTCCAGATCGACGGTGCCCAGCGGGCCGGCGCCCAGGCGGCCGCCGCCGCCGGGGGCAACGGGGCATCGGACGCCACCGCGGTGCGCGATCCGGCCCCTGGGCGCGACGACCCGGGCTCTGGGGATGACCCGGCCCCTGGTGGCGACCCGACCCCTGGCAGTGACCCTGCCCCTGGGGGTGACCCGGCGACCGGTGCGACGGAATCCCGCACGGAGGCCGAGCCCGGCGGGTGAGCGAGCTCCCCGCTGACCGGCCCGGCCTCGATCCGGGCGCCGGCCCGCCCATCCATCCCGCACCCATCGAGGATCCCGGCCTTCCCGACGCCCCGCCGGCGGGACCCATCGACGCGTCCCGGGTGCGCAGCTTCATCGGCCTGTCCATCGGACTGGTGGGCCCCCGGGCCAACCTGGCCGTGGCCGGGGTCCTCATCACGCTGTTCGTCCAGCAGCGGGCGTCGGGGGCGCTGGCGGTGACCTTCGCCTTGACGGCCAGCCGGCTCCTCAGCTGGGTCACCTATCCGTTGGTGGGTCGATTGAGCGACCGGACCCGGAGCCGGGTAGGTCGCCGTACGCCGTACATGGCCGGAAGCCTCATCCTCATGGGTGCGGCCACCTGGATGTTCACCGTCGTGCGGGGCTACTGGATGCTGGTGCTGTTCATCCTCATCGCTCGCCAGGCATCCGCCGTCTTCACCCTGACCAACGCCGCCGTCCTGCCCGAAGTGTTCGGACGGAGCCGATGGCTCAAGGCGCTCCTCCTCACCACCGTCCTGGGCACGGTGGCCAGTCTCGGGATCAAGGCCACGGTGATCGCTTCCTGGAAGCAGAGCGATCCGGCCACATGGAACCTGCCCTTCCAGGTGGCGGCCGTCATCATGGCCGGCGTCGGTGTGGTCGTCCTGCTGCTGGTGAGAGAGTCGCCGGCTGCCACCTTCGGGGCCGAAGCCGACCGCGGGGCCCGGGCCCGGCGGGTCAGGGACGAGCTTCGCTCGGTCCTGGCCGGTCCGAACGCCAAGGTCCTGGTCACCGGTTCACTGCTCTTCTGGTCGGGTATCGGCTCGACAGCCTTCGTCGCGGTGTTGTTCTTCCAGCGGGTGCTACACGCCGGGGCCAGCGCCCAGACGGTGGCGGGTCTGGCCACCGGCGTCCCGGTGTTCTTCATCGGCATCGGTCTCGGGATCCCCTTTAGCCGCATCCTTTCCGCGCGCCAGTTGGCCATCGGCGCACCACTGGTGGGTGCGGTGCTGGCCGGGGTGCAGTACTTCGACACTCATCTCTGGCAGGCGGTGGTGCTCAGCTACATCGGCGCGCCGTTCATCGGGGCGTACATCATCGTGCTGGCGCCGATGCTGTTACAGCTGTTGCCCCGGTCGGGTGGCCTCGGCGAGCGCCTCGGCGTCCTGCTGTCCCCGTTCAACGTGTGCAGTGTGGCCCTGGCCTACCTCGCCGCCACCGTGGTGGACGCCACCGGCAACTACCGGCTGATCTGGCTTTTCCCCGCCGCCACCGGAATCGCCCACGGCGTTGTCAACTGTTGGCTCAAGATCCCCCCGAAGAAGGCCTCGAGCCCGGACATGGTCAAGCGCCTGTGGGAGTGGAGCATCGTCCAGGCGGAGTCGATGGCGGAGACCGGAATCGTGACCGGTCTGTTGGCTGCCCCCGTGCTCGGGGTCGTCACCCAGGAGGATGCCGACAGTGCGGTCATCGTAGACATGGCCCGAAAGATTCTGGGCAACCCCTACGAGGACGAGGGGGTGGACGGGGACGGATCGGAGTCGCCATCCGCTGACGATCCCTCCAATCCCTCCAATCCCTCCGATCTCTCCGACCACTCCGATCCCTCCGACCACTCCGATCCATCGGATCGAGGCGTGACCGGGGTCATCCAGGTCGGCGGGGGGCCGGTGGGCTCCGACTTGTGGATCGACCAGAAATCAGGTCCACGCACCAGTTCGGGAGCCGAATCGACCGGCTCGGGCTCCGCAACTGACTCCTCCGGTTCCTCCAACACCTCAGGAGGTTCCGTCGGGACCCCGGCGGGAGGCGTGATCCCCATGGGATCGATCGAGGGCACCCCGGCGGGCTCGGAAATCACCCCGGACACGGTCAACGGGTCGGAGTCGAAAGACCAATCGGCGGGGGGCCCGGCCGGCGATGATCCGCCCGGCAGCTCCTCGCCCGGCAGCCCTTCGCCCGTCGACCGCTCCACCAACACCGACTGAACGGTCGGCTCCGACCAGGCTTCCGGGTCCGGCTCCGGGTCCGGGTCCGCCGCGGGCTCCGCCTCGCGCCAGGGTTCCTCCGCCGGCCACGGTGCCGGATCCGCTCCCGTCTCTCGCCGCCCAGCGTCAACGGGCTGGACACTTGAATCCGACCATGAGGCGGGTTCGATGACCGCCCAGCGGGCTGTCTCGATGCGGGCCTCGGCCTCCGCGGTGACTGGCGCCTCGATCGCCGGTTCGACCGCCGCAACCTCCGGGACAGCCACCGCCTCTTCCTCGGGCTCCCAAACCGCCACCGGCCCTACCAGCACAGCCTCTACGACCTCGGGGACGGCCGCCGCGACCCCGACCGACTCTCCCTCGGGCTCCCAAACCGCCCCAGGCTCCCAGCCCGGTTCCGACTCAGCCCACGACCCCGGCTCCGACTCCAGCTCCGACTCCGCCCACGACCCCAGCTCCGACTCCGGTTCCGACTCTGCCTCCGACCCCGGTTCCGTCTCCGCCCACGACCCCGGCTCGGTCTCCGGACCCGACTCCGCCCACGACCCCGACTCCGACTCCGACGCCGGATCCTCGGCAACAACCCCGCCAACGCCGCGGCCGCCGGCAGCGGGAACCCCGACCAGCGGCCGGACCGAGACCGCCTCGAGATGGCCGAGGCGACCGGTGGACACCTCGATCGCCACCAAGGTCCCGACCGCGATCTGACGGGAGCCGTCGGTGATGGCCGTGCAGTGGAACGGGAACCGCCGGGATTCCCCGTACTCGACGACGCCCAACCCGCGGGCCTCGTCGAACTCGCCCACCCGGCCGATCAGGGGGACATGCCGGGCCGGCGGCAGGTCCACGATCCCGCTCCAGGTGGAGGACGTCGACACCGCCGCTACCTCAATGGACGATCTTGGACAGGGCCAGCTCGATGATGTCGGTGGCGCCCCGGTCCTTCAGGGCCGGGATCAGGGTGTTGATCTCCGACTTCGGCACCACCGTCTCCACCGCGAACCCGCTCTGGCCGAACAGCTCCGACACGGTCGGCGACCGCAACGACGGGAGCAGGTCGATCACATCGTTCAACTGCTCACCGGCGACGTTGAGCTTCACCAGGACCTTGCCCCTGGCTTCGAGCGCGCCCTGCAGGAGGGTGAAGAGCTGCTCCATGGCATGCCGCTTGTCGGGGTCCTCGGCCGCCGCCCGGTTGGCGATCAGCTCGGTGTGGGAGACGAACAGGGTCTCGACGATCTTCAACCCGGCGGCCCGGAGGGCCCGGCCGGTCTCGGTGATCTCGACCACGCAGTCGGCGATGTCGGGAACCTTGGCCTCGGTGGCGCCGTAGGAAAGGCTGACCTCGGCCCGCACCCCGTGCTTCTCCAGAAACCGCCGGGTCAGCTCCGGGTACTCGGTCGACACCCGCAGCGCCCCGCCGGCCCCGGTGCCCGAGGCGGCCAGGTCGGCCACCGATGCCACCGGCGATCCGCTGGGCACCGCCAGCACCACCCGGACCGGTTGCGAGCTGGCCTTCGAGTACTGGAGGATCCCGAGGGTGGTCACCTCGCTGCCGCGCTCCTCCACCCAGTCGCGTCCGGTGATCCCGAGGTCGAACATCCCGTCGGCCACGTAGAGGGGGATCTCCTGCGGACGGAGGATCCGCACCCCGTCGACCCGGGGATCATCGATGGTGGCCCGGTAGTCGACGTCCGAGGAGCGGGTCACGGCCAGGTCGGCGGACGCGAACAGCTCCAGGGTGGCCTTTTCCAGCGAGCCCTTGGGCAGCACCATCCGCAACACGGTCAGTCCCCCACTTCCGGGACGGTGTCCCGCCCCAGCACCCCGAGCAGCCGGATCATCGCCAGGGCGGTCACCGCCGCCTCCCGGCCCTTGTTCGCCTCGTCGTCCTCCGAGCGCACCAGGGCCTGGTCCACCGTGTCGGTGGTGAGGACGCCGAAGACCACCGGGACCCCGGTGTCGAGCTGGACCTGCTGGATGCCGGCCGCGCACTGCCCGGCCACGAAGTCGTAGTGGCCGGTGTCGCCCCGGATGACCGCCCCCAGGCAGACCACCGCGTCGACGGCGCCCGACTCGGCGAACACCTTGGCCACCAGCGGCAGCTCGAAAGCGCCGGGGGCCCAGGCCACCGTCACCGTGCCCAGGTCGCAGGCGTCGTTCTTGAGGGCGTCGAGCGCCCCGGTCAGCAGCCGGTCGCTGATGCCGCCGTTGAACTCGGCACAGGCGAAGGCGATCCGGGGCCCGGCCCCGACGCCCAGACCCGCCACCGAACCGTCGCCGTCCACCGACCTCCCGACCATGCCGGCGATCCGCTCCTTGGTCCCGGGCGCCAGCACCGTGACGTCGGATTCAGTCATCGAGGCCCTCGAGCAGGTGGCCCATCCGGTCCCGCTTGGTCCGGAGGTACTCGATGTTCTCGGGATTCGGGGTGGTGGGGATGTGGACCCGCTCGACGATGTCCAGGCCGAAGCCCTCCAGCCCGCCCCGCTTGGTCGGGTTGTTGGTCATCAGCCGCATGGTCGTCACCCCCAGGTCGACCAGGATCTGGGCCCCGATGCCGTACTCCCGGGAGTCCTC
>DASZNG010000149.1:0-4317 GCA_035551535.1 Acidimicrobiales bacterium | reverse complement strand
ACAGAACCCGTTGCCGTTGGCCTTCACGATGAGGACCTTGACCTCGTCGTCCCGGTCAGCCAGGGTCAGGCAGTCCTCGAAGTCCCACACCTGCTGGGCGGTCTGGATGTTCGCCTTGTCCGGCGTGTTCAGCACGATGCGGGCGATGGCACCGTCCTTCTCGTAGATGATCGTCTTGAATTCGGTGCTCTCCATGTCGGTCCTCCTGGTCGGGCGAGACCGAACCGGTCGGCTGGTTCCCGCGGCAATGTGCGAATGGTTTCCTGGTTGCTGGGTCAGACTCCGAAACGTTCCTTCTCCATACACCTCTCTCTATGGCTGGAACCAACGGCCCTCACCCCGGGACCGCCTCGACGTAGCCGATGTCCTCCCCCACCGGGTAGGTCTGGCCCGCCTCGCCGACGAGGTGGACGACGCCGCTGGCCGGACACTCCACCTCGATCTCCACCTTCTCGGTCTCCAGCCGGTAGAGCGGCTGGTCGATGGCGACCGCCGCGCCGTCGGCCACCAGCCACTCGACGATGGTGCCCTCGTCCATGGTCGCCCCGGCCTGGGGGATCTTGATCGGGGTCCGACCCGTCTCGTCCATCCCCAGGGTCCGGGTTCAAGCCAGGGTGCGGATCGTGTCGGCGATCCGGGTTCGCTCGGGGAAGGCCAGGGTCTCGAGCTCGGTGGCGTAGGGGATCGGCGAGTAGACGGCCCCCAACCGCTCGACCGGCGCCGACAGCTGGCCGAACAGCTCGTGGCTGATCAGGGCGGCGATCTCCGCCCCCGGGCCGGCGAACTGGGTGGCGGCGTGCACCACCACCGCCCGGGTGGTCCGGGCCACGCTGGCCAGGATGGCCTCCCGGTCCAACGGCACCAGCGTCCGGAGGTCGAGCACCTCGACGCTGATCCCTTCGCCGGCCAGGGTCTCGGCGGCAGCCAGGGCTTCGGGAACCTGCCAGCCCCAGGTCACCACCGTCACGTCGTCCCCGGCCCGCTTCACCTCGGCGACCCCGAGCGGGAGGGCGAACCGCCCGGCCGGCACCGGGCCCCGGGTGAACAACAACGACATCGTCTCCATGAAGATGCAGGGATCGTCGTCGAAGATGCACGAGTAGAGGAGGCCCTTGGCATCGCGGGGGGTGCTCGGCACCGCCACCTTCAGGCCCGGGATGTGCATCATCCACGCCTCCAGCGACTGGGAGTGCTGGGCCCCGAACTGACGGCCACCGCCCACCGAGGTCCGGATGGTGATCGGGACGTGGGTCCGGCCCCCCGACATGTAGCGGAGCTTGGCTGCGTGGTTGGCCACCTGGTCCATGGCCACTGCGAAGAAGTCCATCAGCATGACCTCGGCGACCGGGCGCATCCCCACCAACGACGCCCCGATGGCGGTGCCCACGATGGCCTGTTCGGCGATCGGGGTGTTCCGGACCCGTTGGCGCCCGTACTTGGTCGACAGGCCCTTCGACCCCTTCATGACCCCGCCGATCGGGTCCTCGATGTCCTCACCGAGGAGGAAGACCTCCGGGTCCTCGGCCATGGCGATGTCCATGGCCTGGTTCACCCCTTCGGACAGGGTGTGGACCGGGTCGCCGTCGTCGACCGGCGGGTTGCCGCTCGGCTCCGATGCGCGGGTGACGGTCATCGGGGCACCGACACCGGGTCGGCGAAGACGTCGATCTGCAACTCGTCCGGCGGCGGCGGGGCGGAGGCCTTGGCCGACGCCACCGCGGCTTCGACCTCGGCGGTCACCTCGGCCTCGATGCCGGCCAGCGTCGCGTCGGCGATCCCCCGGGTCTCGATCAGCCATCGGCGGTAGTTCCCGACGGGCTCGTCCGCCTCGGCGGCGGCGAACTCGTCGGGGTCCATGTACTCGGTGGTGGCTCCGAAGGTATGGCCCCCCAGCCGGTAGGTCAGGCACTCGAGGAAGGTCGGCCCGCCGCCGGCCCGGGCCCGCCCGATCGCCTCGGCGGCCGCCTCGAACATCTCCGGGACGTTGTTCCCGTCCACCGTGGTCGCCGCCATCCCGTAGCCCTTGAACCGCTCGGCCAGGCTCGGGGTCCGGGTGTAGTCGGCGAAGGCGGTGTGCTCGCCGTACCGGTTGTTCTGGCAGACGAAGATGAGCGGGACCTGCCAGAGGGCGGCCAGGTTGGCGGCCTCGTGGGTGGCGCCGATGCTGGTGGCCCCGTCCCCGAAGTTCACCACCGTGACCTGATCGGTGCCCCGGAGTTGGCTGGAGAGGGCCAGCCCGACGGCGATCGGCAGCCCGCCACCGACCACCCCGGTGGTGACCATCAGACCCGACTGCGGATCCGAGAGGTGCATCGGCCCGCCCTTCCCCTTCGAGGTACCGGTCACCTTCCCGCACATCTCCGCCACCATCTCGTCGAGGGGGATCCCCTTGGCGATGCAGTCGTGCATGCCCCGGTAGGTGGTGACCATGTAGTCGTCCCGCTTCAGGTGTTCGCCGATGGCGGCCGGGATCGCCTCTTGGCCGCGGACGTTGTAATAGGTCATCCGGAACTCCCCGGCCCCCAACCCCCGCATGATCCGGTCCTCGGTGGACCGGATGGTGGTCATGGTCCGGAAGATCCGCACGGCGGCATCGTCGGACAAGTTGGCGCTGGTTTCCGGGGTCATCATGCCGGCGCCGGGGGTTTCCATCCGGCGGAGACGGTGGTGCGGCCCCGCACCATGCTGGTGCCGATGAAGTTGCGCTGTGCCTCGACGGTACCCGCCCCGATGCACAGTCCCCGGATATCCCGGTAGGCGCGCTCCAGCGGGTACTCGCGGCTGTAGCCGTAGCCGCCGTGGATCTGGATGGCCTCGTCGCAGACGTACTTGGCGGCCAGGTTGGCGGCGGTCTTGGCCATGGCCGTCTCCATCGGCGGCGGGGTGCCCCCCGGCCCGGCCAGCCGCACGGCCCGGGCCAACAGCAGGCGGGCCCCTTCGAGGGCGACGGCCATGTCGGCCAGCTTCCACTGCAGACCCTGGAGGTCGGCGATCGGCCGGCCCCCGACCACCCGGTCGTTCATGTAGTCGACCGAACGCTCGAGCGCGCCCTGCGCCGCCCCCACGCACATGGCGGCATTGCCGCACCGTTCGTGATTGAGGTGGGAGAGCAGCAGTTTGAAGGGCTCGGACGAGCCCGGGGCGCCGGCCACCAACACGTCCTCCTCGGTGACGATGACCCCGTCGAAGGCGATCTCCGACTCGGTGGCGGCGTGGATCCCCATCCCCCGGTGCCGGCCGGTCAGCTCCACCCCGTCCCGGTCGGTCGGTACCACCACCGCCCCGATGCCGCGGGCGCCGTCGCCGCCCGGCCAGCGACACCAGACGAGAATGCCGGCCGCCGCGTGCCCGAGGGTCGAGTAGTTCTTGTAGCCGTTCAGCCGCCACCGGCCGGGGCCGTCGTCGGTCAACGCCGTGCGCATCGACTGCACCGCCGAGCCGGCGTCGGGCTCGGTGATGCCGATGCTGATGATCGCCTCCCCGTCGGCCACCGCCGGCAGCCACCGGTCCTTCATGGCCGCCGGGCCCAGGTGCTCGATCCCCCGGGGCGGCCCGTTGTAGGCCAGCTGGCAACAGATGGCCGACGACACGTCCTGGCGGGCGATCTCCTCCAGGACGATCGACGCCTCCACGTCGCCCAGGCCCAGACCGCCCCACCGCTCGCCGATGGTCACCCGGAAGAGATCGGCGTCGGCCAGCGCCTTGATGGCGGCTTCCGGCAGCTCCCCGGTCTCGTCGTGGTGGGCGGCCCGGGGGCCGATCTCCCGGGCGGCGACGTCGCGGGCCAGCTGCCGGAGCGCGGTCTGGTCCTCGTCTTCCGCGAAAGGATCGACGCCCCCCTCATGCCCCATGCGCACTACTTTCTGTGAAGTCCCGGACTCGGACCCGGCCATGGTAGCCACGCGGGGTCGGGGGACGAAATTCTCGTTTTCAGTCCGAGGGCTGGCTGCCGACCACGCCGACGAAGCTCACGCACTCCCCGGGACCCCCGCCCAGGTTGTGGGTGAGGCCCAGGGTCCGTCCCCCTTCGGTCACGGTGGCGATCTGGCGTTCGGGCGGGGCCTGCCGGCGCAGCTGGAGCCAGCACTCGAACAGCATCCGGAGACCCGAGGCGCCGATCGGGTGCCCGAAGCTCTTGAGCCCGCCGTCGGGGTTGACCGGGAGCTCGCCGTCCCGGTCGAAGGTCCCGGCCAACACCTCCTTCCAGGCGGTGCCCCGCTCGGCGAAGCCGAGGTCTTCCATCAGCACCAGCTCGGTCGGGGTGAAGCAGTCGTGGACCTCGGCCATGGCCAGCTGGGCCCGGGGGTCGGTGACCCC
>DASZNG010000148.1:0-3929 GCA_035551535.1 Acidimicrobiales bacterium | reverse complement strand
GCGCTGGCCACCGGGCGGTGGACCGCGGCCCGGGACGCGGTGGTGGTCGGTTCGCTGACCAAGCTGTTCGCCTGCCCCGGACTGCGGCTCGGCTACGTCATCGCCGACGACGTCGGGCGCTTCGCCCGCCTCCAGCCGGAGTGGTCGGTCGGCTCCCTGGGGCTGGCCGTCCTCGGCGACCTGCTGGCCCTGGCCGACCTGCCGGGGTGGGCCAAGGCCATCGAGGCGCAACGGCACCAGCTCACCGCGCTCCTGTCCGCCCACGGGCTCGATGTCCTCCCGTCCGATGCCCCCTGGGTGCTCGTCGAGTCGCCCGGCCTCCGTGAACGCCTCGCCCCCCACGGGGTAGTAGTACGTGACTGTGCGAGCTTCGGCCTCCCCACCCAGGCCCGGATCGCGGTGCCCGACGATCGCGGCCTGGCCCGACTGGCCACCGCCCTCGAGCGCATCCACCCGCCGGCCCGCCTCCGACCGACGGCGGAGCCCCCGGTGAGCGATCGACGGTGGCCGCGCCCGGTCCCGGTCATCGGCGACCGCACCTCGGCCGCCGAGCGGTCGACCCAGACCGATGCCTGGCGGCTCGCCGACGACTCCCGCCGCGGGCTCTACGAGGCGATCCACTCGAGGCGCGACATCCGCCGCTACCGGCCCGACCCGCTCGATGACGAACTCGTCACCCGGATTCTCGAGGCCGCCCACGCCGCCCCGAGCGTGGGACACTCCCAACCCTGGCGGTTCGTCCTGGTCAACGATCCGTCGACCCGGGACCGCGCCGCATGGATCGCCGACCAGGAGCGGCTGGCCCAGGCCAAGGACCTGACCCCGGCGGCCGGGCGGCACCTGCTCGACCTCCAGCTGGAGGGAATCCGCGAGGCGCCGATGGGGATCGTGGTGTGCTGCGACCGCCGGGCGCCGGCGGCCGGGGTGCTCGGTCGGCGTACGTTCCCCGACGCCGATCTGTGGTCGTGCATCTGTGCCATCGAGAACCTGTGGCTGGCGGCCCGGGCCGAGGGGCTCGGGGTCGGCTGGGTCACCCTGTTCCCCCCCGACGAGCTCGCCTCGCTCCTCGACCTCCCGGCCGAGGTGGTGCCGCTCGGCTGGCTGTGCCTCGGATGGCCCGACGAACGGCCACCCGACCCCGGGCTGGAACGGGTGGGCTGGTCGAAGCGGTTACCGCTCACCGGGGTGGTGATGCGCGAACGATGGACGGCCGACGAGCACCAACCCGAGCCACCCATCTCGAAGCTGCGGGCGCCGGACCAGCGGGCGGTGGTCGCCACCCGGGACTCGGCTGACGACCTTCTCACCCCGCTGGGTTCGCTCGGCGTGCTCGACCGGGCCGTCGACCGGGTGGTGGCCCTCGGTCACGCCGGTCTGTCGGGGGGAACCCTGATGCTCGTCGGCGGCCATCACCCGGTGGTCGAGTTGGGGGTCAGCGCCTTCGATCCCGATGTCACCGCCGAGGTGCTCAGCGCCGCCCGCGCCGGTCTGGCCCTCGGCGCGGTGGCGGCCACCGGGGCCGGCCTCGGCGTCGAGGTCTTCGACGCCGGGTGGAGCACCGGGAACCTCCGGGACGACGACGCCCTCGACGACCGTGTGGCGCGCCGACTCGTCGACGAGGGGATGGCCGAAGGCAAACGCATCGCCGCCCGGGGGGCGGTGGCGCTGGGCGAGGTGGGCGTCGGCAACACCACCGTCGCCGCCGCTCTCACCGCCCTGCTGCTGGGTTTGGACGCCACCGAGGTGGTCGGTCTCGGGGCCGGGGCCGACTCGGCGGTCATCGAGCGGAAGCGGACGGTGGTGGCCCAGGGCGTGTCCCGGACACGCCGGGTCCACGGGATCGAAGCCGCCGAGCCCTTCACCGCGCTGGCGGGTGTGGGCGGCCCGGAGTTCGCCTTCCTGGCCGGCGTCACCCTGGGGGCGGCCGAGGAAGGGGCCCCGATCTTCCTGGATGGGTTGGCCACCTCGGTGGCCGGCCTCATCGCCGTGCTCATCGAACCGGCGGCCGCATCCCACCTCGTCGCCGGGCAGGTGAGCCGAGAACTCGCCCACGCCGCGGTCCTCGGCCGGCTGGGATTGGAGCCGTTGCTCGACCTCCGGTTCCGGGCCGGCGAAGGGGCGGGGGCATGCCTGGCCGCCAATCTGGTATTCCAGGCGTTGCGGATTCGGTCGCAGACCGCCCGCACCGTCTGAGTCGGCGCCGCCTCGGGAGGTCGGCAGCCATTTCGAGCGTCGCGTAGCTTGACCCCATGCCCGACCCGCTCCCCCTGGCCCGACGCTTCGTGCTGGCCATCGACATCGGCACCGGTGGGCCCAAGGTCGGCCTCGTCTCCCTCGACGGGGTGGTCGCCTGGAGCCGGTTCGTCCCCGTCGCTACCGACCATCTCCCCGATGGCGGCGTCATCCAGGACGCCGAGGCCTGGTGGCGCCTGATCATCGAGGCGGCCCGGGGCGGCGTCGGGTCGGGAGCGGTGCCGCCCGACCAGATCGTGGCCGTGTCCTGCACCGGGCAGTGGGCCAGCACGGTTCCCGTCGACGCCGCCGGCCATCCGGTCGGTCCGTGTGTGATGTGGATGGACACCCGGGGCGGGCCGCACAGCCGCCGGGCCATCGGGGGTCCGGTGGCCGGCTACTCCCCGGTGTCGATCACCCGGTGGATCCGCCGCACCGGCGGGGCGCCGTCGACCGCGGGGGCCGACCCCATCGGGCACATCCTCCACCTCGAGCACGACCAACCGGCGGTGGCCGCCGCCGCCCGCTGGTACCTCGAGCCGGTCGACTACCTGTCGATGCGGTTCACCGGCGTCGCGGCTGCCTCCCATGCGTCGATGGCCGGCGCCTGGCTCACCGACAACCGGCGCCTCGATCTTCTCGACTACGACCCGGTGCTGGTGCGGGCGGCCGGGGTGCCCGCCGACAAGCTCCCCCCGTTGGTGGCGACCGGCGCGGTCATCGGCGAGGTACTCCCCGAGGTCGCCGCCGCCCTCGGCCTCCCGGTCGGGGTCAGGGTGGTGACCGGCACCCCCGATCTCCACTCGGCGGCGGTCGGGGCCGGCACCGTCACCGACTACCAGACCCACCTGGCCATCAGCACCACCTCCTGGATCTCGTGCCCGGTGCCGGCCAAGAAGACCGACGCCATCCGCCAGATCGGCACGGTTCCCGGCGTCACCCCCGACCACTACCTGGTGGCCAACAACCACGAGACCGGGGGCGCCTGCCTCCAGTGGCTGGCCGACAACGTGCTCTCCCCCGCCGACGGGCTCGGCGGTCGCACTCCGAGCTACGACGAGTTGACCACGCTGGCCGCCACCGCGCCGGCCGGCAGCGGCGACGTGCTCTTCACCCCGTGGCTGGCCGGCGAGCGGTCACCGGTGGACGACCACTCCGCCCGCGGCGGGTTCCACAATTTGTCGCTGGGCACCACCCAGGCCCACCTGGTGCGGGCGGTGCTCGAAGGGGTGGCCTACAACTCGCGCTGGTTGTTCGAAGCCGTCGAGGAGTTCGCCGGGCGCCGGCTCGAACCCATCCGGATCATCGGCGGCGGCGCCAACTCCGACCTGTGGTGCCAGATCCACGCCGACGTGCTCGACCGCACCGTCGAACAGGTTGCCGATCCCATCTTCGCCAACCTCCGGGGCGCCGCCCTGTTCGCCGGCATGGCCCTCGGGGCGATCGAGGCCGAGCAGGTGCACTCGCTGGTCAAGGTGAAGGCAACCTATCGACCCGATGTCCGGAACCGGGCCGTCTACGACCGGCTCTACGCCGAGTTCCCCGGTCTGTTCAAATCCCAGAAGCCGATGTTCCACCGGCTCAATCGGGCATGAGTCCTGGGTCGCTCGAGCCGGTACCTGACTCTCGCCTCATGTCATCACCTCCACATCCACATCGAGAGCCCGGTACGTGCCTATCGCCCGTCGATCTCGTGT
>DASZNG010000147.1:0-2671 GCA_035551535.1 Acidimicrobiales bacterium | reverse complement strand
TACTCGATCCGGGTGAGGGTGAACTCGCGAGTTCCCCGGGACGCGACCCGGCTCGACGGGTCGAGGCTGAGGTCGGCGAACTGGAGGGTCTCGGTCGAGTCGTCGCTGCGCCGGCGCAGCAGCGCCCGCAGCCGGGCCAATAGCTCGGCCAGCGCGAACGGCTTGACCAGATAGTCGTCGGCCCCGGCATCCAGGCCCTGGACCCGATCGTTGATGGCGTCGCGGGCGGTCAGCATCAGGACCGGGGTGTCGTCGCCCGCGGCCCGGAGCCGCCGGCACACCTCGAGCCCGTCGATGGTCGGCAGGCCGATGTCGAGGACGACCGCGTCGGGCGGACGGACGGCGATCTCTTCGAGGGCCCGTGGCCCGTCGTTGGCCAATGACACGTCGTAGCCCTCGAGCCGCAAGGCTCGGTGCAGCGCCCCGCTCACCGCCGGGTCGTCATCTACCACAAGCACCCTCATCAGGGCCGGAGCCTACTGGCGCAACCCCCGGATCCGGCGGCACGACCCGGATCCACGCGCCCTTCGGCTCCGACCCGGAGCCTCGATCGCCTAGCCTGGAGGGGGTTCCTTCTCGCCATCGGGCGGGCTGATCCGAGGTAGTTCAATTGGCAGAACGCTGGCCTTTGGAGCCAGATGTTGGAGGTTCGAGCCCTCCCCTCGGAGCCGACCCGGAGCCGACCCGGAGCCGACTCGGAGCCGAGAATCCGACCGTCGGCGTCGGGTGTGGGCTACTTCGGGTTGCGGGCCCGGCTCCGCAGCCGGCCGCGGACGGCCTGGTCGAGGATGACCTTGCGGAGGCGCACCGCCTTGGGGGTGACCTCGACGCACTCGTCGTCGGCGATGAACTCCAGCGCCTGCTCCAAGGAGAGCAGCAGCGGGGGAGTCAGCCGGATGGCCTCGTCGGCGGTGGCCGACCGCACGTTGGTCAGCTTCTTCTCCTTGATCGGGTTGACGTCCATCTCCTCGTCCCGGGCGTTCTCGCCGATGACCATCCCCTCGTAGACCTCGGTGACCGGACCGACCAGCAACATCCCCCGCTCCTGGAGGCTCATCAAGGTGTAGCCGGTGGTCATCCCCCGGCGGTCGGCCACCATCGACCCGTTCCGCTTGGTCTTGAGCTCGCCGTGCCACGGCTCCCAGCCGTCGAAGACATGGTGGAGCATGCCGGTGCCCCGGGTCTCGGTCATGAACTCGGTGCGGAAGCCGACCAGGCCGCGGGCGGGGGTCCGGTAGTCCATCCGGACCCACCCGGTGCCGTGGTTGACCATCTCGACCAGGGTGCCTTTCCGGAGGGCCATCAACTGGGTGACTACCCCCAGGTAGTCGTCGGGCACGTCGATGGCCACCCGCTCCATGGGCTCGTGGAACTTGCCGTCGATCTCCCGGGTGACCACCTGGGGCTTTCCCACTGTCATCTCGAACCCCTCGCGCCGCATGGTCTCCACCAGCACCGCCAACTGGAGCTCGCCCCGGCCCTGGACCTCCCAGGTGTCGGGCCGCTCGGTGGGGAGGACCCGCAGCGAGACGTTCCCGACCAGCTCGGCCTCGAGCCGGTTGAGGATCTGGCGGGCGGTGACCTTCGAACCGTCGGCGCCGGCCAGCGGCGAGGTGTTGATCCCGATGGTCATGGACAGGCTGGGCTCGTCGACAGTGATGACCGGGAGGGGTTTCGGGTCGTCGGGATCGGCCAGGGTCTCGCCGATAGTGATCTCGGCCATGCCCGCCACCGCGGCGATCTCGCCCGGCCCGGCTTCGGCGGCGTCGACCCGGTCCAGCGCGTCGGTGATGAAGAGCTCGGTGACCTTGGTGCGCTCGATGGTCCCGTCCAGCTTGCACCAGGCCACGGTGGAGCCCTTGCGGAGCACCCCGTTGCGGATCCGGCAGATGGCCAGGCGCCCGAGGTAGGGGGAGGCGTCCAGGTTCGAGACGATGGCCTGGAGCGGGGCGTCGGGGTCGTACTCGGGGGCGGGGATGCTCTCCAGGATGGCCTGGAACAGCGGCTCGAGGTCGGTGCCCACCACCCCCCGCTCGGTGGCCGCCCACCCGGCCCGGGCGTTGGAATAGAGGATGGGGAAGTCGATCTGGTGCTCGTCGGCGTCGAGGTCGAGGAACAGCTCTTCCACCTCGTGGACCACCTCTTCGATGCGGGCGTCGGGCCGGTCGACCTTGTTGACGACCAGCACCACCGGGAGCCGGGCCTGGAGCGCCTTGCGGAGCACGAATCGGGTCTGGGGGAGCGGCCCCTCGGAGGCGTCGACCAGCAGCAGGACCCCGTCGACCATGGTGAGGCCCCGCTCCACCTCGCCGCCGAAATCGGCGTGGCCGGGGGTGTCGATGATGTTGATCTTCACCCCACCGTGGAGCACCGCGGTGTTCTTGGCCAGGATGGTGATGCCCTTCTCCCGCTCCAGGTCACCGGAGTCCATCACCCGCTCGTTGACCGACTGGTTGGCCCGGAAGGCCCCCGACTGCCAGAGCATGGCGTCGACCAGCGTCGTCTTCCCATGGTCGACGTGGGCCACGATGGCTACGTTGCGGATGTCGTCACGGGTCTCCAGAGGCATAAGGAACCAAGGATACTCGTGGTGGTCGCCGTCCCAGACTGGGCGACCCGGGCGTCAACCGGATGCGGTGGAACGCCCGGCCAACCCCCAGCGACGCCCGGC
>DASZNG010000146.1:0-71671 GCA_035551535.1 Acidimicrobiales bacterium | reverse complement strand
TCCACGCCCACCTGGCCGGGCGGTTTCAACGGCGGCCTGAAGCTGCTGCCACCGGGAGTCTCGGTCCGGAGCCTCAGTCGGCGGAGGCGTTGAACCGGTAGCCCACCCCCCGGATGGTGGTGATGAGGGTGGGTGACGACGGGTCCTTCTCCACGTGGTTGCGCAGGCGCTTGATGTGGACGTCGAGGGTCTTGGTGTCCCCGTAGTAGTCGGAGCCCCAGACCCGGTCGATCAGCACGTCGCGGGTCAGGACCCGGCCGGAGTTCTCGATCAACAGCGACAGCAGCTCGAACTCCTTGCGCCGGAGATGGACGTCCACGTCGCGGACCGACACCTGGTGGCGGTCGGGGTCGATCCGGATGCCGCCGGCGTCGAGAACCGGCCGCACCTCAGGATCGTCGCCATCCGAGCTGCGGACGTGATCGCCGGCCGGAGTCCGCCGGAGCACCGCCCGCATCCGGGCGACCAACTCGCGGAGCCGGTAGGGCTTGGCCACGTAGTCGTCGGCGCCGACCTCGAGGCCCACCACGGTGTCGATCTCGGTGCCCTTGGCGGTGACCATGATGATCGGCACCGTCGACCGGGCCCGGATCGAACGGCACACGTCGATGCCCGACAGCTTGGGCAACATGAGGTCGAGCAGGATCAGATCCGGTGACTCCTGATCGAACATCCGGAGCGCCTCGACCCCGTCGCGGGCCACGGTGACGTCGAATCCTTCCCGGGTCAGGCCGATGACCAGCGCGTCGACGAAGGACTCCTCGTCCTCGCACAGGAGCACCTTGGTCTGCGATGTGTCCGCGGTCATAGGGTCGGGTCTCAGGCCGAGTACTCGGGAGGCCGGGGTAAGACCAGCGTGAAGGTGGATCCTTCGCCCTCGCGGGAGTCGACCTCGACCCGGCCCTGATGATTATGGGCGACGTGGCGGACGATGGACAATCCGAGACCGGTGCCTCCGGTTTCGCGACTCCGCCCGAGGTCCACCCGGTAGAAACGTTCGAAGATGCGCTCGAGGTCGCGGGCGGGGATGCCGACACCCCTGTCGGCCACGGACAACTTCACATCCTGGTCGACCTGGCTTCCGGCCACCCGCACCACCCCGTCCTCGGAGGAGAAGGTAACCGCGTTCTCGAGGAGGCTGTGCATGGCCGACACCAGCTGGCGCCGGTCCCCGATGACGTGGATCGGGGGGTCGGGCTCGTCCATCTCGATGGTGATCCGCCGTTGCTCGGCGGCCGCCTTGACCCGTTCGACGGCTTCGGCCATCACCAGGTTGATGTAGATCGGCTCCCGCGGCGGCGTTTCCTCCGACTCGATGCGGCTGAGGTCGAGGAGATCGTCGATGATCCGGCTGACCCGGAACGCCTCGGTGTGGATCCGGGTGGCCAGCCGCTGGGCGATGGCCGGGTCGGGCTCGGCGGTGAGGGTCTCGGCCAGGAGGCCGAGGGCCCCGATCGGAGTCTTCAGCTCGTGGCTGACGTTGGCGACGAAGTCGCGCCGGATCTCCTCGAGACGGCGGCGCTCGGAGACGTCTTCGATGATGGCGATCACCCCGAGTGGCCGGCGACCGTCGTCGATCAGCCGGGTGCCGATGGTCAAGGTCTGACGCGGGGGGCCGTAGAGGTCGAGGGTGCGCTCATCCGACCCTTTGTGCCAGGCGTTCTCGAGCAACTCGGTGACCGCCTGGGCGGCCAGGGCGTCACCGTGACGGTTGTTCATCAGGGCGCCGGCCCGGGCGTTGCGGAACCCGACCTCGCCGTTCTCGTCGCAGACGATCACCCCCTGGGGCAAGGTGTCGAGCGCCCGGCGCAGCCGGATGGCGTCGGAGCTGGCCTCGCTGACCGCCTCGGCGGCCTCCCCGGTCACCTTTTCGAGGTGGCTGAGGACGGGCTCCACCCCCCCGTCGTCCGGGGGTACCGCCCCCAGCCGGTTGGCCAGTGCGGTCAGGCGTTGCTGCAGGCTGCGGCGCCCGGCCCGGCGCCCCAGCCGGGCGGCCACCACCACGGCAATGACGGCCACCGCCCCGATCACGATGTATCCGATGACGTACGGCTTCACGCTCCCAGCATGGCAGGCCTGCGCCTCGAATCACGACACGGCGCCGGGGTGGGTGATTGTGAGCAAGAAATAACATGAAAAATATTGAATCAGCATGGAAGGTGGTTTAGGTTGGTGAGCATGCTCATTTTCGCTCCCTTCGGTCCGTTCCCTTCCCCTTCCCCGTCCTCGGCCGCTCCGGCGTCGGCGGCGGGGGCCGTGCCCCACCTCGCCTCGCTGGCTGACGCCGCGTTCGGGAGGTTGATCGATGTCCAGGTGCAGCCCGACACCAGCAAGTTGCCGGGAGGGCAGGTCCTCCAGAACCTGATGAACGGCCTCGACGGGTGGGCCCTGGCCCTTTCGCTGGTGGCGCTGGTGATCGGTGCCGCGGCGTGGGCGCTCGGCTCCCACGCCCAGAACTACCAGCAGACCTACGTGGGCCGGCGGGCGGTGCTGATCTCGGGATTGGCGGCCCTGTTGATCGGCGCCGGCCCGTCCATCGTCAATTTCTTCTACAACGCCGGGCTCGGGGTCCACTGAGATGTTGGCCGCCATCGGGATCCCGTCGATCCCGGGTCTGGGCTGTCCATCGGCGGCCGGGGCGCTGGGCGCCGCCGGCCTGGGTCCGGTGTGTCAGGCCGCCGGCGGGATCGCCGGGGCAGCGGCGAGCCAGGTCGCCGGGTTCGGGGTGTCCAGCGTGCTCGACGCCATTGCCGGATGGGTGTCGGCCGGCGGGGTGTGGCTGCTCGGTCAGATCGGCTCGTTCCTGGACACCACCACCTCGGTCGACCTCGGAGCCTCGTGGTTCGCCAGCCACTTCCAGACCATGGCCGGGCTCGCCGGAGTGGTGATCGTCCCGCTGTTGCTGCTCGGGGTCATCCAGGCCATCCACCGCCAGAGCGCATCCCTGCTGATCCGCTCCGTGGCCGTCAACGTCCCGCTGGCCATCCTGCTGACCGCGGTGGCGGTCAAGCTGGTCCAACTCGGGCTGGCCCTGACCGACTCGATGAGCGCCACGGTCGCCCGGGGAGCCGGGCTCGACACCAACCATTTCTTCGGTGCCACCATCGCCGCGTTGTCGGGTCCGGCCACCGGGGGTCCGGCGACGCCGACGTTCGTGGTGTTGATGGGCGGGCTGGCCGTGGTGTTCGGCGCCTTCTTGCTGTGGGTGGAGCTGTTGATCCGCTCGGCGGCCATCTACGTCGCGGTGCTGTTCCTGCCCCTGGCCCTGGCCAGCCTGGCCTGGCCGGCCATCGCCCACTGGTGCCGGCGGTTGGTCGACACCCTGGTGGCCCTGATCCTGAGCAAGTTCGTGATCGTCTCGGTGCTGAGCCTGGCCGCCGGGGCGCTGGCCGGGGGTTCGGGATCGACGCCGGCCGGGTCCGGGTCCGCCGCCCGGCCGGCCGCCGGTCAGGCCGGGTTCACCGACGTGTTGGGAGGCGCGGCCCTGTTGCTGTTGGCCGCCTTCGCTCCCTGGGCCCTCTTCCGGCTGCTGCCGTTCCTGGAGGCGGGAGCCGTCGGCCATCTCGAGGGGGCCGGCCGCCGCACCTATCAGACCGCGCTCGGCCCGCCCCGGACCCTGGCTCAGCACGCCATGCGGGTGGCGGCCGACGGTGCCAGCGGTGGGACCAGCGAGGTCGGACTGGCCCTGGCTTCCGCCGGTGGCGGCGTGGCGTCCGCCGCGGAGGCAGCGGGCGGTCCCGGTGGCGTCGGTGCCGGGGCGAAGGACGGCGACACCGGCTCGGGATCGGGCCCCCCGGACCTCGGCCGCTCGTCCTTGGAAAGGCGGCGGATCGGGACAGCCACCCCGCCGGGGGCGAGTGTGCCCAAGCGCAGCCCGCATCCGGAGGCCGGCTCGGTCTACGACCACCTGGCCCAAGCCGGCGGGCCGTCCGAAGAACCACCGTCCGGCGGAGCCTCCCCTCCTGCCCTCACCTCCGGTTCGAGCGCTGACCCGCCACCGACACCGACCCCGTGACCGTGCCCGAGGGCCGGTTGGGCACCGAACGGATGCGCTACCGGTTCGGCCCCCTCGAGCGGCGGGGCCTGATCGCCGGATGGCGGGGCGGGCAGATCGGGTCGGTGGCTACCGGATTGGTGTTCGGGGTCCTCGCCCTCCGTTCCCATCCTTCGGTGGTGGGCGTCCTCGGGGCACTGGTGTTTGCCGGCGTCGGGCTGGCGGTGGCGTGCTGGCCGGTGCGGGGCCGGACCGGTGAGCAGTGGTTCCCCTTGGTCGTCCGCTGGCTGGTGGCCGAGTTGCGAGGCGGGCACCGGCATCACTCCCGCGCCCCCGGGCTCGGCCACCTGGCCGAGGTGGATCTGGCCGACCAACCGAACCGCCCACCGACCGTTGGCGCCGCTCGTCTTGCCGGCCGCCGTGACCGGCCACCACCGGGAGTCTTCGACGGCCTCCGCATCGAACCGGTAACGGTCGGCGACCACCCCGGCGGGCCGGTGGCGGGGGCGGTGATGGATGCCCGGGCCCGTACGGCCACCGCGGTGCTGGCGGTGGAGGGGCACAGCTTTGCCCTGCTCGGACCGGTGGAACAGGACTCTCGGATCGCCGCCTGGGCGAGGGTGCTGGCGTCGATGGCCCGGGAGGGATCGGCCGTCCACCGGGTGCAGTGGGTGGAGTCCTGCCTGCCCGACGACGGGAGCGCCGTACGCGGCCATCAACTGACCCACGCCGAGTTGGGCATCGAGACCGCCCCCGGTCGTTCGTATCAGTCGCTGGTCGACCAGTCGGCGCCGGTGACCCGTCGGCATCGGGTGCTGCTGGCCCTGTCCATCCACACCGCCCATTCCTCGCGGGCCATCCGGGGATCCGGGGGTGGCGACGCCGGAGCGGCCACGGTGCTGTGGCGGGAAGCGGTGGCGCTGCGACGCCACCTGGAGGAAGCCGATGCCACCGTGGAGGGGATTCTCGGGCCCCGGGCGCTGGCCTCGGTGATGCGGGAGACCTCCGCCCCGTTGCGCTCGGTCGGGGGGAGGGGCCGGGAGTCGGGGCCGGTGCTCGACCACGCCGCGGAGGAGGAGGGCCGCTCGTCGTCGGGGTGGCCCTGGCCGATGGTCGTCGAATCGCACTGGGATTCGGTCCACGTCGATGCCACCTGGCACGCCACCTACTGGATCGCCGAGTGGCCCCGGATCGAGGTGACCCCGGACTTTTTGGGGCCGTTGCTCTTCTCCCCCCTCCGTCGGTCGATTTCGCTGGTGATGGAGCCGGTGAGCCCGATCCGGGCCGCCCGACAGGTGGCCCAGGCCCGGACGGCCGACATCGCCGACCGCGAACTGCGACGACGGGGCGGGTTCCTGGTCACCGCCCGACAGACCCGCGAGAAGGAAGGGGCCGAGCACCGCGACGTCGAGCTGGCCGACGGCCACGCCCAGTACCGGTTCTCGGGATACCTCACCGTCACCGCCGACGGCCCCGAGGAGCTGCGCGACGCCTGCGGGTCGATCGAACAGGCCGCCGGGCAGACCCGGATGGAGCTCCGTTTGCTCTACGGCGAGCAGGATGTGGCCTTCGCCTGCACCCTGCCGTTGGGCCGGGGTCTGACATGAGGGCGCCGATGCCGAGGGTGCCCGCCCACGTCGCCACCACCCGGCATCTGAGCGTCGCCTACCCGCTGGCCATCGAGGCGGGTCTCGGGCATCAGGGGGTCCTGGTGGGTCGGGACGTGCTGGGCGGGTCGTTCGTCTACGACCCGTTCGTGCTCTACGAGAAAGGGCTGATCACCAATCCCAACATGGTGGTGTTCGGGCAGATCGGCCGGGGCAAGAGCTCGTTCGTGAAGTCGTACCTCTGGCGACAGGCGGTGTTCGGCCGCCGGGCGTGGGTGGTTGATCCGAAGGGCGAGTACGGGCCGTTGGCCCGGGCCTGGGGGGTGGTGCCGGTAGCCCTGCGCCCCGGCGGTTCGGTGCGGCTCAACCCGCTCGACACCGGCGGTGGCGACCACGGCCCGGACCCCGGCGACGGGGTCGGGCGCCGCCGAATCGAGCTGACCGTGTCGTTGGCGGTGGCCTGCCTGGGTCGGAACCTGGTGCCGAGAGAGCGGGCCGCTATCGACGCCGCCCTGACCGAGGCCGCCCGGCGGTCGTCGGCCGCCAACCGGCGGGCCCCGACGCTTCCCGATGTCGTCGAGTCGCTGTTGGATCCGAGCCCGGAGGCCGCCGGCCAGCTCCGGACGGATCCGCCCACCTTGATGGAGGATGGACGGGACGTGGCCCTCGAGCTCCGCCGTCTCGTCTTCGGGGACCTCCGGGGGATGTTCGACGGGCCGACCACCCCGGGCCTCCGGCTCGATGCTTCGATGGTGGTGCTCGACCTGGCGGCGGTGTACAACTCGCCCGCCCTCGGCGTCCTCATGGCCTGCGCCACCGCCTGGCTCCAGAACGCGGTGGTGGCCGAGCACCGGCACCGGGTCATCGTGGTGGTGGACGAGGCCTGGGCGATTCTCTCCAATCTCGGGGTGGCCCGGTGGCTGCAGGCATCGTGGAAGCTCTCCCGGGCGTTGGGCATCGCCAACATCGCCGTGCTCCACCGGATGTCGGATCTGCGTTCCGTCGGGGCCAGTGACTCCGAGCAGGTGGGATTGGCCGAAGGGCTGTTGGCCGACTCCGAGACCCGGGTGGTCTACGCCCAGTCTCCCGGGGAGGTGGAGCGGACCGGCGAGTTGCTCGGCCTCACCGCCACCGAGGCGGCACTGGTCACCCAGCTGCGTCGCGGCCTGGCGCTGTGGAAGGTGGGGCGGCGGTCGTTTCTGGTCGAACACCGGTTGGCGTCGAGCGAACGGGACCTCATCGACACCGACGCCGCCATGATCGGCGAACCGAATCGCCGGCACGAGCCATGAATGTGTCGACGGTGACCGGCACCCTGGTCGGACTGGTGGGATTCGCTCTGGCCGGTCTCGTCGGCCGTCACCACCCGCATCCGGCCCGGGGCCGGACCGCCGGGTTCTCGCCGCCGACGCCGGCAGCCGGGCACCTCCGGACGTCGACGGGCCGTGACCGGTGGAGACGGGGCGGGCGGGGGCCGAGCCCGGCCGACGCCCGATGGGCTCGTCCCGGCGACCTGCGGTCGTTGATGGCGGGGCGCACGGGTGGAAGGGGCGCGACCCCGGCGAAGCCGGCAATCGCCGGGCGTTTGGTGCTCGGGTGGTCGGGGAAGCGGTTGTTGGCCGCCGAGCCGCGGCAGTCGGTGATCGTGTTCGGCCCCACCCAGTCGCGCAAGACCAGCGGCTTCGCGGTGCCGTCGATCCTGGAGTGGGACGGACCGGTGATCGCCACCAGCGTGAAGGCGGATCTGGTGGGGGACACCCTCGCCTACCGCCGCCGTCGCGGCCACGTGGCCTGCTTCGATCCCTCCGGGGCCACCGGACTTCCCTCCGCCGGTTGGTCGCCGCTGCCTGCCGCCCGGAGCTGGCCCGGGGCCCGGCGGGTGGCGTCGGCGATGACCGATGTGGGCAAGACCTCGGCCGGCACCATGGGCGACGGTGACTTCTGGTATGCCACCGCCACCAAGATGCTGGCCCCGCTGCTGTTTGCCGCGGCCGTCGGGGGCCGGCAGATGACCGACGTGGTCAGGTGGGTGGACGCCCAAGAGGAGTCCGAAGTCCTCGAACTCCTCTACGCCGCCGGAGTTCCGGAGGCGGTGGCCGCCGCCCTTTCCCTGTTCGGCAAGGAGGAGCGCCAGCGCAGCTCGATCTACACCACCACCGAGACCATCCTCGAGCCGTTCGGTGACGCCCCGGACGGCGCCATCGGCGACCACCCGGACATCGAGGCGTCCCGGCTGGTCTCCGGCCCCAACACCCTCTACCTCTGCGCCCCGGCCCACGATCAACGGCGTCTGAGCCCGCTGTTCACCGCCGTCCTCCGCCAGGTGCTCGAACATGTCTACGACACGGTCACCCGGACCGGGAGGGCGCTCGACCCGCCACTGCTGGTGGTGCTGGACGAGGCGGCCAACATCGCTCCGCTCTCCGACCTCGACTCGATGGCGGCCACCGCCGCCGGCCACGGGGTCCAGCTGGTCAGCATCTGGCACGATCTCGCCCAGATCACCGCCCGCTACGGCACCCGATCGGCCACCGTGGTCAACAATCACCGGGCCAAGGTCTTCCTCTCCGGCATCTCCGATCCCTCGACCCTCGACTACGCCAGCCATCTGATCGGGGACGAGGAGGTGCTGCTGCCGGCGTTCACCTCCGGCGGCCACGGCGGCCCGACCACCACCCGGTCACCGTCCAGCCGGCGGCTGGCACCCCCGCAGGCGCTGCGCCGGATCCCGCCGGGGGAGGGCGTCCTGGTCTACGGCGGGCTGCCGCCGGCCTGGTTGCGCCTCCGCACCTTCTTCGACGATCCGGGGCTGGCCGCCCGGGCGTCGGGTCGCGAGTGCCCGGGTCAGCTGTCGTCAGCTCGATGACGCATGGCCCGCTGATAGGAGATCGGGGCGAGGCTGCGCCCGATCGGGGCCAACATCGGCAGCGCGGAGGCGTTGATCTCCATCCGCCGTCCACCCATGCGGCCGAGGACCAGCTCCGACACCTGGGACTCGGTCCGGCGGACGGGCCGGGGCGGCAGGGCTCCTCCGTCATCCAACCCCGACATCCCCATGGCGGTCGGCACCCAGGCCGGATACAGGACGTGGACATGAACGCCCCGGGCGGCGACCTCGTGGGCCACCGACTCGGTGAAGGCGGCGACCGCCGCCTTGGATGCGCCGTAGGCTCCGTGGCCGAGCTCGGGAGCCCGGGCGGCGTCGGATGAGACGTTGACGACGATCCCCGATCGCCGGGCCAGCATTCCCGGCATCACCGCCAGGGTGCCGGCGACCACGCCGAAGAAATTCACATCGAAGATCGCTCGGTATGCCGGGGTCATCCCTTCCGCAGCCGGGGTGAGCCCCTCGATGCCCGCGTTGTTGATGAGCACGTCGATGCGCCCGTGCCGGTCTTCGATCTCGGTCAGGGCCAGCTGGTACGACTCGGTGTCTCCGACATCACAGACCCGGGTGGAGCTGGACGGCGTCGATGACTGCAACTGCTTCTCGAGCTCGGCGAGCAGCTCGTGGCGGCGGGCCAGTCCCACCACCGTGGCCCCGCGGGCGGCGAGGTCCAGGGCCAGCCGGCGCCCGATTCCCGACGATGCCCCGGTCACCACGGCGATGCGGTCGTCGTAGCGCTTGGGTGCCGATTGACTCTTGCGCCTCACCATGGATCCCCTTGTACGGCTACGGTTTTCCCCCATCGACGACCTGCGCCACGGAGTTGCCTTCTAAGGCAGCACGTCCGAGCCGGGTGACGGTGTAGTCGAGGCCACCCATTGCCGTATGGAGCTGACCGCGCACCAGCGAGGCGTGCTCGAGCGCTTGCATGCCCTCGGCGACCAGCCTGTCCCGCCGGATACGGAGCTCCTCGTCAGCATTGCCGGGAACGAAGTCCGGAGCGATGGCTCCGACCGTGACGCCGGCGTTGATGTTCGGCCCGCCGACCGTGACGGTGTTGTCCTTGTCCGCCTCCTGGCCGCCGGGTCCGAATCCCTTGGTCATCACTTCGGCCGCCAGCTCGGGCAACGGCAGCGAGTCAAGTCGGTCCACCTCGGCCTGCAAAGCATCCTTGTCGGCGTGGTTGTCGTCGTTGCGACTGAACAATGGCGACATCGGGATTCTCCTCGCACGACGGGTGGGGTCGTGTCCCACGGACGCAACCGCGTCGGAGCATAACCCGGAGGTCGCCGCCGTGCGCCCGGTTCGTAAGCGTGCGACGACCAGGAAGGCCCTTGCCGGTGTCCCGCATCGCTGTCCGGGGCCCTCAACTACCATCCGGCCGTCGGGTGGGCCAACATGGGGTTCCGCGAAGAGACGAGCCCACCGGAGCGGTGCGGATCGGCCAGCATCATGGGCCGGAGACGCCGTTCGCGAGTGCGCCGGTCAGGAGCCAGATGGCACAGGGGGGAACTTCCGGGGTCGGGTTGCTGCCGGATCCCGAGCCGCGGATCCGGCGGTACACGGTGATCTCGGTCGACGACCACCTGGTGGAGCCGCCGGACATGTTCGAGGGCCGGCTGCCGGCCCGGTTCCAGGACCTCGCGCCCCGAGTGGTGGAGAACAAATTCGGGCACCAGCTGTGGGAGTTCGACGGTCAGCGCTACACCCAGGTGGGGATGAACGCGGTGGCCGGTCGCCGGCCCGAGGCGGTCACCCTCGAGCCCACCCGGTTCGAGGACATGCGGCCGGGGTGCTGGAACATCGACGAACGCATCCGGGACATGGACATCAACGGGGTGTGGGCCTCGCTCAACTTCCCGTCGCAGATCACCGGGTTCTGCGGCCGGGTCTTCTCGGGGGCGTCCGATCCCGAGCTAGGGGCGGCGGTCACCCGGGCCTGGAACGACTGGATGTTCGAGGCGTGGTGGCAGCCGTACCCCGACCGGATCATCCCCGGCGGGATCACCAACCTGTCCGACCCCGAACTCGGCGCCGAGGAGATCCGTCGCAACGCGGCCCGGGGGTTCCGCTCGGTGACCCTGCCCGAGCGACCCCACAAGATCGGGTTGCCGTCGGTCTTCACCTCCTACTGGGACCCGATCGTGGCCGCCTGCCAGGAGACCGACACCGTCATCTCGTTGCACGTCGGCTCGTCGGGCATCGGCGACCTTCCCGGCGACTCGCCGATGGTCGCCCTCGGGGCCACCCTGTTCGGCCAGCTGTCGCTGACCGCCTGTGCCGAGTGGTTGTGGTCGGGACTCCCGTCCCGCTTCCCGGGTAGCAAGATCGCCATGAGCGAAGGCGGCATCGGGTGGGTGGCCATGCTCCTCGACCGCCTCGACAACATCGTCGACCGCTCCGGGTACGGCCAGGAGTTCGCCGGGGGCACCGAGCGGCCGGCCGATGTGCTCCAGCGCAACTTCTGGTTCTGCACCATCGACGACCCTTCCACCATCGACACCCGGGCCCGGATCGGCATCGACCATGTGATGGTGGAGGTGGACTACCCCCACGGTGACTCCACCTGGCCCGACACCCAGGAGGTCATCCATCAGGCCTGGGGTCACCTGCCGGTGGACGACCTCCGCAAGATGACCCACCAGAACGCCGCCTGGCTCTACCGGTGGCCGCTGCCCGAGGTCTGTCTGCCATGACCGAACTGCTGCCCAAGCTCACCCCGGAACTGGAGTTGGTGCTCCTGGCCCGGACCCTGTGGCGCGAGGGGTACGACGACCATCTGGCCGGCCACATCACCTACAAACAGGATGACGGCACCCTGTTGTGCAACCCGTGGCTGCTGCTGTGGGACGAGATCCGGCCCGAGGACGTCATCCGCATCGACCTGGACGGCAACCTGGTGGACGGGCGGTGGCCGGTGCCGCTCGGGATCCCCCTGCACCTCGCCCTCCACCGGGTCCGCCCCGACGTCACCGTGGCCGTGCACAACCATCCCCGGTTCGGCACCGTCTGGGCCGACCTCCGGCAGGTCCCGACCTGCCACGATCAGAGCTCGGCCCTGGGGGGCGGGCGACTGGTGTTGGTGGACGAGTACGACGGGCCGGTCAACGACCCGGATTCCGCGGCCCGGGCCATCGCCGCCATGGGCGACGCCGACCTCGCCCTCCTGTCCAACCACGGGGTGTTCGTGCTCGGCTCGAGCATCCGGGCCGCCCACCAGCGGGCGGTGGCCCTCGAGCAGCGATGCCGGAACGCCTGGCATGTGGCCGCGGTGGGCTCGGGCCGGCCGCTCCCCGAGCCGGCCCGGTCGTTCTTCCAGAACCACGACGGCAACGGCTTCGCCGGGTTCTGGGAGGCCATGGCCCGCCGTGAGCTCCGGCTGGATCCCACCCTGCTGGGACCGGCGTCGTCCCGAGACGACCCCTGGTGACGGCTTCGGTCTCCGACCCGGTGCCCGCCGAACCGGTGTTCGACCCGTTCGACCCGAGGTGGGCCACCGACCCGGGCCCGCTCCATGCCGACCTTCGCCGGCGGGCGCCGGTCCACCGGAACCAGCTCGGGTTCTGGGTGTTCGCCCGCCACGCCGACTGCCTGGCCCTGCTCCGCGATCGGCGGACCAGCGCCGACGGCAACTTCATCGATCCGGAGCGGGTGACCGCCGAGTTCCGGGCCACGCCGGCCGCCGACGACCCGATGACCGCGGCCATGCGGGAGATGCGCCCCTTCCTGTTCCGGGACCCGCCGGACCACACCCGGCTGCGGGGGCTGGTCTCCAAGGCGTTCACCCCCAAGGTGGTCGAGTCGTTGCGGGCCCGCACCAAGCACATCGTTGACGAGCTCCTCGACGACGCCCTCGACGCCGACCGGGTCGATCTCCTGGAGGCGTTCGCCTACCCGCTGCCGGTCCGGATCATCTGCGACATGCTCGGCGTCCCGCTGGCCGATCAGGATCGCTTCAAGGTCTGGTCTTCGGCACTGGCCCGGGGGTTGGATCCCGACTTCCTGCTCACCGACCAGGTCATCGCCGAACGGGGGGAGGCGGCCCTGCAGTTCGCCCAGTACTTCTTCGAATTGCTGGCGGACCGCAAGCGGTCACCGGGCGACGACCTGCTCTCCGGGCTGGTGCAGGTCGAAGACGACGGCACGGTGCTGAGCGAGGCCGAGCTGCTGTCCACCTGCATCCTGTTGCTGGTGGCCGGGCACGAGACGACCGTCAACCTCATCTCCGGCGGCACCGTGGCCCTGCTCCGGCACCCCGATCAATGCGAGCGCTACCGGAGCGATCCGGGGGTGGCCCGGAGCGGGGTGGAGGAGATGCTCCGCTACGTGTCGCCGATCCAGCTCACCGGGCGGGCCCTGCTCGAGGACATCGAGATCGCCGGGGTCACCCTCCGGGCCGGTGACTTCGCCATGCTGCTGATCGGCTCCGGCAATTACGACCCCGACCAGTTCCCGGACCCGGAGCGATTCGACGTCGGCCGGACGCCCAACAACCACCTGGGGTTCGGCTTCGGCATCCACCACTGCCTCGGCGCCCCTCTGGCCCGGATGGAGACCCAGGTGGCACTGACCACGCTGGTGCGCCGGGCTCCGGATCTGGCCCTGGCCACCGACGACCTCACCTACAAGACCAACGTGGTGCTGCGGGGCTTGGCGTCCCTCCCGGTGACCATGCGCGGCTAACTGGCGGCGGCCCGATCCAGCATCGGCTGGAGGGAGTCCAGCGCCGAGGCCACCTCGTCGGTGCCCAGCGGCAGCAGCAGCGCGGCGACCGCATCGGCACCGGCTTCCGCGTACTGCTCGGCGATGCTCGGGTCCAGGGGCAAGAAGTAGGGGCACACGGTCACGGTGATGTCCGACCGGGACCGCCCCTGGCCCTCGAGCAGGCCGTCGAGCTTGGCCAGCGGCTCGGCCAGGTCGGCGGGCTTCCGGTTGAAGGTGTGCCAGCCCTGGCCGGCCCGGGCCACCCGGGCCAGGGCCGCGTCACTCTCGCCGCCGATGTGGATCGGGGGGTGCGGCTTTTGGATCGGCTTCGGGAACATCGCGCATTCGTTGAGGGAGTAGAACTCGCCTTCGTAGGCCGACCGCTCATCGCACCACAGGGTCTCCAGTACCTCGAGATATTCATCGGTCCGCTTGCCCCGCCGCGGCCACGACACGTCGACCGCCTTGAACTCCTCCTCGAGCCAGCCGACCCCGACGCCGAGGTCGACCCGCCCGTTGGACAGCCAGTCGAGGGTGGAGACCTCTTTGGCGGTGTACACCGGATTGCGCTGGGGCAGCAGCACCATGGCGGTGCCCAACCGGACGGTGGCGGTGTGGGCGGCCAAGAACGACAGGGTGATGAATGGTTCGAGGAGGCCGCTGTTGGGGAGGGCGGGGATCTTGCCGTCCGCCGCGTACGGGTACTCGGAGGCGTAGTCGTCGAACAGCACCACGTGTTCGCCGACCCAGATGGTGCCGATGCCCCGTTGCTCGGCTTCCCGGCCGATGGTGGCCAGCAGCTCGGGAGTCGAGAACGGGTCGACGGTCGGGACCCAGAGGTCGACCCTCACGGCACCACCTGCGGCCACGGCCGCTCCCGCTCGGCGATCCGGGCCAGATCGAGCAGCAGCTGCTCCTGGTGGTGGCGGCCGATGACCTGCAGGCTCACCGGCAGGCCGTCGACCAGCCCGACCGGGATGGCCACCGCCGGATGGCCGGTCAGGTTGGCCGGGATGGTCAGTGACCCGTTGTTGCTGAGGGCGGTTTCGAAGCCGTACTCGGCGATCAGATCGATGTCGCCCACCGTGGTCGGCATCGGACCGGCGGCGGCGAAGGCGACATCCGGGTTGGTGGCGGCGAGGACGAAGTCGACCTGATCGAAGATCGAGGCCATCGTCTCGTTGATGTCGATGCGGAACATCTCGGTCTTCCCCGCCGTCTGCAGGTTGAGACCGTGGGTGGCCAGGTTCATGCCCAGCTGGATCTCCGGGGTGAGATCGTCGTTGCAAGCCGGATAGCGATCGCCGAGATCGCCGGCCAACCCGACCAGATTGGACATCGCCCACTCGAGACCTCCCCTCGGGAGTTGCACGGCGACGTCCACCCGGGCGAGACCGGCGTCGACGATCAGCGCCTCGGCGGCCCCGAGCACCATGGCCGCCACCCGGGGTTCCACGATGGCGGTTCCCAGGTCGACGGAGACGACCGCCCGCTTGCCGGCCAGGTCGAAGGACCCGAGCCCGGCCTCCCACCCTTCGACCCGGGGGAGGCTCAGGGTGTCGCGGGCATCGAAACCGTTGCAGGCGTCGAACCAGCGGGCGGTGTCCCGCACCGACCGGGCCATGCACCCGAGGACCACCGTCAACGGCGGTTGCAGCGTGTGGGGGCCCTTGGGAATCCGCCCGAAGGTCGACTTCAGCCCGAGCAGTCCGCTGTAGCCGGCCGGGATCCGGATCGACCCCCCGCCGTCGCCACCGGAGGCGATGGGCAGGATCCCCCCGACCACCGCGGCGGCCGATCCCCCCGAGGAGCCACCCGGAGTCCGTTCCGGGTTCCAGGGGTTGCGGGTGGTGCCGTGGAGTTTGGAGTGGGTGAAGTTGACCCCGCCGAACTCGGGGGCGGCGGTCTGGGCGACCAGGACCGCGCCGGCGGCCCGGAGGCGGGTGACCTGGGTGGTGTCGTGGTGGGCGATCCGGTCCTTGTAGACCAACGACGCTTCCGTATACGGCCACCCGGTGACGGCTTCGAGCTCCTTGACGCCCACCGGGACCCCGCCGAACGGCAGGGTGACATCGGCTCCGGCGGCGGTTTCCCGGGCGGCGTCGGGATCGAGATGGGTGAACGCGTTCAGCTCCGATGCGTCGATGGCGGCGAGGGTTGCCTCCAGGGCCTCGAGCGGGCTGATGGTCCCGGAACGGAAGGCGTCGATGAGCGAGCAGGCGTCCCCTGGCCAGGGCTGATCGTGCATGGAGGATGACGTTACCCCCCTCGAGCGGCGTAGCGTAGGGGGATGAGCGACGACCAGCCACCGCCGGCGGACGAGCCGCCCGACCCCGAGCCTCCGGCCACCATCACCCCCAACCCCCACCACCCGCTGACCCTGGCGGTGGACGTCGGCGGGACCGGGCTCAAGGCCTCGGTCCTCGACGCCGACGGGGCCATGGTCGCCGACCGGGTCAAAGTGCCCACCCCCTACCCGATCCCGCCCGACAAGCTGGTGACCACCCTGGGCAAGTTGGTGGCACCGTTGCCCAAGGCCGAACGGGCGTCGGTGGGGTTTCCGGGCATGGTCCGGGCCGGACTGGTGCTCTCCGCCCCCCACTTCTCTTGCAAACACGGTCCGGGCAGCGCGGTGGACGACGAGCTCGCCGCCTTGTGGTCGAACTTCGACCTGACCACCGCCCTCACCGAAGCCTTCGGCATGCCCACCAAGGTGGCCAACGATGCCGACGTCCAGGGCGCGGCGGTGGTCAGCGGCAACGGCCTCGAGTTCGTCATGACCCTGGGGACCGGTTTCGGATCCGGCCTCTTCTACGAGGGCCGGTTGATGCCCCACCTCGAGATCGCCCATCAGCCGTTCCGGAAGGGCGAGACCTACAACGACCAGATCGGGGAGGCCGCCCGCAAGGAGATCGGCGAGGAACGCTGGAACCGTCGGGTCCAGAAGGCGATCAGGAACATGCGGGCCCTGATGTTCTTCGACCACCTCTACATCGGCGGGGGGAACTCCCGCCGGCTGGTCCGGGACGACCTCGATGACGATGTCACCATCGTCGACAATACCGCCGGGATCCTGGGCGGCATCAAGCTATGGGAGACCGATCACGTCGCGGTGACCGAGACCGACTCGTAGGGACGAGCTGGCTCGGCCCGTACCCTGATCGTCGCTGACCGAGTGGTTCGCCGACCTGGAGGCAGGCAATGGGACACCAGGCCACCGTGGAACTCGTGCTCGACTGTGCTGGTTCCCAAGACCGGGATCGCTTCGCCGCTTCTCCTCCCGGGCGTCCCCGAATCCAAAGCCGGCAAGAACCGCATGCACCTCGACATTGTGGTTGACGACATCGGAGCCGAGGTCGACCGGCCGCAGGAACTCGGCGCTCATCGCATCGACGAGGGCGTGCAGAGCTTCGGGGGAACCCGGTGGGTCAGAAGGTCGGACTCCGAGCAGAACGAGTTCTGCGTCTCCACCGGGGTCGAGTGGGAAGGCTCGAGCCGAGGGCACGCGATCATCGGGCTGGAGCTCGCCGACGGTTGTGAAGAGTTTGGCGTTCTCGCCGGTGCGGGGAGCGGGGTTATCCCTGCCACTTCCGCCAACGTCGTTCGACGTCCTTGAGGTCGCCCTTCCAACCCCGGCGGGTGACCACGGCCGCCGCCCGTTGCACGACCATCAGGCTCTCGGTGGCGGGAGCCAGTTCGGGATGGCTATCCGCCACTGCCTGCAGCCATTCGACCGAGTGGGTCGCGTCGAGCAGGTCACCCAGCTTCCCCTGGAGCTTCTCCGCGGCTCGGGCAATCCGCTGGGCCGGGTCTCCGGCGACGACCGCCACCGTCTCGGAACCGTAGCGAAGGCCCTTCAGCCGGATGCGCAGCTTGTGCAGATTCTGGATCGACGAGTCCTTCCTGGCCGTCCGGCCGGCTCCCCGCACATCCAGCCAGGCCCGGTGAAGGAGCGTCGGCATCAGCTCGACGGCCGGCCGCCGGGCTTTGTCGGTGAACTGCGGGGTGTCCCGCAGGAGTCGGACGTGGTCCACCAGTTGGGCATGGCGGTCGCCGCTCCGGGCCACCCCGACCCGGGCACCGGCTCCGGCGATCGACTGGTCGACGATGTCCACGATGGGTTTCAGCTCGGACTCTTCCAGCAGCACCGGGCCGTTGACGGTCAGCATGTCCCGGAGCACATAGAGATCTCTCGACTCCCCCAGGCACCGCGCATACCAGGACAGCTCGGCCCGCAGAGCCGTGCTCCATCCCGGGTCGACGGCCAGTCGAAAGGTGCGGAGGTTGGAACGGATCCGGCGCATGGCCACCCGGCTCTGATGCACCCGATCGGTTTCGTTGGTCCGTCGCCTCGGCGGTGCGAGCGTCAACACCGCGCCGTTGGCGGTGGCGGCCGAGACGGGGTTCACCACCGCCTGATCGGCCGGGTCGACCAGATTGCCGATCGTCCCGACGTCGTTGAGCAGAAAGTTGCGGGCGGAGTGGGCCAACACCAGGTGGAGCACCTCACCGGAGGTCGGACTGGTCATCTCGGTCGTCATGCGAAGGCCTCTCGGTTGGTGCTTCGAGGATGGACCGGTGGACAGGTTGGCCGAACGGGATCCAGACTAGGGCGTTGCGCGTAGGGTGGCACGATGCAGGCAACCACCCTCGTCGACACCTCACTGGTCTGGGCCTCACGACCGGATCCCGCCCCCGCTCCCGGCGAGCTGTTGGTGGCGGTGCACGCCGCCGGCATCAACGGGGCCGACCTGATGCAGCGCCAGGGGTTCTACCCGGCTCCCCCCGGGTGGCCGGCGGACATCCCGGGGATGGAGTTCGCCGGGGAGGTCGTGGGTACCGGTTCGGGCACCACCCGCTTCAAGGTGGGTGACCGGGTCATGTCCATCGTCGGCGGCGGGGCCCAGGCGGAACTGCTGACCGTCCCCGAAGCCTTCGTCCTCCCGGTCCCCGATTCGACCAGCTGGGAGGAAGCCGGCGGGTTCCCCGAGGTGTTCTTCACCGCCTATGACGCCCTGATGACCCAGGCCCGCCTGACCGCCGGCGAGCGGGTGTTGATCTCCGGGTGCGCCGGTGGGGTGGGGACCGCCGCCGTGCAGATCGCCCACGCCGCCGGTGCCCGGGTGGTGGGCTCGGTCAGGAATCCCGACCTGCACGACGCGGTACGGGCCCTGGGTGCCGACGAAGTCATCGAACCTGACCAGGTGCCGGAGCGCGGCCCCTATGACGTCTCGCTCGAGCTGGTCGGCGCGCCGGGGGTGGCCGCCGCCCTCGGAGCGATGGCCGTCGGGGGGCGGATCGTAGTGATCGGGGTCGGAGCCGGTGCCAACGTCGAAGTCAACCTGCTGGCGATCATGCAGAAGCGGGTCCGGCTCACCGGGTCCACCCTGCGGGGCCGGACGGTGGAGGAGAAGGCCGAGGTGGCCCGGGGGGTCGAGGCCGGCGTCCTGCCGCGGTTGGCCGCCGGGGAGATCAAGGTGCCCGTGGCCGCCACCTACCCGATGGCGGACGCCAACGCCGCCTACGAGCGGTTCGCCGCCGGCGGCAAGCTGGGCAAGATCGTGCTGGTCGTCCCGTAGTCGTCAGGAGGCCACGATGATCGACGATCCGTGGCCGAACAGGCCCTGATTGGCGGTGATGCCGACCCGGGCCCCGTCCACCTGGCGTCCGGCCGCCTGGCCCCGTAGCTGCCAGACCAACTCGCATACCTGAGCGATGGCCTGGGCGGGGATGGCCTCGCCGAAGCAGGAGAGCCCGCCGCTGGGGTTGACCGGGACCCGGCCCCCGATGGTGGTGTCCCCGTCGCGGAGCAGCCGCTCGGCCTCGCCCTCCTTGCACAACCCGATGTCCTCGTACCAGTCGAGCTCGAGTGCCGACGACAGGTCGTAGACCTCGGCCAGATCGATGTCCTCGGGGCCGATGCCGGCCTCCTCGTAGGCGGCCAGGGCCACCGACTGCTTGAAGGTCGGGCCCGGGGTGGACACGGTGGCGGCGGAGTCGGTGGAGAAGTTGGGCATCTCGATCACCGTCTGGGGATAGCGGGGGGTCACCGTCGACACCGCGTCGATGGTGACGACCGGGTTGGACCCGGCGTGACGGCGGGCGAACTCCAGGCTGGTCAAGACCAGCGCCGCCCCGCCGTCGGAGGTGGCGCAGATCTCCAGCAGCCGGAGCGGGTCGGCCACCATCGGGGAGGCGAGCACCTCGTCGGCGGTGACCTCTTTGCGGTAGCGGGCGTTGGGGTTCTCCAGACCGTGGCGGGCATTCTTCACCTTCACCGCCGCGAAGTCGGCCTCGGTGGCACCGAACAGCTCCATCCGCCGCCGGGCGTAGAGGGCGAAGTAGGTGGGATTGGTGGCGCCCAGCAGATGGAACCGCAACCAGTCGGGATCGTCCTTCCGGTCGCCGCCGACCGGGGCGAAGAACCCCTTGGGGGTGGTGTCGGCCCCGACCACCAGGGCCACATCGCAGAGTCCGGCCAGAATCTGGGCCCTGGCGTTGCTCACCGCCTGGGCCCCGGAGGCGCAGGCGGCATAGGACGACGACACCCGGGCCCCGGTCCAGCCCAGGGCCTGGGCAAAGGTGGCGCCGGCGATGAAGCCGGGATAGCCGTTGCGGATGGTGTCGGCACCGGACACGTACTGGACGTCGGTCCAGGGCAGGCCGGCGTCCGACAGGGCGTCCCCGGCCGCGGCCAGGCCGTACTCCACGAAGTTTCGTCCCCACTTGCCCCAGGGGTGCATGCCGGCACCCAACACCGCGACCCGCCTGTCGTCAGGCATGGGACACCTCCTCAGACCCGGTCGCGGTGGTCGGCCGCCACTTCCACACCAGATACTCGTTCTCGTCGTCTTCGTAGAGGGTGTCGAGCACCATCTCCACTTCGGTCCCGACGGCCAAATCGTCGACGGTGACGCCGGCCACCACCTGGCCCATTACCACCATCTGCTCGGCGGCCAGCTCGACGGCGGCGATCGAGAAGGGCAGGTAGGGGTCGGCGGCCACGTACGGCGGGGGCGGCTGGTAGCAGGCGTCGGTATAGGACCAGATCGTGCCGGTGCGGCTCAGCTCGGTCTCCGCGAACTCGGTGCTCTGGCACTCCGGGTTGCGGCAGAAGAAGGTCTCCTTGGGGAAGGCGAAGGTCCCGCAGGAGGTGCACTTGCTCCCGAGCAGGGCAGGGGCGGTGTCATCGAGGGTGAACCAACCGTCCACGGCCGGGACCCGGGTCTTGGGTGAGGGCATGGCCCGAATCCTAACGCCCCGTCAGATTCGGGGTCTGGCCCCGGTTAAACGCTCAGGGTTTGGATCCCCCGAGGCCGCCGCGCCGGCGCGACTCGGCGATTCGTTCGTCATCCCACCCCAGGACGTCTCGCACCACCTCGTCGGTGTGCTGGCCGACGGTCGGTGCCTTGGTAGGGGTCGGGAGCTCCTCGTCGACGAACTTCAGCGGGGTGGGGAGCTGGTCGGCGCCGAGCCGGCTGGCCGGGAACCAGTGGAACCGGTCCTCGAACTGGGGATCGTCGGCGATGGTCTGCGGGGTGTTCACCGGGCTGACCGGGAAGTTGGCGGTCACCCCGAAGTCGATCCACTCGTCTGCCGTCTTGGTCAGGAAGATGGCTTTCAACTCGGTGCGGAGTTCGGTGTTGTTGCGGGCGTGGTCGGCGTACTTGGACCCGGGCCACCGCTCGAACAGGTCGACCCGCCCGACCGCCTCGCAGAAGTTCTTCCAGAACGCCTGCTCGGAGGCCATGAACAAGATGTACCTGTTGTCCTTGGCTTCGTAGACCTGGTAGCGGACTCCCTCGATCATCCCGGCGGTGCCCGGGGCCCGTCGCTCGTAGTTGTCGGCTTTGTTCCCGGTGACCTCCGATTCCGGTCGTTGATAGGCGCGCCACGTCTCGCTGCGGTACCAGTCCATGGCCGCCGCCGCGTCCGACTGGGCGATTTCCAGGAACGATCCCTCCCCGGTTTCCTTGGCTCGGATCACCGCGGCCAGAATCCCCAGGGCGCCGAACAGCGGACCGGCGTGGATACCCATCGAAGCGTGCTCGGGGAGATAGGCGAAGCCTTCCTCGTTGACCTGGGGGGAGACGATGCCGGCCCAGGTGTCGAAGGCCACCCCGTGGGCCGGGAGGTTCTGGTACGGACCGGTCATCCCGTAGCCGGAGATGGTGCAGAACACGACCTTGGGGTTGATCTTCCGGAGGTCGTCGTATCCCACCCCCCGCCGGGCGAGCCCGCCCGGACGCATGGCCTCGACCACCACGTCGGCCGTCTTGGCCAACTCCTTGAAGCTGGCCACGTCCTCCGCCTGGCGGAGGTCCATCACGATGCTGCGCTTGCCCCGATTGATGTGGAGGTGCATCAGGGACACCCCCTCGACGATGGGCCAGGTCATCTCGCGGATGTAGTCGCCGTTGGGCGGTTCCACCTTGATGACCTCGGCACCCAGGTCGACCAGGGGCATGGTGATGGCGGCCGGCCCGAGGGCAGAGCATTCGATCACCCGGATACCCGAGAGCGGGGCTGCAGCGGCCATGCCATCCTCCAAGAGAGCGTGCGGTGTGCGACGTGCGGCCGCGAAGCCTATCCGAGGCCTACGATCGGTCGGCCATTGCCGACGGGTAGACCTGGTCATCGTCATCCCATGCACTTGGCCACGAGAGAACGGAGAGAGCCCGTGAAAGCAGCCGTGTACTACGAGACCGGCGGTCCCGACGTGTTCCGCTACGAGGAGGTCCCCGATCCGATCATCGGACCGGAAGATGTCCTCATCCGGGTCGAAGCGGTGAGCATCGAAGGCGGAGACACCCTCAACCGGCTGCAGGGTCTGCTCACCAGCACCCCGCACATCGTCGGTTACCAGTGTGCGGGGCCGGTGCTGGCCATCGGCGAGAAGGTGACCGGGATTGCCGTCGGGGACCGGGTGGTGACCACCGGCTTGAACGGCTCCCACGCCGAGCTGCGGGCCACCGGCCAGTCGTTCTGCTGGGTCATCCCCGACGGGCTGTCGACCGAAGAGGCCGCCGCCGTGCCGGTGCCGTTCGGGACGGCCAGCGATTGCCTGTTCGAGTTCGGGCGTCTCCAGCCCGGCGAGACGGCCCTCATCCACGCCGGGGCCAGCGGTGTCGGCATCGCGGCCATCCAATTGGCCAAGCGGGCCGGCGCCCGGGTGCTGGCCACCGCGTCGAGTGACGAGCGGCTCTCCCGACTGGGTGAGTTCGGGCTCGATGACGGCATCAACTACGCGGCGGTCGACTTCGCGGTGGCGGTGCGGGAATTGACCGACGGTCGGGGAGCCGATGTCATCGTGGATTCGATCGGAGGCTCGACCCTCCAAAAGAGCCTGCAGTGCCTGGCCTACCGGGGCCGGTGTATGACCTTCGGGGATGCCGGCCGGGAGACCCCGTCCATGTTGGACATCTCGACGATGCGGGCGCAAAACCAATCCCTGGTCGGGTACTTCCTGGGCGCCGAGCTGTTCCTCAGCCCCCGCCCCCACGCCATGATCGCGGCGTTGCTCGACGACATCGCCTCCGGTGGGCTCCGGGTCGTCATCGACCGGCGCTTCTCGCTGGAGGAAGCCGGCGAAGCCCATGCCTACATCGAGAGCCGCCAGGCGTTCGGTCGTGTGCTCCTGGTTCCGTGAGGAGGTCGGCCGATTCGAGCCGATATGATGGCCCGCTGTCCCGGTTGGCAACCTGACCGGGCATCGAGCGCTCGTAGCTCAACGGATTAGAGCATCTGACTACGGATCAGAAGGTTGCAGGTTCGAATCCTGCCGAGCGCGCTGCGAATTTCCCTGATCGACCCGGTTGGGGGCGTTTGGGGGTGGTTGCCGGGACTCCGAACTGCCCCGGGGGATACGGTCCGGGTCACATCTCGGGGCCGGCGTACGTCATACCGGTATGGCTCCTACCGACAGGAATATGACCACCACGGACGTGACCGACTTCGAGGCCCAGCGCCCCCGCCTGATCGCCATCGCCACCCGGATACTCGGATCGGCGGCCGATGCGGACGATGTGCTCCAGGAGGCCTGGCTGCGGTTCTCCCGCACCGACGACATCGACGATCTCCCGGCCTGGCTGACGACGGTCGTGACGCGGTTGTGCCTGGACCACCTGCGCAAGCGACGGCCCCGGTCCGAAGCCGATGGCGAGACATGGGCCGACCCCGGGCCCGTCGACCCGGAGACCGACGCGTTGCTCGCCGAGAGCGTGGGCGGAGCCATGCAGGTCGTGATCGACGCCTTGGCGCCGACCGAGAGAGCCGCGTTCGTGCTGCACGACGTGTTCGGATATCCGTTCGACGAGATCAGCGCGGTCCTGGGGCGCTCGGGTACCGCGGTGCGCCAACTGGCGAGCCGGGCCCGGCGCAAGGTGCAGGGCGCACCGGAGCCGGTCGGAGCTCAGTCGGCCCGGGCCGAGAGCCGTCGCGTCGTCGAAGCGTTTCTCACGGCAGCCCGCGGCGGGGATCTCACCGCCCTGCTGTCGCTGCTGGCGCCCGACGCCGTCATGCGCCCCGACCTGGTCGGACGACAAATGGGCACGGATCTGGTGTACGACGGCGCAGCGGCAGTGGCCGCCCGCTTCAACGGCGCCAAGGGGGCGGCGCCGGTCGCCATCGACGGGGAACTCGGCGCCGCCTGGATCAGCGCCGGGACGGTGAAGGTCGCCTTCGTGTTCCAGGTCGAGGCCGGCCTGGTGCGGGAGATCGAGTTGATCGCCGATCCCGACGTGCTGGCGACCCTGGACGTCGTCCGTATACGCGGCTCCCGGACCGGGCGAGGTGCCGCGGATGATCGCTGACCGTGGTGGGCGGCGGTGCCACCGGCGCCGTCTTGGCCGGACCGATCGTTCGTTTCACAATCAAGGCCCGCTGTCGTCAACGTGGGTCGCGGACTGAATACCAAGAAGGGAAGCAGACTCGTGAAAACCATGACATGCAAGCAATTGGGGGGACCCTGTGATCTCCAGATCCAGGGAGCTACCGCCGACGAGGTCATAAAGGCCGAAGACAGCCATTTGAAGGAAATGGTCGCTGCCGGCGACGAAGCCCACGGGCCGGCTCTGAAAGCGATGAAGGGTCGGTGGAAGCATCCCATTTCCGGAATGGGGTGGTACCGACAAACCAAGCGTGACTTCGCGGCTCTTCCCGAAGACTGATCCCCTCCACCGGGGAACCAACGCCGGACCGGCCGGGGTTACCGGTGCTCCGACCTGCCCAGCCGGGTAGCAAGCCGCCCGACACCCGAGGCAACTCGAGGATCCATCGAGAGGTGAACATCGGAGACAATGTCGCGACTAGAACGGTTCCGTGGGGTCCGCCGAATCCATCCCGTCGCCTTCCGCTCACACCCCGGAAGGCGGTGTGCTCCTCGGGAGCGGAGCTGCGCCCCGGGGGATGGTGTTGTTCGAGGATCCGCAGTGCCCCTATTGCCGGCAGTTCGAGGAGATCTCCGGAGAGGTGCTGCGAAGTGCCCGGGAGTCGGGGGCCGTCGCCATCGAATACCGGATGCGGTGCTTCCTGGGCATCGAGTCGGTGCGTGCGGACAACGCCCTGGCGCTCGCCGCCGAGGCGAACCGATTCGATGAGCTACGAGCCTTACTGTTCGCCGAACAGCCCCCGGAGGGAACTGGCGGATTCGCCACCGAAGACCTACTGGGGCTCGGCCAACGCGTCGGCCTCGCCGGCCCCGACTACGTTTCGGGCGTCAAGGAAGGCCGCTACGAGGCCTGGGTGTTGAGCATGGAGCCGGCCTTCCAGCGGCAGGACCCACAAGGCACGCCGGCCGCCGTTCTCGACGGCCGACCACTCGATCCTCGGGTGTTGACCGATCCACGATCCCTCGCCGCCCTGCTCCAATCCTGATCCCGAAACCGGCGCCCCTGCAGCAATCCTGATCCCGTAACCGGCATCCCAGCGGAATGATGAGCGGCCCGGCCTCCCTCAACCGATGATCGGAGCAGTACCGCTCGGCGGGAGCGGGAGGTCGGCGTTCACCTGTTCGGCGAGCTGGCAGGGATTGTCGGGCGGGTCGGAGGCATGGAGCTGGGTGGCGAGCAATCGAATCTGGGCGCGAAACGTCTTGCGTTCCGCCTCGTCCAGGGGGGCGAGCAGGTGTGCCTCCGCCGAGCGGAGGCGATCGTCCAGTGCGACGAGCAGTTTGGTGCCCCTGTCGGTGGCCACCACCCGGCGAGCGCGCCGGTCAGCGGGATCCGGGTGGCGCTCGATCAGGCCGGCCGCCTCGAGGTCGTCGAGGAGGTAGGTCATGACCGTGCGGTCGACACCGAGGTGTTGGGCCAGGGCGAGTTGGCTGTTGACGGTGCCGAGGACGGCGGCGGAAAGCACCTGGTAGCCGCGTGGGCCGCCGGGAAGATCGGCGACCGCGGTGTGGGCGGCGGTGACGTAGGCCCGGAACACCATGCCCAGCCCCCATCCGAGGTCCGCCACCAGGGCGTCGTCACAGCCCCCCACCATCGCCTGGCTCTCTCCGCAATTCCCGACGTCAGTCACCCACCCAGCATACGGGCTCTGCCGCCAGGAAACCTGGCTCCCTAGATGATCGGTTGACAAGATGATCTGTATAGCATATGAATGGTAGGAGGGAGCGTGGGTTGGCCGCGCCGGACAAAAGGAGTCGGACGAGATGACCGGGAACGAGCAGGCAGGCAAGCCGACGGTGGTGGTGGTGGGCGGCGGCTATGGCGGTGTGGCCGTGGCCAAGGCCCTGGATGCGACGACCAACGTGGTGCTGGTCGAGCCCAAGCAGGCGTTCCTGCACAACATCGCCGCCCTCCGGGCGCTGGTGGATCCGACCTGGTTGCCGAGGATCTTCTTCCCCTACGACGGCCTCCTCACCCACGGCCGGGTAGTCCAGGACCGTGCGGTAGTCGTGGACCCGCACCGGGTGCAGACGGCATCGGGAGAGGAGATCACCGCTGACTATGTGGTGCTGGCGACCGGGTCTTACTACCCGTTCCCGGCGAAAACCGACCTCGTCGATACGGAGAGCGCTCACCAGCAGGTCCGTACCGTCCATCGGGCGCTGTCGGAGGCGGATCGGGTCCTCCTGCTCGGGGCGGGCCCGGTCGGCATCGAACTGGCGGGGGAGATACGCCACGTCTGGCCGGAGAAGTCGATCGTCCTGCTCGACGTGGCCGGCGAGGTGTTGAGCGGCCCGTTCAAGTCAGAACTGAAGGCTGAGCTCCTGAACCAGCTGGCCGAATTCCGAGTGGAGGTGCTGTTGGGCAGCCCGTTGCGGGACGCCCCGCCGACCGAGCCCGGGGAGCTGGGGACGTTCTCGGTGACCACTGAAGGCGGAGTCGAGGTGACCGCCGACATCTGGTTCCGCTGCTTCGGGGTCGTGCCGAACAGCGACTACCTCGGGGACGAGTTGCTACCCGCCCGTCGCTCCGACGGCTTCATCGAGGTGGGCCCCACCCTCCAGGTGGCCGGCCAGACAACGGTGTTCGCCATCGGGGATCTGTCGACGGCGGACGCCAAGATGGCCGCCTTCGCCGGTCGAGAGGCGGCCACCGTGGTGGAGAACATCAACGCGCTCATCGAAGGCGGGTCTGACCTGGCCAAGTACGAGTCGATGGGCGTCGGCATCGTGGTGCCCATCGGGCCCGAGGGCGGTGCCGGCCAGTTCCCGGGGCAGGACGAGATCCTGGGCCGCGAGGCGGTGGCCGATATGAAAGGCCGGCACATGGGGGTCGATCGGTTCGGCGAACTGTTTGGGCTGGCTGCCGCCGCGACCGACTGACCGAGCTCCCGAGCGGTCAACGGGTCGCGAACCACGCCGGGAACTGGCGTTGGCCGAGCGCCGGGTCCACCGGTAGTTAGACGATCGGCGCGGCCGGCCGCCTTGTCCCTATGGTGTGGCTCGGCACGGAGTGAGGACTCCGACCCAGCAGCTCGAGAGCCGGGGGGCGTCGTGAACCGGATCGGTGATTACGGCATGATCGGCGACTGTCATTCACTGGCGCTCGTCGGCCCCGATGGATCCATCGACTGGCTCTGCTTCCCCCGTTTCGACTCGCCGTCCGTGTTCGCCCGGACCCTTGACGCCGATGCCGGACATTTTCGGGTGGCACCTTCCTCCCCGGTGGAGGACGTCCGCCGGACCTACCTGCCTTCGACGAATGTGCTGGAAACCACGTTCGTCACCGCCGGCGGCGAGCTCGACCTCACCGACTGCATGCCGGTTCGGCCCTTCGATCCGGGGAATCCGACGGCCGTCGACAATCATGCTTCGGTGCTTCGACGGGTTCGCTGCCGGTCCGGGCCGGTGTCGGTGGCCGTGGACCTGCGGCCTCGATTCGAGTACGGCACCGTGCTCCCGAGGTTCACCGCCACCTCGTCGATGACGGCGGCGGTGGTGGGAGGACCGGATGCGCTGTGGGTGCGGGCGAGCCGAGAGCTGGCCGTCGACCGTCAGCACATCTCCGCCCAGTGGGATCTCGAGCCCGGTGACGAAGCCTGGATCGAAGTGGGCTGGACTCCGGCGGTCAGCGGGTCGCCGCATGACGGGTGCGGCGATCACCCGGCCGACATGCAGCGCCGATTCACCGAAACGGTGGGCTTCTGGGAGGCGTGGCTTGACCGGTGCACCTATCAGGGTGACCACGAGCGAAGGGTCCACCGGGCCGCGTTGGTGCTCAAGGCGTTGACCTACTCCCCGACCGGGGCGGTGGTGGCGGCCGGAACGACTTCGCTCCCCGAGTGGATCGGCGGGGCGCGGAACTGGGACTACCGCTTCACCTGGATCCGGGACGCCACCCTTACCCTGGCCTCCCTGGCCCTGCTCGGCTACCTCGCCGAGGCCGCCGCCTTCAAGGGCTGGCTGGAGCGGACCGGCGCCGGACGTCCCGAAGACCTGCAGATCATGTATCGGGTGACCGGGGAGCGGCTGCTTCCCGAGCTCGAGCTGGCCCATCTGCGTGGCCATCGGGACTCGACCCCGGTCCGGATCGGCAACGGGGCGGCCGGACAGGTGCAACTCGACTCGCTGGGTCAGCTGTTGGAGGCCGGCTATCTGTTCGGACGGGCCGGCGGCGAGCTCACCGTGGACAACGCCGGCTTTCTTCGCCGCGTGGCCGACCTGACGGTGCGCGAATGGCGGCGACCCGACCAGGGGATCTGGGAGATCCGTGACGAGCCCCGCCACTTCGTGCACTCCAAACTCAACTGCTGGGTGGCCCTCGATCGTGCCGTGCGCCTGGCCGACGCCGGCCAGCTCGAGGGAGATTCCGACCGTTGGCGGAGCGAACGCGACGCGGTGGCCGATTGGTTGCGCTCGGAGGGTTCGCCGGACGGGTGGTACGTCCAGGCCGCCGGTCATCCGCTGGCCGATGCCGCCGCCCTGCTCGTCCCCGCGCTGGGGTTCCTGGCGCCGGCCGACCCCCGGGTCCTGGCCACCATCGACGTCGTGCAGCGGGACCTCAGCCACGGGATGCACGTGCACCGCTACCTGTCGCCCGACGGCCTGTCCGGAGACGAGGGTGCCTTCCTGCTGTGCTCCTTCTGGCTGCTCGATGCGCTGGTCTACGCCCGGCGGCTGGACGAAGCCGAGGAACTGATGGAGCAGCTCCTGGACATGGCCAATGATGTCGGGCTCTACGCCGAGATGGTCGACCCTTCGACCGGCGAGCAGTTGGGGAACATTCCGCAGGCCTTCACCCACATGGCAGTGGTCACTTCCTGCAGCGCGATCTCTGCGGCCCGGCGGGGCGAGTTGCCCCCGCCCGATCAGCCGTTCTCCTTCGTCGAAGCCTGCTTGGATCGTCGGCTACAGGCGGCTCAGGATTGAACAAAGGCGACGAAGACATGGACAACGAGGGCCGGCACGAGGCGGTGGCGGTACACGCCGGCCGCTTCGGCGACGCCATGATCGACCGGTTGCGGCTGATGCTGCCCGGGGTGGATCTGGTCGCGGCTGCGAGTCCCGAGGCCGTGGCGCGTGCCGATGTCCTGGTCGCCCTGGTCGACGATGCGCCGGCCATCGCCGACGCCCTCCACCCGGGGATCGACTGGGTCCATGTCCTCGGGGCCGGCATCGACGGGTTCCCGCTCGATATTGTCGGGGAGCGGACGCTGACCTGTTCCCGAGGCGCCGGTGCTCCGGCCATCGCCGAGTTCGTGCTGGCGGCCATGCTGGCCTTCGAGAAGCGGCTCCCGGAGTCATGGATCACCGGGCCGCCCGGCCAATGGAGCACGGCCAACCTCGGGGGGCTGGCCGGCCGGACCCTCGGTGTCGTCGGTCTCGGGTCCATCGGGGCCGAGGTGGCCACCCGGGCCCTCGCCTTCGACATGCAGGTGGTGGCGTTCCGCCGGAGCCAGCGCCCCTCACCCATCTCCGGGGTCACCCTCAGTCCGAGCCTGGTGTCGGTGCTGGCCGGCTCCGACCACGTGGTGGTGGCGGCGCCGGCCACCGCCGAGACCCAACAGCTCATCGGCGAGTCGGCCCTGGCCGAGATCAAGCCCGGTGCCCACTTCATCAACGTGTCGAGGGGATCTCTGGTCGATCAGGACGCCCTGGTCCGCGCCCTGGACGACGGGCGCATCGCCACCGCCTCCCTGGACGTGGTGGATCCCGAGCCATTGCCCGCCGGTCACCCCCTGTACCGCCACCCACGGGTGCGGTTGTCGCCCCACATATCGTGGTCCTCGCCTCAGACGGTGCCCCGGACCTTCCAGCTCTTCGCCGACAATCTCGTCCGGTACCGGGCCGGACAGCCACTCCTCGGGCAGGTCGACGTGGCGGCCGGCTACTGATGGGGCCGGAGGACCCGGTGCTGTGCTCGAGGCCGGGAGATCAGTTCAGCTGCCGTCGAAGGGAGCGTCGCGTTCGTGCACGGCCTGCCGGAGGCCGACCTCGCCGGCCCGGGCGGTGAAGGCCCGGGCATCTTTCGAACGGTGGGCCACGGCGTCGTTGAGGGCGGCGAACCGCTGCAGCTGGGAGCGGCCCATCAGCTCGACCCCCTCGTTGATCACCCGCTTGTTGGCGGCAAGCAGGTCCCGCCCGACCAACCCGATGCGGGTGGCCAGCGCGAGCGTGTAGTCGTCGAGCTCGGCTTCAGGTACCGAGGCGTGCACCAGGCCGATGGCGGCGGCTTCGACGCCGTTGACGGTGTCGCCGGTGAACAGCAGCCGCTTGGTCCACTGCGGGCCGAGATGGTAGAGCCACATATTGGTGGGCGGCACCCCCATCGACCGGACCGGGGGGAACCCGATGCGGGCGTCCTCGGCCGCCACCACGAGGTCGCAGTGAAGGGCGAGGTCGGTGCCGCCGGCCAGGCAGTTGCCGTGGACCTGGGCGATGACCGGGAGGCGGCAATTCCAGAGCCGGGCCCAGCCAGCCGCCAGCTCCAGCATCGCCGCGGCGTCGGCTTCGATGCCGGCGGGCGGATCGGCGTCGCCCGGCTCGATGTCCTCGGCCAGGATCCCGTATCCCGAGCTGAACGAGCGGCCGGAGCCGCGAATCACCACCACCCGGACGTCGGTGTCCCGTTCGGCGTCGGTGACGGCCTCCAGCAGTTCGCGGATGCAACGGGGGGTGAGGGGGTTGTGCCGTTCTGCACGGTTGAGGGTCAGGCGGCAGACGGCGCCGATCCGCTCGGTGAGCACCGTCGGGTTGTCGGCGCTCACGGGATCGGGCCCGGCGACGGGGCGGTGGGTCGGGGCATCTCGAGCTGGCTCTTGACCACCTTGCCGGAGGCGTTGCGGGGGAGCCGATCGATGATCCACAGCTGTCGAGGCACCTTGTAGTCGGCCAGCCGCTCGAGCAGGAAGGCGCGGAGGTCGGCGGCGGACGTGTCGGAGCCCTCGGACAGCACGACCCAGGCTCCCACATCCTCTCCGAGCACGTCGTGGGGGATGCCGGCCACCACCGCCTCCACCACGGCCGGGTGGGCGGAGAGGACTTCTTCGACCTCGCTCGGAACGATGTTGTGGCCTCCCCGGATGATCAGCTCCTTCGCCCGGCCGGTGATCCAGAGGAATCCGTCGTCATCGAGATAGCCGAGGTCGCCGCTGTGGAGCCATCCTTCCCGCCACGGGGGTGGGGTCTCCTCACCCGGCGCTTTGTAGTACTCGCGGGGTGGCTCGGCGCCCCGCACGGTGATCTCGCCCACCTCCCCCGGCTCCATGCCGACCCCGGCGCCGTCCACGATCCGGATCTCGACGCCGGGGAGGGGCAGGCCCACCGAACCCCGGTGGCGACCCTGGTCACCCGACGGTGAGCGGCTGACCGCGCCGAACTCGGTCAACCCGTACCCGACCAGGAGGTCGCCCCGGGGCAGGCGATCGCCGAGCCGCCGCAAGGTGGCCCGGGTGATGGGGGCGCCGCCGATGGTGAGGGCGGCGAGGCTCGAGAGGTCGGCCCGCTCGAAGTCGGGGTGGCCCACGATGAGCTGGGCCATGGCCGGGACCACGAACGCGGCCACCGGGCGCTGCCCTTCGACGAGCGACAGCCACTCACCGGGGTCGAAGCGGGGCTGGTACCAGCCGCTCAGCCCGCCCCGCATCGGCCCGTGGACGAGGAGGGCGCCGCTGGTGGTGGAGAACGGGGAGGAGGTCATGAAACCGAGCCCGTTCCAGTCGGCCGGCCGATCGGCGGGGTCGGGGTGCCGCACCATCACCGCCTTGGGCGCCCCGGTGGTGCCCGAGGTGTACATGATGTCCATCGACCCGCGACCGCCGGGTATCCGGGGCATCGGCGAGGAGTCGGGATCGAACAGCGCCGACCAATCCAGGGTTCCCTCGACGGCCGTGGTGATGGCCACCACCCGCGGGCCGTGCAGTTGGTCCGGTACCGCGGTCCACGGGAGAACCATGTCGGTATCGGCGCTGGCGAGCACGACCGCCGGCTCGGCGTGGGTGAGGATGGCCCCGAGCTCGGGGCCGGCCAGCCGGGTGTTGACCGGAACCGCGATGGCGCCGGCCCGGTGCGCGGCGGTGTAGGCGATGAGCCACGGAAACGGCTCGTCGGGTCCGATGGCGATGACCACCCGGTCCCCCGGGTCCAGCCCCCGTTCGGCCAGGCCCCGGGCCAGCTGGTTCGACCGGGCGTTCCAGTCGCCGAAGGTCAACTCGGAGCCGTCGGCCAGGTTGCGCCAGGCGGTGGCTCCGGGGTGGGCGGCGGCCAGGGCGCCGACCTCATCGCCGGTCAGTACGGCTCACCTCCCTCGAGGAGGCGGCGGGGGTTGTCGATCATCATCGTCGTGATGTCCGCTTCGCTGATCCCCGACCGCCGCATCTCGGGCAGGACGTCCTGGGGGATGTGGGTCCAACGCCAGTCCTTCCAGGCCGACACCAGCGCCGGCGGGAACCAGTCGACATGGCACATGGCGTCGTGGGAGAGCACGATCCGATCGGCGTGTCCCCGGTCGCACAGCACCTTGACCGACGCGATGCGCTCCGCCATCGAGAAGGTGGCGATGCCGAAATGGTCGAAGCCCAGATACGAGCCGTTGGCGAGGACGGCTTCGTGGTACGAAGTGTCCAGGGTCCCGCCCGAGTGGCCGATGACTACCCGGCTGAGGTCGACTCCCTCCTCGGCCAGGATCCGCTGCTGTTCCAACCCCCATGGTTCCGGAGGGGTCGGGGTGTGGGTGGTGATGGGCACCCCGGTTTGGCGGTGGGCTTGGGCAACGGCCCGCAGCACCCGCTCGACGCCGGGGGTGATCCCGGGGGTGTCGGTGGCGCACTTGAGAATGGCCGCCCGCACTCCGGTGTCGCCGATACCCTCGCGGATCTCTCTGACGAACAGTTCGGTCATCGGCTCCCCACCTCCGAGGAGGGTGCCCGGCCCCTGAAAGTGGAAGTACATCGGCACGTCGTTGTAGGTGTAGACGCCGGTGGCGGCGACAATGTTGATGTCCGGGACCTGCCCGGCGACGGCCACGATGCGGGGGATGAACCGTCCGAGCCCGATCACCGTGAGGTCGACGATGGTGTCGATCCCACTGTCCTTCAGGTCGCGCAGGCGTTGCACGGCGGCGGCTTGCACGGCCATCTCGTCCCACTCCGCCGATGTCTTCTCGATCTCGGGGCTGAGGACGAAGACGTGCTCGTGCATGAGGGTCGATCCGAGCTCCCCGGAGTCGACCGGTCCTCGTACCGTGTTCACCAGTGTCATGCGCCCCCTTCCGTGCCGCCCGTCCGGGTCAGATCGGTCGGATCCGGAGCGTACCGCCGGAGGGAGCCGAAGACCCTCAGGCCGTGGCGATCGTGTCGGCCGCCTCGAGGCCGAGGGCGGTCACCGCCTGCTGGCGGAGGACGAACTTCTGGATCTTGCCGGTGACGGTCATCGGGAACTCGTCCACCGCCAGGACGTAGCGCGGCACCTTGAACCGGGCCAGTCGCCGGCGGCAGAAGTCGCAGATCTCCTCGGCGGACAGCTCGGCTCCCGGAACCGAGATCACAAAGGCGGCCAGCTCCTCGCCGAAGCGCTCGTCGGGTACGCCGACCACTTGGACCGACTCGACGGACGGATGGGTGAAGATGATCTCTTCGATCTCGCGGGGGTAGATGTTCTCACCGCCCCGGATCACCATGTCCTTCAACCGGCCGACGACGTTGACGTTTCCGGCCGCGTCCATGGTGCCCAGATCCCCGGTTCGCATCCAGCCGTCGACGATCGCCTCTCGGGTCGCGTCGGCGTCGTCCCAGTACCCGGGCATGACCAGATAGCCCCGGGTGCAGATCTCACCCTTCTCGCCCCGTACGACGGGGTCCAGCGTGGTGAGGTCAGCGATCTTGATCTCGGTGTGGGGGAGGGCCGATCCGATCGTCGACGTTCGAACCTCCAGAGAATCATCGATCCTCGTCATGGTGGACGCCGGTGAGGTCTCGGTCATCCCGTAGGCGATGGTCATGTCCGATGCATGCATCTCGTCGACGACCCGCCGCATGATCTCAATGGGACACGGCGCACCCGCCATGATCCCGGTGCGAAGCGAGGTGAGGTCGAACTCGTGGAAGCGTGGATGGCTCAGCATGGCGATGAACATGGTCGGCACGCCGTAGATGCTGGTACAGCGTTCCTCGGCGATGGCCCCGAGGGTGTCGATGGGGTCGAACGCCTCGGCCGGGTAGATCATGGTGGCTCCGGTGGCCAGGCAACCGAGGTTGCCGAGGCCCATCCCGAAGCAGTGGTAGAGGGGCACCGGAATGCACACGGCGTCGTCCTCGGTGTAGCCGAGTTGGCGTCCGACGATGGCGCCGTTGTTGAGGACGTTGCGATGGGTGAGGGTGGCGCCCTTCGGGCTCCCGGTGGTCCCGCTGGTGAACTGGATGTTGATCGGGTCGTCGGCACCGCACTTCCGTTCCCGGGCCTCCACCTCGCCGGCACTGACCCCCGCCGCCATCTCGAGCATCTCCGCCCAGGTCAGGTCGGAGTCCCCACCGGTTCTTGTTTCGTCGGTTCCGATGGCGACCACCCGCTCCAATGATGGGCACCGCTCGCGGGTCTCCTGCAGCATCCCGAAATAGTCGGCGTCCCGGAAACCCGCCACCGCGGCCACGATCCTGACGCCCGATTTCGACACCGCGTAGGACAGCTCGCCGGCCCGGTAGGCGGGGTTGATGTTCACCAGGATGGCCCCCACCATCGCGGTTCCGAACTGCAGATCGGTCCACTCCACCCGGGTCGGAGCCCAGATGCCGACCCGGTCCCCGGGCTCGACTCCGAGGGCGAGGAGCCCCCTGGCCACCACCACCGACCGTTCGGCGAGATCCGACCAGGTGAGGCGGAGCCCTTGGTGACGGCTCACCAGCGCCAGCCGGCCGCCGCTGGCCGCCACCCGTTGCCGAAGGGCACCCCCGATGGTGTCGCTCGACAGCGGCACATCGGCAATCCCACACTCGTAGGAAATCATCGACACCTCGCTCCCCCCGCGGTCGGAAGCGTACCGTCGGTACCCGCGGTGCGCAGGATTTGCCGGCCGGCGCGGCGGTCGGCCATCTAGCGTAAGGAAGTGACCGCGCGGGAACGATCTGGCCATCCGGCACTTCCCCTGAACGGCATCCCATCCGCGGTGATCACCGCTTGCCTGGTGGCGGCGCCGCTGGCCCTCGGGATCGGCACCGGCCATGACCTGGCCGGCGCCAGCTCGGCGCTCGGGGCCTACCTCTGGACCGTCGGGCATTTCACCAACCGGCGCCCGATCGGCCCCCGGGTGGCGGCGGGAACGGCAGTGCTGTTCGGGGCAGCCGGCGCCACCGGGGCGCTGGCCGGTCGGTACCTGTGGTTCCTGGTGGTCATGGCGGCGGTGTGGGCGACCTTCCAGGCGGTCACGGACACCGCCGCCAATGCACTGCGGATGCCGGTGGCCATGGCGGCGCTGTGCTTCCTGCTGTCGGCCATCGGCGGCGGCGCCGGGTTCCGCGGCGCCCTGTGGCGGGGGGTCCTGGTGCTCGGGGGAGCCACGTGGATGGCGGTCTGCGAGATGACGCGCCACCCACCCGGGCGATCGCCGGGCGCCGGGAGCCGGGACCTCGGAATCAACGATCTTCGGGCGGCCTGGTCGCGATCCCGCAGCTACGCGATGTTGCTGGCCATCCCGACCGCGCTCGCCGCCGGGGTGGCCGGACTGTTCGCCATCTCCCATGGGGCGTGGACCGCCACCACCGTCTTGCGAGTCCTCCGACCCGAGGAGTCGATCACGCTGGCTCGGAGCGGCCGCCGGATCGTGGGCACCGCCGCCGGGGCGTTGGTGGCGGCCCTGATCCTGGCCGTCGAGCCGCACGCCGTCACCGCGGTCGTCGTTCTGGTGGCTTGTGTGTCCGCCATGCAGCTGGTCGGCCCGGCCCGCTACGGCTTCTACACCTTCTTCCTGACCCTCTTGGCCCTGGAGCTGGGCTCGGTGGGGGAGGTGGCCAGCTGGCATCTCGCCTTGATCCGGGTCGCCCTCACCCTCATCGGGGCGGCGGTGGCGGTGGCCAGTGGGTACGTCTACGACCGCATCAACCGGCGCCGGGGCCGGACGGCTTGAGAGCCGTGGGCGCTACGCCGGGTCCGGAGCCAGCACCCCGTGCAGATGTTCGAGGAGATCGGCGACCGCGCCTTGGCAGACGACCAGTTCACGCCGAGACCCGTCGGTCCCGTGCTCGACCAGCCCGGCATCTCGGAGCTGCTTCACGTGGTTGCTGACGGTGGGCTGGGCCAGGGAGAACAGGGTGGAGATGCCGGTGATGGTCCGGGGCTCCCGCCGGAGGGTGTGGAGGATGGCCAGCCGGGTCGGGTCGGCGATCGTCTTGAGCCGGCGGGCGAGCAACTCGGTGCGGGCTCTGGCCTCGGCGCCGGAATGATCGGTGCGGACGCCGATCACCACCACTCCGGACAGCTCGAGGATGAGACCCTTGTGGGTGAAGTAGGCGGGCACCACGGCCAGCTCCCCGTCGGGTCCGAGCTCGTCCACCAGTTTGCCGACCAGTCCGCCGAAATCGCAGTCGCTGCGGGCCGCCTCATACCAGGGAGCACCCTTGGCCACCGCCGCCCGCCGGACGGCAATGGCGGCGTCGACGGCCCGGCGGCCGTCCGGGTCCCAGTCGTTTCGCAGTGAGCTCCACACTTCACCGACGAGCTCGGCATAGCGCCGACGTTGGTCAGCGGATCCACGCAGCCGCCGGAGCCGGGCGAGGATCGCCGCCCGGTCCTCGTCGGTCTCGGAGGTGAGGGCGAGGTCGATCGGAGCCGTCTTGCCCAATTCCTCGAGTCGGCTGATCAACAGGTCGGCATCGGTGGTGAACAGCAGGTCCCCGTGTTGGGCCAGCGCCATCAACTCCGGGAAGCCGCCACAGCTCACCGTGGTGTCGGGGTCACTCCACAAGGCTCGCACCCGCTCAGCCAAGCCCGGTGACCGGTCGTAGAGCCGGGCCAGGGCGGCATGGTCGAGCCGATACTCGCTCCGTGACGCCGCGGCCAGTGCCCACTCGATCTCCATGGCGATCGATGGCCGGATGGCGATGTTCGGACCTTGGGTCTGCTCAACATCTTCGATGATCATAGGCACACGACTATATTCGGATATTCTTGACTTTGTCAAGGAGTCCACTTATCGTGGTTGGGGTGAGCATGCACCCGCCGATGATGGACAAGCTGGCCGTCGGCCACATCGACGACCTGCGGCGGACGGCGGAGCGCTCCCGCCGGCCCCCCCGGAGAAAGTCTCGGAGACACCCGGGGACGACCGTCGCCCGGATGGTTGGGGTGTCACTCATCCGGGTGGGGCGACGGTTGGCCGGCCCCGATGTCCGCCACGAGCCCGGGGTCCTCACCACCGCCCGGGAAGCCATGGGCGAACTCCCCACCTTGACCTGAATCCGCCCTCGGCTCCTGCGAGGCCGCACGGGCGTTGTCTTTCGTCCCTCTCCCGTGGGTATCGAAAGTGGGTCCCGCCTCAGAGTTTGAGGAGCTGGGCGGCGGCCCCGAGGGCGCGGAGATGTTGGTCGACCGAGCCGAGCCCGAGCCGCATGGTGTCGATGCCGAGGTGGGTGGCGCCGGCGTCCCGCCAACGATCGACCTGCCGGAGGAAGAGGTCGGGATCGTCCGGCTGCCAGGTCACCCGACCCTCCATACCCAGGGCGGCGCCGTCGCGCCCCGCCTCCGCCGCGGATGCCTCGATGATCGAACGGGCCCGGTCGAGCTTCTCCCCGGGGGGCACCATGGGGAACCATCCGTCGGCCACCCGACCCATGCGCCGGTAGGCCGGGTCCGAGGCGCCGCCGACCCATACCGGGATCGGACGCTGCACCGGGAGGGGGGCGAGGGCAGCCCCGACCACCTGCTCGAAGGTTCCCTCGAACGTCACCGATGGTTCCGTCCACAGGCGACGGAGCAGCTCGATCTGCTCTTCGAGTCGGCGCCCGCGATTGGTGAAGTCCTTGCCCAACGCTTCGTATTCGACCGGGTTCCACCCGATGGCGACCCCCAGCCGGAAGCGGCCCTCGGTGAGCAGGTCCACCTCGGCGGCTTGTTTGGCCACCAGCGCGGTCTGGCGCTGGGGGAGGATCAGGATGCCGGTGACCAACTCCAGCTTGGCGGTCACCCCGGCCAGGTAGCCGAACATCACCAGCGGCTCGTGGAAGGTGGTGGAGGAGTCATAGGGCCCGGGCCAGTTCCGGTGCACCTCGGGATCGGCGCCCACCACGTGGTCGTAGACGAGGAGGTGGGTGTAGCCCAGCTCCTCGACCCCCCGGCCGTAGGAACGGACCGAGGCCACCTCGCCGCCGAGCTCGGACTGGGGGAACACGACACCGATTCGCATCGTCCGGACCTTATCCGGACGCCCGGTTCAGCAACAGGCCAGGAAGCCAGCCTGACTGGCTCGAGCCGCCACCGGCTCAGCCGGCAGCCGAGAGCTCGCTGGCGCAGTACTTGCAGCGGGTGGCGGCCGCCGGGATGTCGCCCGATAGGCAGTACGGGCACTTCTTGGTCGGGGGCGGATCGCCGAACACCGTCTTGCCCAGCCGGTTCATGTACGCCTTGTACGGGACGACCAGGACGAAATAGATGACCGCCATGAAGATGATGAAGTAGATGACCGCGGAGACGAAGGCGCCGACGTTGATCGTCTGGCCGTTGAGGATCCACCCGAGTCCGGCGGACGAGGACTTCCCGCCGATGGCGTTGACCAGCGGGGTGATGATGCTGTCGGTGAACGCCTTGATCAGCGTGCTGAAGGCCAGCGCCACCACCAGGCCGACGGCGATCACGATCAGATCGCCCTGCATGAGGAAATTCTTGAAACCCTTGAGCATGACCGTCTCCTTGCTTGACCGCCCCCGCGGGGGAACGTGTTCTCACCGTGCATCTCGGCGATGCCCGGGGAACGTTAGTGCTGGGTGCAGGAATGATCCCCGAATGCGCAGCCGGTGAAACGCGAAGATGCAGGCCCGTCCCCGCCTCCGGCATCTACGGTGTCGGTCATGCGCGTTGCCATCATCGGGGCCGGAATGGCCGGCATCCTGAGCGCCATCAAGCTGACCGAGGCGGGTTTCGATGACGTCATCGTCTACGAGAAGGCCGACCGCCTGGGTGGGACATGGCGGGAGAACACCTATCCGGGTATCGCCTGCGATGTTCCCTCCCACCTCTACAGCTACTCGTTCCACCTCAACCCCGAGTGGAGCCATGCGTTCTCCCCCGGCCGGGAGATCCAGGCCTACTTCGAGCAAGTGGCCCGCGACCATCGGGTCGACCGCCTGATCCGGTACGGGGAGGAGATCACCGCCTGTGTCTGGGGCGACGGCCGCTGGCAGCTCGACACCGCCACCGGCCACCACGACGTCGCCGAGTTCGTCATCGCCGCCACCGGCGTCCTCCACCATCCCAACTACCCCGACATCAAGGACATCGACACCTTCGAGGGGTCCGTCTTCCACAGCTCCCGATGGGATCACCGGTCGACCATCGACGGCGCCCGGGTCGGCATCATCGGAACCGGATCGACGGCGGTGCAGTTGGTGTCCGGGGTCGTCGACCGGGTGGAGAAGCTCTCCCTCTTCCAGCGGACCGCCCAGTGGATCATGCCCCAGGAGAATCCGGCCTACCGCGAGGAGGAACGGGCCGACTGGAGCCGGCATCCCGACAAACTGGAGCAGCTCCACCGGAGCCTGTCCGAACTGTTCACCAACTTCGCCAACGGCATCGTGGATGCGGAGTCGCCGGAGATGGCGATGATCGCCGAGATGTGCCGGCAGAACCTCGAAGGGAAGGTCAGCGACCCGGTTCTCCGCGAACGGCTCCGTCCCAACTACCGGGCGGCGTGCAAGCGCCTGGTCATCTCGCCCGACTTCTACGAGAGCATCCAGCAGGAGAATGCCGAGCTGGTCACCGAGTCCATCGACCACTTCGAGGCGGGAGGGATCCGCACCGGAGACGGGCGGCTGCATGAGCTCGACGTCATCGTCCTCGCCACCGGATTCAAGGTCGATGCGTTCATGCGACCGATGTCGGTGATCGGGCGAGACGGGTTCGACCTGGCCACGGTGTGGGCCGATCGACCGAATGCCTACCTGTCGATATCGATACCCGGGTTCCCCAACTTCGCCATGGTCAACGGCCCCAACGGCCCGGTCGGGAATTTCTCCCTCATCGAGGTGGCCGAGATGCAATTCGGGTACATCATGCAGCTGATCGAACTCGTCCGCTCCGGTCGGTGCCGGGAGATCAGCGCCGACCGGTCGGCCACCGACGCCTTCGAGGCCGAGCGGGTAGCCGCCGCCGCCAACACCATCTGGAGCACCGGTTGTCGTAGCTGGTACCTCGACGACCGGGGCATCCCCGCCACCTGGCCCTGGTCCTTCGGCCGGTTCTGCGCCGAGATGGAGGTTCCCAAGCTGGAGGCATTCGACCTGCGGCCGTAAGGTCGTTGCCCCGTTATCGGCGAGTTGAGACCGACCTCGCCCATGGAACGTCGACCGGTGTCAACCGCCCCGGTCGGTGGGCGAGGGAGATGCCCAGGCCAGGTACATGGCCCGCAGACCTTCGGTGGCCCCCTCGACGAACTCGGCGTCCCGTCCGGGCTCGCCGACCCGGAGCCAGGCCTGGACGGCTTCGACCAGGTAGGCGACGATGGTCCGCTCCGCCCACGACCGGATGACCGGGTCGGCGATGGTGTCGCCGACCAACCGGTCGGCGACCTCGACCGCCTTGGCCCACCACTCGTCGTAGTAGGAGGCGAACCGGGGCTCCCGGAGGGAATGGCCGGTGAGCAGCCGGAAGCCGTCGGGGTTCTCCCGGGCCACCGCCAGCATCGAGCCGACGATGAAGCCCCGCCGACTCGGGACGTGCTCCAGGCCCTGGACGAACTCGTCACGGAGGCGCTCGGCCACCCGTTCGAGCACGGCCCGGTAGAGGTCCTCCTTCGAGTCGAAGTGGCGGTAGACGATAAGGCGGGTGATCCCGGCTTCCGCGGCCACGTCATCCATGGAGGTGGCGGCGAACCCCCCCCGGGCGAAGGCGGTGGCCGCGGCCCGGAGGACCTGCTCGGAGCGCTCGTCCTGACGCATCAGCCGGCGGGTGGGGCCGAGGGTCACGGTGGCGGCCTCATGATTGGCCAAGTGTATACGCATGTGTATACACTTAGGGACGCGCCGGGGCGGTGAAGGGGGAATTGGGATGACGACGATGCAAACCGAGTTCACCGCAGCGGAGCTGTTGGCCGAGCACCCCATCGCCGAGCCGTTGATCGTCAACCAGGTGCGGTGCCACGGGGGGTTCGATGAGAACGGCCACTATGTCTCCCCCCGGACCAAGCACCGGTGGCCGGCCATCCGGGCCTGGGAGGAACAGCGGGTGGCCCAGTTCGCCACCCCGATCCTCGACGTCCCGCTCGAGACCTGGCCCGAGAGCTTCCCCAACGTCGACCAGTCGAAGTTGCTGCTGCGCCACGGGGTGGCCGGTCCGACCATCACCTCGCTCACCCGGATCGGGACGGTCGAGGGTTTCGGGGGCATGTTGCGGATGCTCCCGACGCCCGACTTCGCCGGCTGCTTCGCCGAAGAAATCGAGGGGACGGCCATCGCCCACATCGACGGCGGCCTGTTCGAAGCCCATGCCCGCGACGAGTCGGGTTTCGGGGACCAGGCCGGACACGACCGGATGTGGTTCGCCGCCCGGGACATCGCCTTCGACGACCCGGCCACCGACGACCTGACCGCCCGGATGTTGGAGCGGATGGGCATCGACAACCGACCGAAATCCGCCGACCAGATCAGACGGATGCAGCGGGCGGCTCTGGCCGGTCGGGCCCTGCCGGCCGACATCGACTTCACCCTCGAAGTGGTGGTGAGCCGGATGATCAGCCTCCTGCTGATCGAGATCTCCGCCTTCCACGGCTTCCGCTGGGCGGAGGCGGTGCTGAGCGATACCGAGTTGGTGGCCGGCGACGGCGAGGCCGCCACCCTGGTGTCGTACATCCGGGCCGACGAGACACCCCATGTGGCCTGGCTCCGCACCGCCCTCTCGGAAATGCGGGACCGGACCTGGCTCGGGGAGACCGGTCGCACCTACGACGGGGCGGCGATGATCGCCCGGTTGTGGGATCGGGCGTTGGAGAGTTCGCTGCTCCTCCGCCGGCAGGAGAACCTGCAGTTCTTCATGCGGGAGATCGAAGAGGCGGTGGACGGCCGGTCCGATGGCGCCGACCTCATCGAGGAGATGCTCAGCCTCGGCACCGTCACCCGGCTCGAGGACGGCACCATGGTCGACCGCGCCAGCCAGGCCCTCCTCGGGTGAGCTGAACCATGAAGTTCGGCATCTTCTACGAGCACCAGCTCCCCCGCCCGTGGCACCAGCACAGTGAGCAGCAACTGATCAACGACGCCCTGGATCAGATCGAGCTGGCCGACCGGTTGGGCATCCAGTACCTGTGGGAGGTCGAACACCACTTCCTGGAGGAGTATTCGCACTCCAGCGCGCCCGAGGTATTCCTGGCCGCCGCCAGCCAACGGACCCGGCGTATGCGGATCGGCCACGGGATCGTGCAGACCGCCCCGGCCTACAACCATCCGGCCCGGATCGCCGAGCGGATCGCCATGCTCGATCTGGTGTCGAACGGGCGGGTGGAATTCGGGTCGGGTGAGTCGTCGTCGGAGGCCGAGCTCCGCGGGTTCGGGATCGATCCGGCTATCAAGCGGGAGGCGTGGCTCGAGGGGCTCGAGGTGGCCATCCGGTGTATGACCGAGACGCCGTTCGGCGGGGTGGACGGGAGGTTCGTCCAGATGCCGCCCCGCAATGTCGTACCCAAACCCGTCCAGCGGCCCCACCCCCCGTTGTGGGTCGCCTGCAGCCGTCGAGACACCATCCTCCTGGCGGCGGAGAAAGGGATCGGGGCCCTCAGCTTTGCCTTCATCGAACCCGAGGACGCCAGGCATTGGGTGGAGGACTACGAGGCAGTGGTGCGGGAGAAGTGCATCCCGGTCGGACTCTCGGTGAATCCGCAGGTGGCCTGCGTCACCCCGATGATGTGTGCCGAGGACGAGGAGGTAGCCATCGCCCGGGGTCTGGAAGGCGCCAACTTCTTCGGCTACTCGCTCGCCCACTTCTATGTGTTCGGCGACCATGTCCCGGCTGCCACCGACGTGTGGGAGGAATTCCAACATCGGCGCGGGAAGATGGGGTACTCGCCGGAGGCGGCCCTGGCCAACCGGCAGCAGACGTTGGGCGCCCAGGTCGCTTCGGGGGAAGCCAAGGGACTGCGGGGGGCGACCGGCACTCCCGGTCAGCTGCGGGAGTTCCTCCGGCGTTACGAGGCGGCCGGCGTCGACCAGCTGATCTTCGTGATGCAGGCGGGCCGGAATCGGCACGAGCACATCATGGAGTCCCTCGAGCTGTTCGGGACCCAGGTGTTGCCGGAGTTCGTCGAACGGGACGAGGCGGCCAGCGCCGCCAAGGCGGCCAAGTGGGAACCGATCATCGAGGCGGCGCTGGCCCGACGGGTGGGCGACCACCCCACCATGCCCCCGGACTATGTGATGCGGGCCATCCCCAAGCAGATGGTCGACGCCATGGAGAGCCAGCCCGCCCAGCAATGGCTGGACAAGCTGGCCGACAATCAGGCCGCCGGCCTGCGCGACGAGGAGTTCCAGCGGCTGGTGGACGGGTAGCCGGCCCGGATGGTCAGGTCCGGGCCCGATGGACGGAGACCGCATAGGTGCCCGGCCCGGGGAACGGGAGGCGATCCCAGCTCGCCCACCGCTCGACCAGCTCGAGGCCGGCGCCCCGGCAGTGCCGGTCGTAGTCGACCACCGAGTACCGCCCGTCCAGCTGGAACCCGGCGACCAGGGTGCCGTGGGGCCGCAGGTGACGGGCGCACCCGTCGACCAGGGCGGCCTGGGTGCCCGGCGGGGTGAACAGCGGCACGTTGCCGGCCATCACCACCGCGTCGAACACCCGGCCGAGATCGAGTCCGGTCATGTCCGCCTCCACCCAGGTGAGATCGGGGCTGAGCCGGCGAGCGGTGGCGATCATCGACGGGTCGGGGTCGATCCCCACGGCCTCGATCCCCCGCTGGGCGAGCTCCCGGGTCACCCGGCCGGTGCCGCATCCGGCATCGAGCACGGTGGTGGGATGGAGGGCGGCCACGAAGTCGGCCTCTCCGTGCACCAGGGCTCCGGAGGCGGCCAGCGTGTCGATCCGCCGTTGGTAGCTCTCGCCATCCCATGTCATAGTTGCATCATCGCGCCGCCGGTTGGAGCCTAGAATTCCAGGCCACACGGGCAACCGGGGTTCCGAAAAAAGGGGAAATTGTGACCGACGTGGTGGATCCGGAAGCCGAGGCCGGTTCACCGCGGTCGGTTGATGCGCTCTCCGCCGAGCGCCGTTCGAAGCGTGACTTCCTCCGGGACCAGGGGATCGATCCCTATCCGTCCCGGTTCGACCGCACCCACACCACCGCCGAGTTGCGACAACGCTTCGGGGATCTGCCTGCTGACGCCCGGACCGGCGAGGTCGTGCGGGTGGCCGGGAGGATCGCCAGCGTGCGCGGCCACGGGAGGTTGGTGTTCATCACCCTCCAGGACGTGTCCGGGGCCATCCAGCTGCTCGTCCCGGTCAGCAATCTCTCGGAGCCGGCGGCCGCGGTGCTCGACAAGTCCGACCTCGGGGACTGGGTCGGCGGCACCGGAGAGGTGATCGTGAGCCGGCGGGGTGAACTGTCGGTTGAGCTCACCGACCTGCAACTCCTGGCCAAGGCGCTCCGGCCTCTGCCCGACAAGTGGCACGGCCTCAGCGAGGCCGAGATGCGGTACCGCCAACGCGAAGTCGACCTCTTGGCCAACGAAGACACCCGCCGGGTGTTCGGCATCCGGTTCAAGGCCGTCGCCGCCATGCGGGCGGAGTTGGTGGCGGAGGACTACCTCGAGGTGGAGACGCCGATCCTCCAACCCCAGGCCGGCGGGGCCATCGCCCGCCCGTTCTTCACCCATGCCAACGCCCTCGACATCGACCTCAGCCTCCGTATCGCCCCGGAGCTCTACCTGAAGCGGTTGGTGATCGGGGGATTCGAGCGGGTCTTCGAGATCGCCCGCAACTTCCGCAACGAGGGTGTCGACACCCGGCACAGCCCGGAGTTCACCGCGCTGGAGGCCTACCGGGCCTTCGGGGACTTCAACGACGGGATGGACCTCACCGAGCGCCTGGTGGTGGCGGCCGCCCGGGTCGCCACCGGCCGGATGACCTTCACGACCGCGGGGGGAGAGATCGACCTGACGCCGCCCTGGCCCCGCCAGAACCTGTTGGGGATGATCGAAGGGGTGGCCGGGCGTCGGCTGCATCCGTCCGACCCGGTCGAGGAGGTGCGGGCCGTCTGCCGCCAATTCGGGACCGAATACGACGACAGCTGGGGGTCGGGCAAGCTCATCTTCGAGATCTACGACAAGGTGTTGCTGCCCAACCTGCTCGGGCCGGTCTTCGTCTGCGGCTTCCCCGTCGAGGTGTCTCCCTTGGCCCGGCACCAGCTCACCGACGAGACGCTGACCGACCGCTTCGAACTGGTGGTCGACGCCAAGGAGTACGCCAACGGCTACAGCGAGCTCAACATCCCTGAGGAACAGGAAGCCCGCTTCCGGGGCGAGGCGGCGGCCGCCGCCGCCGGGGATCTCGAGGCCCACCCCGCCGACCGGGCCTTTGTCCGGGCGCTCGAGTACGGGTTGCCCCCCACCTCGGGGATCGGTGTCGGGGTCGATCGGCTGGTGATGTTGCTGGCCGAGGTGGATGCCATCCGGGACGTCATTCTGTTCCCGATGCTCAGACCCGAGTCGCCGGGATGACCGACGTCGTCACCGAGCCCGGATCCATTGCCACCGGCAACGGTGGCGGAGCCGACACCTACTCGACCCGGCACCGGGTCCCGAGTGACACGTCGGTCAACGGCGGTCCCCCGGCGATCGCCGCCCAGTTCTACATGCCGGATCTCGTCGAGGCCGGCGTGCCCCTGGGTGGTCGGGTGGTGGTCGTCAGCGACCTGCATCTCGCCGCCGTCCCCACCGACGCCAGCCGCATCGTGGCCGACGAGCTGGCGGAACTGCTGAACGGCTGGACGGGTCCGGGAGCCTTCGTCATTGCCGGGGACGGCTTCGAGATGTTGGCCGGCCCGGCCGACATCGGTGTCATCCTCGACGCCCACCCGCAATTCGCCGCCGCGCTGTCGGCGTTCACCGAGGCGCCGGACCACCAGTTGATCGTCCTGTCCGGCAACCACGACGGGCAGCTGGCCTGGGACGGGGACGCGGTTGCGACTCTCCGGGACCGGTTGGGGATGACCGGCATCGCCTTCGCCTGCGATCTGGTCATCGCCACCGCCGAGGGCGTCCAACGGGTGCACGTCATCCACGGGAACCAGTCGGATCCCTACAACGCCTTTGACGACCCGCGCTCGCCGGTGGATACCCCCTTCGGCCATCACATCGTCCGCGACATCCTGCCGCAACTGGCCGCCCGCCAGCATCCGGGTTCGCTGTTCGACGGGGTGCAGTGGCTCGACGGCGAGCCCGCCGGCTTCGTCAGCTCCCGGCTCTTCTACCGGAAGGTGATCGGCAAGTTCTGGCTGCTGACTATTCCGTTCGTGGCCGCCCTCTTGCTCCGGTTCCTGACCTTCATCCCCGGATTCGGGACGTTGCTCAAGCACCACAGCCAGCGCTGGCTGATCGCCTTCGGGCTCCTGATCCTGTTGATGATCGTGGTGGCGATGGTCGCCGCCCTGGCCACCATGTTCCGGGTGAACAAGGCCCTGCGGGAGGGAACCCTCAACGAGCGGGCCGACCCGGTGACCCACAACGCCCCTCCCCGGGCCGAGGCCTCCCGGCTGGTGGCCGGGGGCTTTGCCGGCATGATCAGCGGGCACACCCACCAGCCCGAGCTCTCGGTGGTCGGCAACGGCTTCTATGCCAACACCGGGAGCGGGACCGAATCGACGGTGGCCCAGCAGGCCCGGTGGCGGTTGCCCAAGCCGTACGTCTCGGCTCGACGCTTCTCCTACATCGAGATGGTGGCCGGAGACGTGCTGATCGTGCGGCTGTACTTGCGGGAGACCCCCACCCGGGACCCGGTGCTGCTCGAGCGATTGGCCATGGCCCATGTTCGCCACGGCCAGACCACCACCCAGATGGTGGCATCATTGCCCAACGGCCCGACCTGGACCAACGAGTCCAAGGCGCTCAGCCACTGGTCGCGCTCCCGGAGGGTGCGGCAGCTGGCGGCCGCCATCCTGCTGGTCGCCGGACTCATCAATATTGTCTTCGCCCTGTTGTTCGACGTGAGTTCGACCCTTCCGGTCAACAAGTGGTTGCCCCTCGGCATCGGGCCTCTGGACGGGATGACCGCCATCGTGGGTGGATTGGCCCTCATCGGGCTCTCCCGCGGGGTGCGGCATGGCTACCGGTCGGCGTGGGCGGTGGCCCTCCTGGTGCTGGTGGCCGACATTGTCGATCGCCTGGTGAACAACAACGGCGCGGTCGGCACCACCGTTGCCTTCGTCATCGGCTTCTGGCTGATCCTGGAGTACCCCCACTTCGCGGTGTACCCGGTGGGGGTGAATCGCCTGGCCCGATGGGGGATGTCCCTCGGCCTGGGGGCCCTGGTTGCCCTGGCCATCCTCGACGACCTCTTCGAACCCCAGCAGGGACTGGCCCTCGACCTCACCGGCCTGGCGCTCCTGGGGGTCATCACCTTGATCCTGTTGTTGACCATTCCCGGGCGCGAACACCGCCGGACGGGGACGGCCCGCGACGAGGCCTTCCATCGCGCCCTGTCCATCATCGAGACGTACGGCGGGGACACCCTGGACTACTTCGCCCTGCGGGACGACAAATCCTGGTTCTTCTCCGGCTCGTCACTGGTTGCCTACTCGGTGATCAACGGAGTCATGCTGGTGTCCCCCGACCCCATCGGGCCAGTGGACCAGCGGGTGTCGGTCTGGTCGGACGTCATGAACATGGCTCAGGCCAACAGCTGGGCACCGGCGGTGCTGGCCGCCTCGGAGGCCTGGCTGCCCATCTATCGCGCCTCCGGCCTGGTCGATCACTACCTGGGGGACGAGGCGGTGGTCGACTGCATCACCTTCTCGCTCCAGGGCAAGTCGATGAAGTCGCTTCGGGGGGCCTACAACCGGATGCAGAAGTCGGGCTATCGGGTCGAAGTCCACGATCCGGCCGAGTTGGGGCCGGATTTGAAGAGCCAGTTGCTCACCCTGATGACCGAGACCCGTCAGGGGGAAGCCGAACGCGGCTATTCGATGACCCTCAGCCGGATCTTCGACCCCCGCGATCGCGGATTGCTCCTGGCCGTGTGCCTCGACGCCGACGGCAGTCCGCTGGCCTTCAATCAGTACGTTCCGGCGCCGCAGGTCAACGGCTACTCGCTCGATCTGATGCGACGGACCAGCCGGGAGGACGTCCCCAGCGGGCTCACCGACTTCGTCATTCTCGAGACCATCCAGTGGATGGCGGAAAAGAACCTGCGGGGACTCGGCCTCAACTTCGCCACCATGCGGGCCATCGTGGCCGGCGAGACGACCGGTGGGGCCTGGACCTCACTGGAGCGCAACGTCCTCCATCGATTCAGCGACACCATGCAGATCGAGTCGCTGTGGAAGTTCAACAAGAAGTACGAGCCCCGGTGGAATCCGCGCTACGCGGTGACCGGATCGTTCCTCCACATCGCCCGGACCAGCCTGGCCATGGCCCGGGCCGAAGCCGTCACCGAAGTTCCGGTGATCGGCCGGCTGCTCAAAGTTCGGGATCGGTCGGCTTCCAAGAAGGCCTGACCCCTTCTCCGGGTTTGCCGGCTAGGACCGGGTGCGGGTCCGACGCCTGGCCGCCGTCGCCAGGTTCCAGCGGACCGCACCGATCAGGTCGCGAGCGTGCTCGCGGGCGGTGTAATCGTCGCGCATGGCCCCATCGGTCAGGGTGCGGTCGAGGTCCAGCTGGTTGCGTTCGAGCACATAGGAGAAGTCCCGTCGCATGGGCTCGGCCCGGTCGTACCCGAACGAGCGGTAGAGGTGGGCAAACAGCGGCCGGTAGAGGCGGATGCGCTCGTGGAGGCCCGACGAGTGGGACATCGGGTTCTTGGGCCGGTGCCGGACGTACTCGGGGAGGAGGTCGGCGAAGGCATTCCGGAGCACCCATTTCTCGATCCCGTCGTGAACCTTCAGGTCGAGTGGGATCTGGAGGGCCAGCTTCACCAGGGACAGGTCGAGAAACGGCACCCGGGCCTCGACGCCCTGCCCCATGGAGATACGGTCCACCCGTTGCAACTCGGTACGGCTCAGGTTCCGGATGTTGTGGCGGAAGAGCCGCTGGCTGAGGGAGCGGTTCACCTCTTGGTACATGCTGTAGCCGCCGAACAGCTCGTCAGAGCCGTCGCCGGAGAGGACGACCTTGACGCCACAGTCGTGGATCCGCTGGAAGAGTGGCTTGGTCACCACCGAGTTGATGACGTCGCCGTATTCGGTGAGTTCGGACATGCCGATGGCGGCCCGGACGTCAGCGAGGTGGATGTCCGCCGGTCGCAACTCGACCACCTCGTGACGCACGCCGAGCTCGTGGGTCAGACGCCGGGCGAAGCGCAAGTCGTCGCTGTCATCGGTCCCGATGGTGAAGGCCACGCAATCGGGGTGCATTTCCCGGACGTGGAGGAGGATGAGAGTGCTGTCCAGACCACCGGACAGGACGACCCCCACGGTGAGATCGGTGTCGACCCTGACCCGGATGCTGTCGACCAGGGCCTCACGCACCATGCGGCAGGCCTCGTCGGGGTCGTCGATGGGATCCTCGCCCTCGGCCAAGCTCATCAGGTCCACGTAGGGTGACAACTCTGGTCCGGCGTCCGGGGTCGACCAGCCGTGATGGCCGGGAGCCACCTCGGTGATCGGCCATCCGGTATCCACCAGCGCCTTGATCTCGGAGGCGACCGACAGGGTGTCGCCGCTGTGCGACCAGTACAGCGGCTTCACCCCGACCGGATCCCGGGCCAGGTAGACCCGGGCGGTCGGGCGTTCCACCACGGCGAAGGCGAACTCGCCGCGAAGATGGTGCACGGCGGCCTCGCCCCATTCCAACCAGGCCTCGAGCACGACTTCGGTATCCCCGGTCGTGCGCAACTGGTGACCGAGGGCGATCAGCTCCCGGCGCAGCTCCCGGTAGTTGAAGACCTCGCCGTTATAGCAAAGCGCCCAGCGGCCATCGGCCGAGACCCAGGGCTGCACCGAATGCTCCCGATCGACGATCTTGAGGCGTTGGGTGCCGAGCATCTGACCCGGCTGGCAGAGCGTCTCCTCGACATCGCCGCGGGGCCGGATGGAGTCCATCATCCGATCGAAGGAGGCCCGGTCGGCTCGCCGTCCGACTATCAGCGCGATGCCGCACACGGGGGGTCAGGCCGCGACAAGCAGCCGGTAGGCGCGTCGAAGCTCGTCGCAGGCGTCGGGATTGATGCACAGGTGCCAGGCCTGTCCCTCGTCGATCACGTTGCAGAGCCCGCGGTCCTGTCGTTCCAACAGCAGGTCGGCCAGCGTCTGGTCGGCGTCGAATTGGCGAAACCACCGCATCTCGACGTCGGCGGCATAGCCACAACAGTGGGCGCTGGGAATCATCGCCGCATAGCCGAGATCTCGAAGCCGGTGTTGGTGCTGCACACTCCGGGTCAGGCTGGTGACCCATAGCGGCGGAGTGCCGGAAGGCGCCTTGTTGGCGAAGTCGACGGCCAGCTGGTTGAGCAGCGCTACCAGCTCCGGGCGGGCATTGGTGAAACTGACGCCGGCGGTATGGGGCTGCCGCCGGGGTGTCAACCGCCGCCGGGCCCAGTCCCGGGATCGGCCGGCCAGGCCTTTGGGTTGGAGCCGGTAGGTGAAGTCGAGAAGTTGGCGGCGGCGGAGCGACTCGAGGGTGACCAACTCCGGAGACTCCAGCACGTCGTGGTCAGAGGCAAAGCAGGTTCGTCCCGCCCACCAGACGGAATCGATCTGGGACAGCAGGTAGATGCGGACCAGGGTGGACACATCGCTGGCCGAGCTCCGGCTGTTGGGCCGGTAGTCGCGGACTTCTCGGAGCAGGGTGGCGACGACGGCGTCCTTCCCCTCCGGGGAGCATTCCAGCACCGGCTGGAGGCCCGGATGCCGGACTCCCTCCGTGAGGATCGCCTCGATGTCCGCCTGGGCCCCCGGACCCAGGCGGGCATCCACCGCCCGGGTCAGCCCGGAGACGATGGATCGGTAGGTGTCCAGATCGAGCTCGGGCGGTGACGCTTCGGGGCCCTCGTCGAACTCCGGCAATTGAGCAGCCATGAAGGCTCAGGTCCCCCTCGAGCGGCCGTGGCGGTACCCGCCGAAGATGCGTCGCATGGGAATCACCCTACCGAAAGATCATGAACGGGGATTGGCACCCGACCCCGGCCTGGGGAACCCCGAAAGGGGTGGATCCATCCCCTTTCGTATACCGCTCTGCCCGGGACTCCCTGGTCAGAACCCTTCGAGCAGCACCTTGTCCGGATCGCCGGCCAGCTCCGATCTCTCGTGAGCCTCCATCACCGGTGGTGCCCAGCGGGACATCAGGACCACGCCGGCGGCCATCAAAAGCAGCGAAAGGATCGCCCCGCTGATGGCCGAAGGTGAGGTGTTGATGTGCTCGTCGAACAGCTCGACGCCCAGGAGAATGCTGGAGAAGGGGTCGACGATGAGGAGGGCGGCCTGGGACACCATCAGCGGACCGACCGACAGCGATGCCTGCACCAGGATCGTCCCGATGACGCCGGTGACCACCAGCGCGTAGAGCGGCCAATGGTAGAGCAGATGGATCCATCCGTCCTTCGAGAGGATGGCGGTGGCCGCCTTCATGAAGCCGGCGTCGATGGACCAGACGATGGCCCCGGAGCTGCCGAGCATGGCCGCTTTTCGGGACGGCGATCCGCCCCGGCTGAGCACCAGGAGCACGGCGACGATCGCCAGCCGGACGGCGATGGACTGGATCCAACCGCGGGCGCTCGGGAGGCCGATCCCTTCCTGGGGATGGGCGGCGATCAGGAACCCCGCCAGCCCGATGCAGGTGATGGCGGCCGCGCCCCAGGTGCGCATGGCGATTTGATCGTGCAACCAGAATCGGCGGAGTCCCAACATGAAGATCAACTCGATCACCAGCACCGGCTGGACCACGGCGATCTCCCCGAAGTACAGGGCGGTGGCCGTGAAGATGAAGGTGCCGCCGAGAAACAGGAATCCCACCAGCCACATCGGCTGCCGGATCAGGTACAAGGCCTTTCGCCATCCGGTGGCGACCTCCGCCGGGGCGGACACGTTGGCCAGGCGCTGCACCACGGCAGAAGAGGCATTGCACAGCGAGCCGAGGGCGGCGAAAAAGATGGCAATCATGTCGGCCCCACTGGCCTCCTAGCGGAGGATGAACGTTGCAGCACACCCGTAGTGATCGACAGTGTAGTTACGCACCTTGAGGCCCGCTGGCCGCGACCACCGGGCTGGCGCGTCAACTCCCCACCGGAGAGATCTCCTTCTCGTCCTCATCGAACTTCGCATCTGGCCGGCGCCGCCGGATGACCGTGCAGACGATCAGGCCCCACCGCCACCAACGCCAGATAGGGCGAGAGCCAGACGGACGCCGTCTTCCGCAACCGAGAGCAGGGCAATCAATAGAATCGTTGCCCGTGCTCGGATTTTGTACAGAGTGATCGGAGCCTTCCGTCAACATCTCCATCATTTCGGGGTGGCTTCCCCTCGTCGTCATCGGCCTGGCCGTGGCCTCGCTGTTGGCGGCTATCGGCTGGCGGTCGGGACGCTGGCGGCGGCAATTGGTGATCGGCGTTCCGGCTGCCATCGTCATCCCGCTGATTGCCGATGGGATGCTGCATGTCAGCGGTGGCTATCCGGACAGATTTCCCGTCTCCGCCTTCGTCTGGGGCGGCGTCTGGCTGCTGGCGGTGGTGGTCATCATCGTCGCCTGGCCGAAGGCAACCGGGTGGATCCGGACGATCACCTGTGTCGCCGTCGTGCTGACCGCGGTGGTCGTCGCCGACGCGCTGAACGCGACCTACGTCAGATACCCGACGGTCGGGAGACTGGTGCATCTCGACGCCGTCAACCTGGTTCCCAACGCCCAACTCCAGGTCATCCGCGACGCGGTGGCGAAGACCGGTCGGCTTCCTTCGAACGGGGTGGTGGTCACCGCCCATATTCCGGCCACCGTGTCGAAGTTCAACGCCCATGACGCCTTCGTCTACCTCCCTCCGGCCTGGTTCGCCACGCCACCTCCGGTCCTTCCCACCCTGATCCTGTTGCCCGGCGAGCCAGGAAGCTCGGCGGACTGGACCCAACAGGGGAAGGCCGACCACATCGCCGACCAGTTCGCTGCCGCTCATCGCGGGCTGACGCCGATCATCGTGATGCCTGACCCCAACGGCTTCCTGACCGTGGATACCGAGTGTGTGAACAGCTCGTTTGGACAGGCGGAGACCTACCTGGTCGACGACGTGCCCGCCTTCGCCCGGGGTACCTACGACGCCAGTGAGGGGCCCCGATCGCTGGCGGTGGCCGGGTTGTCTGCCGGAGGCTTCTGTTCGGTGAACCTGGCGCTGCGGAATCCAAAGGTCTTCCCGTTCTTTGCCAGCTATTCGGGGTTGGCCAGCCCCGAATATCAGGAGGATCCGCGGAAGGACACCATCAAGATCCTGTTTGGAGGCTCCAACGAAAGCTTTCAAAAGAACAACCCGGTTGCGCTCCTGAAGAACGGTTCGTTTCCGGGCATGGCCGGCTGGTTGGCGGTGGGCAAGGACGACGCCCGGCCCCTCGCGGCCGCCAGGCGCCTGCAACCGGCGGCGGAGGCGGCCGGCATCGATACCTGTCTGGAGGTACTGCCGGGGGCGCATGATTTTGGTGTCTGGGATCAGGCGTTCACCGACTCGTTGCCGTGGTTGTCCTGGAAGTTGGGGCTCACCCCGCAGCCGCCGGCCGGGCGAGCGACCTGCTCGCCTGGGGCGTGACCCGACCACCGCGCGGCCCGGGAGAATAGGCGCTCTTCGGCCGCCCGGCTTGCAGAGAACCAGACCTTCGACGCTCACGAGCTTGTCCATGAACCGTGACCTCCGCCGGTCCATGTCGACGACGGTCAACCGGCAGGGCGGGCGGGTGATCGCCAGCCAGGAGAACAGGGCGCCGGCCGGCCCCGGAGCAAAGCAGCCGCGCTCGACCTGTCGACCAGTCGGCCGAGATCTTCCGTTCTGGCCGTCTCTAACGTCGGAGTTGCAACCAGGCCTGGAGAACTTCTCGGTGACCGATCACCTCGAGGGCCTGTGACGGTTCTCGGTTGGTGAGCCAGAGCAGAAGGTCCGACCTCGTACCGCGAACCGCTGTGTCGGCTTTGGTGTCTGGGGGTCGTGCCGAACCGCCTTGGTCGAGACCGATCCACCAATCTGCGGGTCCGTCGGTGGCATGGAGGTTGAGTGTGCCGTGGAGGCCCTCGATGCCGTTCTGGGCCAGGAGTCCGGGCAGGAACTCGACAACGAACTCCTCGATCCCGGCGGCCGCCACGTCTCCGTCCACCGCGGCCGGTGTGCGGCCGCGATCGGCGGCGGCGGCGTACTCGATGTCGAAGCGGTGGATGGCAACCTCGATGGCGAGTCGCCGGCACCACCATCTTGCTGTGTTGTCGCCGGTGGTCGAGAACGTCCACGTCGGCGAGTCGGGCTCGGCGGCTCCGAGGACGTCGAGGGTCCGGTCCAACGCGGCCAGGTACCACGCCGGCAGGTCGTCCGGAATGTCCGGCGCGGAGTCCAGGTCGCGGCGGCTGACCCGTTCGCTCGACGTGACGACGGCGGCCATCCACGACAGGATGCCGCCGGTGTGGCGTACCAGCGCGGCGCCGTCCCAGGCCGGACAGTGCGGGACCGGCCGGCCCCAGTCGGTGGCGGCCACCGCCAACAGGCGGCGAGCGTCGTGGTCAGCCGCCTGGAGCAGCGCCGCGGGTTCCATCGATCAGAGTTTGGCAGCCCGCAGGGCCATCGCGGACCCCGACCGCCGCCTACGACCGCGGGCCCGAAGCCCACGTCGACGGGGACACGCCCTATGCCCGAGACTCCTGGTATTGGGCGGGCTATTTGACGGCGACGACGTCGACCAGGCGAATGTCGGGGGACCGGGCCAGCAGGCCCGGTCCGATCTGGGCGAGGGCTGCGGGGATCTCGCCGTTCAGGTGGGCCTGCCGGGCGTCGCCGGTTTCGAAGGTGTCGAAGATCCCGTAGCTGGTGTCGGCGATCTTGAACGCATACCAGGTCACGGTTCCGGGTTCCGCCGCCGCGAGGGACCGAGCGCCCTCGAGGAGGGCGCCGAGCTCAGTGCCCTTGCCGGGTTCGGCTTCGAGGAGGGCGAGCACGCCCAGTTGTATCGTCATGTTCGGTTCCTTGGGGTCGGGTGAACGGTCAGAGGCGGGCAGCATCGAGGGCGCCCAGGATGTCAGCTGGTTCGGAACGGGTGGAGTAGTCGGGGTGGACGTCTAGCCAGCGAATGACGCGGTCGGCGTCGATGACGACGGTGGCGGGCATCGGGATGGTGGTTGTGCCGTCGGCGTTGACGGTGGTGAGGTCCAGACCCAGGTGGAGCTGCGCGGCCCTGGCCTCCGATGACGGTGCGGTGAGGATGCCCAGGTAACGGGCCAGGGTGTTGCCCGGGTCGGAGAGCACCGGGAAGGCCAAATCGTGCTTTTGCTGGATGCTGAGCGCCTCGTCAGCTACCTGGGGGCTGACGGCGACCAGGGTCACGCCTCGCTCGACCAGTGGCGGTAGCAGTTGGGTCTGGTAGGTGCTCAGCGCCAGGTTGCAATATGGGCACCACTCCCCCCGGTAGAACACCACGACCGCCGCTCGGCCGCCGGTGGCACGGCGGAGGGTGGTGGCCGCGCCGTGGGCGTCGAGCAGGTCGGCGTCGGGAAGGGCGGAGCCGACCGCGGCCACGCGGTGGGGGATCCCCTGGGCGGCCAGCTCGGCTCGCTCACGGGCGAAGGCACCCATCACCTGGTTTGGCGGTTGGGCGGCCATGTCGGCGTCAATGGCGCTGACCTGCTCAGCGATGGTGGCGGCAGTCATTCGACTCCTTGAGTTCTGTCGTGTGGGGTGCTCGGCCGCACCTCCCCCAATTGGCGTCAGCGGGCCGACCGGTCTTACCTCCGAGAGGATGCCTTTTCCTGAATCGGCCCGCGAGCTGGGTCGCGGCGGGGGCACTTGAAGAAGCGGGTGGTCGGCCGGGGAAGCACTCACCGTCCACGGTGATGTCGACCTTCTCCGGGTGAAGGCGACGAGCCGGCCTCGGGAGCAGCTGGCGGCCCGGGAAGTCGTAGGCCCAGATGAAGATGAGTAGGTCAGAGATCACGTCGCCGAGTGGATGTCGTACTGCGGGGAGGCCACCCCCACACGTACCGGGCCCGGTCGGTGCCGGCCAACCGGCCGGCGATCAGTGGGACGAACCGCCCACGGCGGCGAGGAGCCCGGCGAAGTCCTCCGAGCACGGCCCGCACGCAGCCAAGTGGGCGGCGACGCCGGGATAACGCTCGGCTGCGGCGATGCCGGCAGCCACGAGGTCGACGTAGACGTGCAGCACCTCCATGGCCTGTTCGCACCCGACATCGTGGGGATCGGTGCGCAAGAAGCGGTCAAGGGCGGTCCAGTCGTTCACGGGTACCTCTGAGTCTCGGCGTCCAGATAGCCACTAGCGACCAGCGCGGCCCGCAACTTACGTCGGGCGTCGAAGAGCATCTTGTAGATGGCGTTACGGTTGGTGTCGAGCTCCGCGACCAGGGCATCGAGGGGAATGCCGTTGAGGACGAGTGCGACGAAGATCTGCCGCTGACGAACGGTCAACACCTCGTCCACCGCCCGGCCCAGCGCCGCCACCAGGTCTCGCGATTCCGACGCCCGAGTGGGCTCGAGGCCGAAGCGGTCAGGGAGGCGGTCCCAGTCCTCGGCGTCCATGGCCACGGTCGGGTTGCGCCAGAAGTGCCGGCCGAGCTTGGTTGACACCTCGAAGATCACGAACTTGTACGCCCATGTGGTGAAGCGGCTCTCGCCGCGGAACTGGCCGATCTTGGCGGTGATCGCCACCATGGCGTCGGCGGCGGCCTGATGGGCGACGTCGTCGAGCTCGGGTCCGGTAACGCGCAAATGAGAGCTGCGCCGGTGGACCTCGTGGCGGGCGATCCGCAACAGCATGGCGTGCAATCGGACCAGGGTGGCTTGGCGCTCGCTGTCAGTTCCGCCGAGGGCGCCCAGCCATTCTGCTGAGTCAGGATCGAGGGCGTCGGGATCGATCCTCGACACTGGGGGAGCGTCCGCCCCGCCGGTCTCGAGTAGGCCCATGGAGTGCAGCCTAGAGAGCCGCCGGTCCGGAGCATTCGGGAGGCGCGGCGCAGGACGGGTGCGGTAACACGATCCCGCCTTTCGCTGCCCCGAGACGGCCGAGCGCTTGTGGGAAGGGGCGCCGACGATCGGAGGGTCGTGCCGTGCAAAGGGGTCCTGGAGGGTTCGTTCGTCTTGGGGCCAGTAGCCCCTGTTGTCGTGGGGCCGGGTAAGATCGGACTGCGGTCTGTCACTAACAGACCATGATGGCTTCGCTTGAGGGCAAGACGGCTCTGGTCACCGGGGCCGGACGGGGCATCGGTCAGGCAGTCGCGGTCGAGCCAGCTGCGGATGGCATGGCCCTGGCGTTGGCGGCCGGCGCGGAGGACCAGCTGGCTGAGACCGCGCAACGGGTAAAGCATCTGGGCGGCACCGCAGTTGTGGTTCCCTCGGACCTGGCCGATTTGCGCCAGGTCACCCGGGCCGTCCATCTCGTGAACGACCAGTTGGGGGCCGTCGCGTGCCCATCCTGAATGTGCCAACCGACAAGGAGATTTAGATGACATTGCTGCATCCAGGCGAGATGTTCCCCAAGCTCGCCGTCACCCCAACCGACGGGGCCGCCCTGGAGCTTCCCGACGCCCTGGCCGGCCATTTCGGGGTGGTCCTGTTCTATCGGGGCTCATGGTGCCCATACTGCAACGCGCAACTCCGGGCCTTCCAGCGGGCCGCTGACAGCCTGGCCGAGGTTGACGCACGAGTCGTCGCCTTGTCGGTCGAGGACGAGGCCACCACCGCTGAGCTGGTGGCCAAGCACGGCCTGACCTTCCCGGTCGGCCACAGCGCGGACGCCCGGGCGGTCGCGGAGGCCACCGGGGCGTTCGTCAACGCCGATCCGGAGTTCTTGCAGTCCACCGGTTTTATCCTCGACCCGACCGGGCGGGTAGTGGTCAGCGTGTACTCGAGCGGCGCAATCGGCCGGCTGGTGCCCGACGACGTTATCGGCATGATCCGTTACATCCGCGAACACACTCAGGCGGCCACCGCATGAGCACCACAACCCCTCCGGCGCCCTCTGCCGATGTCGACTTCTACTTCGACCCGGTGTGCCCGTTCGCCTGGATGACCAGCAAATGGCTGCGGATGGTTACCGCCCAGCGGAACTACACGGTGGAATGGAAGTTCATCTCCCTGCGGCTCATCAACGCCGAGATCGACTATGACACCCACTTCCCGCCCGGCTACGAGGCCGGGCACACTGCCGGGCTGCGCTTGCTGCGCGTCGCGGCCCGCACCAGGGTCGAACATGGTTCCGACGCCGTCGACCGGCTGTACCGGGCAATGGGCACCCGCATCTTCGACACCAATAGAGAGCAAGGCGGCATCGTCGATCGGGGCGGTGCCGGGTTCGTCGGGCCGATTCTGGCCGAGGTCGGCCTGCCCACCCAATTGGCAGACGCGTTGGACGATGACTCAATGGACACGTCGCTTCGCGCCGAGACCGACGAGGCCCTGGCCTTGACCGGAAAGGACGTCGGGACGCCGATCATCCATTTCCGGCCTCCAACCGGGGTGGCGTTTTTCGGTCCGGTCATCAGCCGCCTGCCCGACCCGGGGGACGCCGCCCGCCTGTGGGACCACGTCGTCGGTCTCGCCGGCTTCCCGGGCTTCGCGGAGCTGAAACGGAGTCTGCGAGAACGACCCCAGCTGGCCAGCTTCGGCGTCGACCCCGGTAGCGTCGGCCTGCAAGAAGACTGGCACGGCGGCAGCCGCCGCACCAAGGAGTAGCCCCCCTGGCCGACCAACCCCGGCGTCGAAGCCGGATCTTTCATGAGCGGAGCGCCTGATGGACATCTTGCGAACGCCCGACAACCGTTTCGTCGACCTACCCGACTACGCCTTCGCGCCCAACTACGTCGAGGTCGACATCCGGGAGGGCAGCCGCCTGCGGGTCCACTACCTCGACGAGGGACCACCTGGCGGCGAGGCGGTCCTGTTGTTGCACGGCGAGCCGTCCTGGTCGTACCTGTACCGCAAGATGATCCCCGTCCTCGTCGCCGCGGGGCTGCGGGCGGTGGCGGTGGACCTGATCGGCTTCGGACGCAGCGACAAACCCGCCCAACGCGGCGACTACACCTACCAGGCCCATGTCGATTGGACCTGGGCAGCCATCGAGGCGATCGGGCTCGACACCATCACACTGGTCGGCCAAGACTGGGGAGGCCTGATCGGCCTGCGCCTGGTTGGCGAGCACCCCGAACGTTTCGCCCGGGTCGTGGCGGCCAACACGTTCCTGCCCACCGGAGACCGCCCTCCCGGTGAGGCCTTCCTCGCCTGGCAGCGCTACAGCCAAGTCACCCCCGAGTTCCGGGCCGGACGGATCGTCCACGGCGGCTGCGTCACCGACCTGCCCGCCGATGTGATCGCCGCCTACGACGCACCGTTCCCCGACGAGACCTACACACAGGGTGCCCGCCAGTTCCCCCTCCTCGTCCCCACCGCCCCCGACGACCCGGCCGCTCCCGCTAACCGGTTGGCCTGGGACGCGCTGCGCCGCTTTGAGCGGCCCTTCTTGTGCACCTTCTCCGACTCCGACGCCATCACCAAAGGCGCCGACACCGTATTGCGCACCGAGATCCCCGGCGCCGCCGGACAGGCTCATACGACCATCGTCGGTGCCGGCCACTTCCTCCAAGAGGACCAAGGCCCTGAACTCGCCCGGGTTGTCGCTCAGTTCGTGGCCAACACCTAGAACAAAACGGAAAGAGGATGACATCCAGCGCCGATAACCGTTCCGATCACCGGAGCGGACGCGGTCATCGACAAAGGTCGCCCGACCACCGGGCCAACGGTGCCCTCGGGCTGCCAAGATGTCCTTCCTCGGCCGGGATGGATACGACCCAACCGGTCGACTCCTTCTCGCTCAAAGCGCCGACGCAGGTTCGCAGCGACTCGTTCGACGTGTGACACTCGGGCCGGGAGACCCTTCGAGCCGATGGCCAACTACACCGGGTCCTTGGAGGATCAGCGGTGGGACCCGCTCGCCTGACCCGGTGTCAGTCGGACAACCAGCTCCGGTACAACTCGACCAGGTCCGCCTGGGCTTCGGGTGGGAGCGACTCGGCGTCTATCTCCCCCGTCAATCGGATGGTCATCCGGATCTGATCTAGGTAGGTGGAGCAGTTTGGGCAGGCTCGGAGATGGGCCTCGAGGCGCTGGCGGTCGCGACGCGAGAGAACTCCTTCGAGGTAGTCGGTGACCAGTTCGACAGCCTGTTGACAGACGATGTCGTTTCGCCGTAGTCGAAGCACCGGTCAGCCCTGCCCGATCCTGGCTTGGAGGATCTCGCGCAATCGGGTCCGCCCACGGTGAAGCAGGATCCGTTGATTCCCGCTGCTCAGGTCGAGAACCGCGCACACCTCGTCGTTGGACAGGCCTTCAACGTCGCGCAGCACGACCACCTGGCGCTGACGGGGGGGCAGGTCGCCTAATGCGGACTTGAGCACCGGGGCCCAGACGGCGGCCTCGAGTCGGTCCTCGCTCTCCTCCACCCACCGGTCAACGGGTTCCGCCCATTGGCCATGGAGGTTGAACCGAGCGGGATCGACGGCGTGACGGGATTCGATCTTTCGTTGATTGTGCTCTCGGGATCCGGCTGTGCGAGCCCGGTTGGTGAGGATCCGGAATAACCACGTCTTGAACGAGGAGCGCCCCTCGAACCGCTCGAGACCGCGAACCACACCCATCCAGGTGTCTTGGACCGCCTCCTCGGCCACTGCCTGGTTGGGGACCATGGACCGGGCAAGGCGAAGCATCGGTTGTTGATAACGGTTCACCAACATCACGAACGCCTCTTCATCACCGTCGCGCAACCGGTTGAGCAGCTCAAGGTCCGACTCCACAACGTGAAGAATAGGTCGAGATGTTCCAGGCCGGGCGCGCCCTCGTTAGCCGGATGATGGTCGAAATGATGCCGCAGGAACACACAGTTCCGTCTTCTGCCACCCCGGAAACGTTACGGAGACGCTGCGGTCACCTTTTTCGTCGCGGCGATTTGCAGACCTGGGGTTGCCGTCCACGGGCGCCGATAACGTCGCCACCGGTCGTGGGAGAGTTGTGCGATGCGCACCAGACAGCTGGAGGGGCACCGGTGGCAGGACCAGCCGGAGATCCCCCCGGATATGACGACAAGTTCGGCGGTGGGTTCGGAGGGCGTGGCCATATCAGCCAGTTCGCTTTCTCATTCCTATCAGGGGCCCTCGGGCGAGGTGCGGGTGCTCGAAGGAGTGACCTTCCATGTTCCCAAGGGAGGCTATGCCGCACTGGTGGGTGCGTCGGGAGCAGGCAAGACGACCCTGCTCGCGCTCATCGGTGGATTGGAGCGGGTTCAGTCCGGATCACTGCTCGTCGGTGGTCGCGACGTGGCCGCGCTGGAGGGAGACGAGCTAGCCGCCTTCCGGCGCACGACCGTCGGCTTCATCTTCCAGAATTTCGGTCTGCTCGAAGCGCTGACCGCCCTTGAAAACGTCGAGCTGGCAGCCGTGTTGGCCGGAGAGCGATCGGCAGCTCGTCGGGACCGGGCTTTGCGGTTACTGGCGGCGGTCGGCATGTCTCACCGGGCAGCCCACCGGCCGGGGGCCTTGTCCGGTGGGGAGCGCCAGCGCGTCGCGATCGCCCGGGCGCTGGTCAACCGACCCCACCTGGTACTGGCGGACGAACCGACCGGAAACCTCGACGCCGACACCTCTGATGAAGTGATTCAGCTGATGGAGTCGCTGCAGGAGCACCGTGGCTGCACCCTTCTGGTCGTCACTCACGACCAGGCGCTGGCCCGGCGTGCCTCGCTACGACTGGCCCTCGATCGGGGCGGCATCGTGGAATCGTCCCGATCGGCCACCGGAGAGCCCATGCCGTGACCTGGGCCGATGCCATTCGCCTGGCCGCCCGCAGCGTGCTCCGGCGGCCGGCCCGGGCCGCCCTCACCATCGGTGCGGTCGCGCTCGCTGCCGCTTTGTTTACCGCCATGCTGACGATGGCGGAGACGGCGCAGAGCCGGGTGCTGAATCAGCTGGCCAAGGGCGGCCCGCTGGCCGGTATCCAAGTGGCGGCCGCCGCCTCAGATCCCTCCCAAGTTGGAATCGACAACCCCACCCAAGGTCCGCCGAAGTCGCTCGACCCAGCTGCCCTCGCACGCATCCGCCGAGTGCCAGGTGTCGGGGGCGTGTTCCCGATCGTGACCGCCCAGTCTCTGGTGATCTGGCCCCAACATGCGCTCGCTACGACCGGAGAAGGGGCGGGACACGGCCGCTCGGACAACGTCGACTTCGACGAGCTGGTCGGGGTGAACCTCACCCACGTCACGGATCTCCCAGTCACGGTGACGGCCGGTCGTCTTCCCAAACCACGGTCACTTACCGAAGTCGACGTCACCTCGGTCTTCTTGGCGCGGTACGGGATCACCCGCACACACGTGAAGAGTGCGATCGGGTCCGTGGTCCAGCTCGGGGCCCCGCGGGGATTTCTGGAATCTGACGGCTCCAAGGTCTTCCGGACCCAATGGACGGAGGCGAAGATCGTCGGCGTGGTCGCCCAGCAGGTCGGTAGTGGGGGCATCCTGGCATCGCTCCCACTGGCCCAGGCCAGCCATGACTGGACTGCGGCCGGCGACCCGTCGGTGGATCCCGACGCACCAAGGTCTCCCTACGCTGGCCTCTTCGTGATCGCCAACGGACTCGACCAGGTGCCATCCGTCCGTGCCGCCATCGCCACCATCGGCTACTCGACCAGTGCACCCGAGAATCTCATCGCCTCCGTCCAACGCTACGTGCACGTCGTGCAGATCGTCCTCGGCGGTATAGGAGTGATCGCGCTTGCCATTGCGTCGCTAGGGATCGCCAACGCGCTCTTGGCCGCTGTCCGCGAACGTCGCCGCGAGATCGGGATCCTGAAAGCTGTCGGTGCACGTGACCGGGACGTGCTTCGGTCGTTCTTGATCGAAGCCGGCGTCATGGGGGCCGTGGGCGGACTGATCGGGTCCATTCTGGGCCTGGCCCTGGCCGGACTGGTTGCGGAGATCGTCGATCGATACCTGGCCAGCCAGGGCCTGGCCGGAGTCCATGTTGGATTTCCGTACCTTCTCGGTATCGGCGCCATCGGCGGCTCCATCGTGCTGGCCCTTCTGGCTGGCACCTTTCCTGCTCGTCGGGCAGCTCGGCTGCCCGCCCGCGAAGCGGTAGAACTGTAGCTCAGGCCACCCTCATCGCTACCACGAATCGATCAGAGATCTGCAGGGCGCTGATGAGGAGGAAGCCGGCCGAATCGGCCAAGGCGCTCGCGGCATCGCGGCCAACATGGGCCCAGGGAAACCATTTGCCGACGCAGTGGTCGGTCTCCCAGCGCAGGTACTTCGTACAGACACCACTGGGAAGCGCGTCGATCTCTGCAACCACGATCCCGTCCGGGTGAAGCAGCTGGCGTGCTCGGCGGAGCATGGACATTGGATTCCCGCCGATGCCGATGTTCCCGTCGGCCAGTAACACGTGAGACCACTCGCCGCACCCGGGCATTGGCGCGAACACATCGCGGTGGAGCGCCTTTCCCCCTCGTTCCAAGGTCATCTCCACCGCGGTGGCGGAGACATCCACGCCCAGCGCCGGAATCCCCCGGTGCGCGAGAGCGGCGGTAAACCGTCCGGGTCCGCATCCGACATCCATCGTCGGCCCGGTACAGAGCTCGAGAATCGCTTCGTCTATGCGGCGGTCGTCGGCAGTCGAGGCATCCCCGCCGAGCCAACGATCGACCGGCAACGGTCGACGGACCCCGGCCCGGTCGGCAATCCAGCACGGCAGGCCCGAAGAGAACTGTCGGTAGATGACGTCTGTCTCCACCACCTGCCTGGACGCCATCCTCCGGACCGAACTTCCCCGCTCGGAGTGCGACGCCGATCGAAGGGGGGCAAAGGTGGGTGTCATGTCCACCATCACTGGTCCATCCAGTTCGCCGCATGTTGCGTCACGATGCGGGGGCGTCGTCATTCTGCCTATGCCCGACCAGCAGTGACCGGACGGCGTAGGCGACGGCGCTCAGCCCGAACAGAGCTGCGCTGATGAGCAACCACCGGTCGAGGAACGGACTTTGGGTCAGTCCCGTGGCCCCGTGGTAGGTCCGTTTCCCCTGTTCGATGATCCCGGGGAAGAACATCAAGAACAGCAGCCCGCTCCCCAGGACCGGAACCCGGATGTAGTTGATCGGCGGCACTCTGGGCGCGGCGGCGGGCAGTCGACCGGTGATCGCTCGCCAGCCGGCACCGAGCGAACGGTCGGCGATGGCATAGAGGGGAAAGAGCACCAGGTCGTGCACCACGATGGCTCCGACGAACCACACCACGATCGAGTGCCACCACACTCGGGAGTCCCACAACTGGTTGAGGCCCAGGATGCTGATGACGTAGCCCACCAACGCGAAGCCACCCAGCAGCGATAGGAGGTGCAACGGATTCGCGCCGTAAAGTTGCTTGAGGCCGGTCATCAAACTTCGCATCTCAGGTCTCGAAGTCGATGGATCGGACCCATTTGGTGTTGTGCACCCCCGGAAGGGCCGGGACGATGATGCGGGCGGGATAGCCATGGTCCAACGAGAGGTCGACTCCGTTGACCTTCAGTGCCAATAATGAATCTGGGTCAACTACTTGGTTGGACTGCAACCGGGCTTGGGAGAAGATTCCGGGTCCCTCCAGCGACACCACATACGCCGATAGGGGAGCGCTCACGCCCGCCAAGTGGGCCAGGTCCCGCAGCCTTACGCCGCTCCAGTTCTGAGTGGTGGACCACCCTTCGACGCAGGCAATGGGAAGGTCGGCGGAATGCTGCTCCATGGCTAAGAGCATCGGGCGGGTCAACAGGACCTGAGTCGGCCCTCCCAACAGAGTCAGCCGCCAGCTGGCTCCCGTTGCTGCGGGATCGATCTTTGCCGATGCCGCGGTCCTGTTGATTTGGAAGTCATTGGGGCCGCTCCCGTAGGAGCGCCCACGAGGCAGCAGGAGTGCGGCGTTCCGGGCCGCTCCACCAACGGTTTGGCCGACCGAGAGTACGGCGATCATCAGGGATCCACCTCCGACTACGGCAAGGGCTCCTCGACGACTGATGGTGGGTGGCGACGGCGAGGAGGCGGCCAGGCCGTCGGGGTCGGGAGCCTCCGGGCGGGTCCGAGCCAGGGGGGTGCGCAGCTCGGTTCGCAAGGACCGCGTCCTCAGGCTCCGGACCATGGTGGGGAATTTGAGGCTGACATGCACCACGAACCCGACAATGAACACCCACGCACCGAAGTAGTGGGCGGTATAGAAGTTGAAGCCAAAGATGTAGTCGTATTGGATGTTGAGTAATCCGGTGACGATTTCGAAGACGATCCCACCGACGATCATGATGAGCGACAGACGTTCGAGCAGATTGGCCACCGAGCGGATGGGAGGCCAAGCAAACAGCTTGGGCATGACTGACCAGAGTTTTGCCAGCACCACCGGGACGAGAACCAGTCCGAGGACGACGTGGAGCCCCTCGGTGAACTGGAACAACCAGGCGGGACGGGTGGGCCAATTGAAGAAAGGCAGGTGGAGGAATCCGACATTGCCCGGAATTGCTTGATGGAACTGCGGCCCGTAGGCGATGTAGTCGAGAAGTCCGGTGAGAATCACCAGGGGTAGGGAGACGAGGAGCAGGAACCCAAAGACGGACGTCAGCCAGGGGCCCCGCAATGGGCTTCGCCATGCCTTGTCGCTTGGAATCCCAGGAGGCTTGTACTTTTCGATCGCCTTCCACAGTCCGGACGGGAATCCATAGTCGGGAGGTTGGCGTCCGTCTCCGGGCCCACGTTGGACCTCGGGGGGCCGGCTGTCGTCGTCAGTCTCTGGCGGCGTCGGGGTCATCGATTCATACGGTGCTGCGACTGCTGGTCGACGGCGGGCCGTTCCATCCGACCAGCTGCCTGCTCAGCATCCGGATCTGGGTGGTGGTGCCGGTGCCGGCTGGGTCATCGCCGATCGAATGCTCCTTTGGGACTGATGCGGACTGCTCGCCAATGACGGTGCAATCGAAGGCCACAGGCAGTAGTCCCGATTCCGCCGATTCCGTTACACCCGGCGTAGACGGATCCAACCCGCGGCTGGACCTCAGTTGGCCGGCAGTGGTTTCCTCCGATGTGGTACCCGAATCGGTCCCCGACTTGCCCGTCGGATCAATTCATCGGGCGCTACGATCACCCGGTGCCGCATCTCATTGACGCTCATGCTGAGCAGCCACCGGGTGAGGTGGGCAAGTCCTGGGTCCGCCGGTACCGAGCCGACCTGGCGTGGGGCACGATGGTCGCCGCTCTCGTTCTCGCCGCGTTCATCATTCCCCACTTCCATTTCAGATCGGTCACCCCGGTGATCAACCAGACACCCGGGCTGAACAAGGTGTTGGCTCAGACGGCACCGATACTGGGGGCGTGGCTGCCCCACGTCGGTTGGGGAACTCCCTGCGCAATCCTCATCGCAATCGCCGTAATCGGTTGGGGCACGGTGATCAGTCGACGCCTCGCCTGGTCGTGGTTGATCGTCGCGACCTGGCTGACCACCCTGGCGTGGACGATGTCGCTGGCATTGATCGACGGGTGGAGCCGGGGCTTCATCGGTCGCATGGAAGGCAGCGGCGGTTACCGGGCGATGGTCCCGCGGGTGGGCAGCATTTCGGCTCTGCTTCACGGTTTCGTGACCCATATTCCGTTAGGAAGCCCGAAGTCGTGGGACCCGGCGGTAGCCGGCGACCCCGTCGGTGCGCTCTTGACGTTTGTGGGTCTCGATCGAATCGGGCTTGGCGGGCCGGTATGGGCGAGCACCTTGTGTGTGGTGGTTGGTTCGAGTACCGCCGCCGCGGCCTTGATCACCATCCGCGCCCTGGGCGGAGAGACCCTCGCCCGCCGGGCGGCGCCATTTTTGGCTCTGGGACCCGCCGCCATCTGGATCGGGGTGTCAGCCGATGGCTACTTCGGGGGAGTCGCCGCTTGGGGTTTGACGTTACTGGCCCTGGCGGCGACTGGTTCCCGTCCTCTCTCGACGGGAACTTCGGTAGCCGCCGGCCTCCTGCTGGGCCTCTCCGTCTACCTGGACTACGGCTTGATCCTCATGGCCGTTCCCTCGCTCGCCGTCCTGGTGATCGCCCGCAACTACCGTCCGTTGCTCGGGGCCGTGATCGGTGCGCTCGCGGTGGCCGCGACGTTCACGGCATCGGGATTTTGGTGGTTCAACGGGCTGTCGGTTCTCCGGCATCGGTACTTCTTGGGAATTGCCATGAACCGTCCGTTTGCCTATTGGTCGTGGGCCAATCTTGCCGCGCTCACCTGCGCCATCGGCCTCCCCGCCGCGGTTGCCTTGCGCCGGGCCGTGAGCCCGTCGGCGATTCGAATGCGAAACGGGTTCAGCATCCTCATGGCCGCCTTCGTCGTCGTGGTGCTTGCCGCCGACCTCAGCGCCCTGAGCAAGGCCGAGACCGAGCGAATCTGGTTGCCCTTTGCCGTTTGGCTGATTGCCGCCCCCGCCCTACTGCCCCGGCGCAGTCATCGAATCTGCCTTGGACTGCAGGCGATCGGAGCCCTCCTCATCAACAGCCTCATCCTTACCACCTGGTGACGGTGTCTACGCCGTCCAGGTTCGGTCCACCGCAGTTCGGTGCCGTTCGGCTGCATTACGAAAGTAGGTGCCGGGTGGCATGTCCATCGCCACGGCCCACACGTCATCCGGCGTGTCGACGTCGGAGAGCGTTGGGAGTTCGAACACCCGGCGGCCGGTGCCGCGCAATGCGGTGAGCGTGTTGGCTCCGGTGTCTCCTCGGGACATGGCCACTCTCTTCAATACGGTTGCCGTGCCGGGATCGGAGAGCCCAAGCGCCCACCATCCGCCATCGACGGCGGCTCCGAGAACGGCATCGATCCCCGGTTCGGTGAGTTGGGCCGCCGCTCGGGTCAGGAGGCCGGGCGTGACCTGGGGTGTATCCATCCCGATCTGCAACACCGGCGCCGCGGCGATGGCCGCGGCATCGGCGTGGGCTGCGATCAGTCGTTCGGCAAACCCGCGACCTTTCTGGCGCAGAACGGTGAAGTCGGCCAGCATCGACCGGATCTCGGTTCCACGCTCCGCTCGGGCGAGGTCACCGCTGAGGGCGAGGACGCGGGTGTCGACCCCGGTGTGCCGTACGGCGGCCAGGGTGTCCAGCAGGGCGGCGGCGGCCAGACCGGCCGCTTCTGTGGGGGTGAACCACGGGCCGAGTCTCGTCTTGGCTTCTCCGGCAACCGGAGCCTTGGCCACCACCAAAATCGCCCACGCCGAGCCGTTCATCTCATCACTCGGAAGAAGTCCCAAGCGGCCACGGCACTGCCGAGGACCGAACCGGACACCTTCGATCGGCCGGCGGTGCGGGGTCGATAGGTCACAGCGCGTTCCTCGATCCGCAGGTTGGCCTGGCCGGCCCGGATCAACAACTCCAGCGGATAGCCCGACCGGCGATCCGTGACCCCGAGGCCGAGGAGGACATCTCTACGGATGGCGCGCATGGAGCCGATGTCATGAACGGGGAGGCCGTACTTCCAGCGCAATTGGGCGGCGATCGACGCGTTGCCGACCCGGGCGTGCAGCGGCCACCCGGAGCCGCGCACCGGCATTCTTCGGCCCACCGCCAGGTCGGCGCCGGTTTGAACCAGGTCGACCAGGATGGGAAGCTCGCCCGGATCCAGCGACCCGTCGCCATCCAGGACGCAGACGATCGGTGTCCGGGCGGCTTCGATCCCGGCGTGGACGGCGGAGCCGTAGCCCGCCGTTGGTTCGTGGACTACCCGGGCGCCGCGTTGGTGGGCGACAGCGGCGGTGTCGTCGTCGGATCCATTGTCCACCACCAACGCGGTGTACCCGGTTGGTATTGCTTCCAATACTCCTGCTAACGACCCGGCCTCATTGCGGCAGGGGATGATCACGGTCACCTGACTGGGCTCAGACACGGGGCGGCCCGGTTGGCACCACATCTCTCAGCGGCGCCCAGGCGAATGCTTCCAGCCCGTCCCCGGGGGTGATGGCTGCGGTAAACCCCAAAACCTCTCCGGCCCGGGTCGGGTCGGCCACAATATGCCGTACATCGCCTGGGCGGTACTTCCCGGTGACGATGGGCGACGGTCCGTTCCGAGACTCGGCCAAGCGAGACGCCACTTGGCCGATGGTCACCGGTTGGCCAGAGCACACATTGAATGGGCTGAACCCGGCGGTCTCCGTTTCGATCGATTTCACGTTGGCCGCGGCGACGTCGGCAACATGCACGAAGTCGCGTGTCTGATCGCCGTCTTCGTAGACGTGGGGCGCCTCCCCTGACTCCAGCGATGAGCGAAACATGGCCGCCACTCCCGAATACGGGGTATCCCGGGGCATTCGTCCGCCATAGACATTGTGGTAGCGAAGGGCTGTCACCGAGCCACCGGTACCAAGAGACCATGCCAAGGCGAAATGCTCCTGTGCGAGTTTGCTGGCCGCATACAGGCTCCGAGGCCGAAGCGCGGCACTCTCGCTCACCCTTTCCCACATCACCGGCTCGCCACCGATTGGGCAGCGGTGGTCAAACTGCCCGTCCCTCAGGTCCGACTCCGCTCGCGGGAGTGGCTCGACGGTTCCGTGCCGTTCGCATCGGTATTGTCCGTCGCCATAGACGACCATGGACGACGCAAGAACGAGCCGTCGGCAGCCGGCCCGATGCATGGCGGCGAGCAGGACCGCGGTGCCGTAGTCGTTATGGCTGGCGTAGGCGGGGGCGTCGTTGGCGTCGACCCCGGCGCCGACGACCGCGGCTTGATGACACACCACGTCTACGCCTCGCAGCGTGAGGTCCATTGCCTCGTCATCGCGGACATCGAGGCGCTGCACTGCTTCGGGAGCGGTGGCTGGGTCGCCGTGTGCCGAGGAGAGGAGCACATCGACGGCAACGACCTCGTGTCCGACCTCTAGCAGGGCTGTTCGAATGTGCCCGCCGATGAATCCGGCTGCCCCCGTCAGGAGGACTCTCACGGCAGTTCGAATGAGACGCTGACCCCCGGACAGACAGGACAATGGGTGTGCACATCCTTTACTGTCCCGCAACCGCGGCTGGCGTTACGCTGGCCGCCCCCGGGTGTGACGCTGATTGACCGCACGCCTTCGGGCCGGGTGAGTAACGTTCGGGTCATTCCAACTCTCCTGGCTGACGCCGCAACTCCGTCCCGCCCGTGACCGATGAGATCCTTGACTCGACGATGAACCATCCCTCGGTGGCGTCAGGTGGTGAAGAGCTGCCTCCCTCGACTGATGCCTACGCCCTCGCCGAACAGGCCGCAACCCGGCTCGGCGCCCTGAGCGGCGTTCGTACTCATGACGTGGCCGTCATTCTCGGTTCCGGGTTGGCGGATGCCGCCCCTTCTCTCAGCGCCCGTGCGTCACGTCACCATGTTGGGGTCCTCCCCGGGTTCCCTGGTTCGCTGGTCGCCCACCAACGGTCGGAAGTGTGGTCCTTGGAGATCGACGATCGCCGTGTACTGGCATTTCTCGGTCGCCTCCACCTCTATGAGGGTTACAGCGCGGTCGAGGTGGCACATCCGGTCCGGACGGCGGTGGCCGCGGGGTGTCGGACCATCGTCATCACCAATGCCGCCGGCGCTCTGCATCCGGACCTCTTGCCTGGTGACGTGGTGCTGATCGCGGATCACCTGAACCTCACCGGAGTGTCTCCGTTGGTGAGCCGCCCGACACCGAGCGGACCGAGTCCATTTGTCGATCTCGTCGATGCTTGGTCGCCGCGTCTTCGGGCGCTCGCCAAAGATGTTGCCGGTCCCCTCCCCGAAGGCGTCTATGCCCAGGTTCCCGGGCCCCACTTCGAGACTCCGGCGGAGATCCGGATGCTGCGAACCCTGGGTGCCGACCTTGTCGGGATGTCGAGTGCGCTGGAAGCCATCGCCGCTCGGCAACTGGGTGCCGAAATTCTCGGCCTGTCCGTGGTGACCAATTTGGCTGCCGGATTGGCGGACAATGGCATATCGCCAACCTCGATACTCGGTGAGGCTGAGCGCCGGGCCGCCGAGGTAGGCGCGATCATTCGAAAGGT
>DASZNG010000145.1:0-65362 GCA_035551535.1 Acidimicrobiales bacterium | reverse complement strand
GTTGTTGGCAATTTCCGAGCTCACCCAGTACAACGGGTAGGTGGCCACCGGAGTGAAGTCGTATGACGTCGTGGTGGCCGGTGCCGGCCCGGGCGGGAGCGTGGCCGCCTTCGAGCTGGCCCGCAACGGGGCCCGGGTGGCACTGGTGGACAAGGCGAGCTTCCCCCGGGACAAGGCCTGCGGTGACCTGGTCGGGCCGAGGGGGGTGGGACTGCTCAGCACGCTCGGGATCGTCCCCGACGGGACGGTGTCGCTGGGTGACATGGCGGTGATCGGGCCGGCGGGCGGACGGGTGCTGCTGCCCGCCGTCCCCGGGCTCACCTACCCGGGATGCGCATGGGCGCTCCCCCGGAGAGCGTTCGACGACGGGGTCTACCAAGCGGCGATGAAGGCGGGAGCCGAGGGCATCACCGCCCGGGTAGCTGCCGTCGGGATCGAGGACGGTGGCGGTGCCGCGGTGGTCCAGCTCGATGACGGGTCCAGCCTGCGGGCTGGGTTCCTCATCGGGGCCGACGGTGCCACCAGCGCGGTGGCCGGATCGGCGGGCTTGGTTCGACCCGACTGGGTGCAGTGGGGCTTCGCCGTCCGTACCTATCTCGAAGCCGAGGTGGAGCTCCCGGTCATCGTGCTCTTCGACGAAGAGCCGGGCGTCGGGTTCCCTGGCTACGGATGGATCTTCCCCGGCCCCGACGGAATGGCCAACGCCGGAGTGGGGGTGGGCACTGGCTCGGACCGCCGGGCCGGGGCGAGGGCGACCAGATACCTCGACACCTTCCTCGGCCACCTCCGGCAGCTCGGCCTCCTCCCGGTGGATGCGGTCGCCGGTCCTCGGTTGGGCGGATGGCTGAAGATGGGGATGCTCGGGACCTCGCCGGTATCGGGGCCGGTGATGCTGGTGGGAGACGCCGCCGGACTCGTCAACCCCCTCCAGGGCGAGGGGATCGCCCAGGCCATGCTCAGCGGGAGGGCGGCGGCATCGGCGGTGCTGGGGGCGGGCGGCGGCGGGACGGATGCGGGTCGGGCCTACGGACAGTGGCTCCGTGAACACCAGAGCGCCTACCAGGGGTCGACCGCCTGTCTCCAGGGTCTGATGCTGACCAGCCCGCGGATGGTGTCCCGGGTCGGGAGGGTGCTCACCTGGCCGCCGGTCGGACGGCGACTGGCCCCGGGTTGGGCGCTCTACTGGAACGACCTGGTCACCGGCGCGGCTCCGGGACGGGGTCGGTTGCTGGCCCGGGTGGCCAGCGGGGTGATCCGGGGCGCATCGGCGGCGTCATCCGCCCGCCGGGAGCTGGAGCGGGATCTGGCCGGTGGAAGCGCCGCCAACCCGTGACCCCGGGCCCGCCGGTTGCCGGGGCCTGTGGCCCGACCCGGGCGATGCGCCGGCTGCTCAGCACGGCCGCCGGTCTGGCGTTTCTGGGTGCCGTGGGCGTGTTCCTGTTCGGGGTCATCGAGACCACCGGCGTCTACAGTTCTCGCCTGGCCTGGCTGCTGGGCATCGTGTTGCCGCTGCTGGTCCTGGGGGCCGTCTTCGCCCGGGTGGCGGCCAACATCGGTGGTTCGATCGGCGCTGGGAGTGACGCCGGCCAGGTCGTCACCCGTGCATGGCTCCGCCGGTTCTCGGTGGTCTGCCTGGCCCTGGTGGCCGTGCCGTTCGCCCTGGCCGCGATGTTGCTCTTCGTCTACGGCGTCGCCTTCGTGCTGTTCGGCGTCAGAACCGGCGTTCACTGGCTCGTCCACTAGGTCCGTCGTTGCCCCAGCGTCATCCCACGGCCCCCGGGCCGGCGGGGCCCCCGATCGCTATACCGAGAAGAGTCTGACGTACCTGTTATATAAGCCCGGGGTACACGACATTGTTATACTCTTCAATGTATGGCGACCCGAGTGAATCCCTACAGCCCGGGGGTGGGCTCCTCCCCGCCTGTGCTCGCCGGGCGGGGACGGCAACTCGCCCAGATCGCCTATCTGGCCGACCAACTCGAAGCCCGGGCCGGGGCCGAGAACATCGTCTGGTCGGGGCTGCGGGGGATGGGCAAGACGGTCCTCCTCCACGAGGCCCTCGACCGACTGCGGGACCGGGGGTGGCTGTCCGGTTACAGCGAGGTCCGCAAGAGCGCCGGGATCGGATCCTCGGTCGCCTCGATCCTTCTGCAAGGGCAGGCAGTGCTGGGCCGGGGAAAGCTGGCCAAAGCACTGGGATGGCTGCGGGACATGGCCCACGCCGCCACCGTCACCGCCGGGACCGGTGACTTCAGCGTCCAACTCGGCCTGGTCCCGGCCAAGGGGTCCCAACTTCCCGAGGACGCGCTGGATGCGCTGTTCATACGGCTGGGCGAGGCGGCATCGGATGCCGGCGTCGGGGCGATGTTCCTCCTCGACGAGCTCCAGCTGATGGACACCCACGACCTTTCCGCTCTCTTGCACGCGGCCAATGCCGCCGAGGGGCTTCCGGTCGGATTCGTGGCCACCGGACTCCCCGACCTACCGGGTCTGGTGGCGGCGGCGGGCAGCTACGCCGAGCGCCTCTTCTACGATCGGGTGGACCGGCTGTCCCGATTGGACGTGATGGTTGCCATCGAGGAACCGGCCGCCGTCTTCGACGTCAGTTACCAGACCGAAGCCACCGAGGCGTTGATCGAGTTGATCGAGGGCTATCCCTATTTCGCCCAGCTCTATGCCATGGAGACCTGGCGTTCGGCGGGGACGCCCTCCGATCGACCCGGGACCGTCATCACCCTGAGGGACGTGGAAGACGCCATCGCGCCCACCCGGGCACGACTCGAGGAGGGTTTGTACCGGATCCGTTACGACAAGGCCTCCGAACGCGAGCAGGGCTACCTCGGGGCGATGGCCGCCCTCGGCGACGGGCGGATCCCTTCGGGGGATGTGGCCCGGCACCTGGGCTCGACCCCCCAAGCCGCCTCTACGTTCCGTGACCGGTTGATGAGCAAGGGCATCATCTACTCCCCCGCCCACAACGTGTTGGAGTTCTCGGTTCCCGGCTTCGCCGGCTATGTCCGCCGGCGGCAGGGATCGGATACCTGAGGGGACGGGGCCTGAGCAGGGTGCACGAGATCGACTATCGCGGAGGTGGACCCGGCACCGCCTACCGGGCTGGCGTAACGTTCACCTATGGCACGACTCGACATACCCGAAGGTGATGGTGGCGATGCCGTTCAGCTGTGGTCGCTCCGCCCCGAGATGGGCGCGGCGGTCAATCGGCTGGTGGACGCCGCCTACAACAAGAGCGTCCTGCCGGTACGGGTGCGCGAGGCGGCCCGGATGCGCATCGCCCAGCTGAACGATTGTTCGGTATGTCTCGCCTTTCGGGCCGACAAGGTCAAGGCCCAAGGCGTGACCGAGGAGTTCTATTGCCACGTAGGCGTCCACGACGACGGCGCCAGGTTCAACCAACAAGAACGTCTGGCCATGGAGTATGCCGAGCGGTTTGCCCTGGACCACCTCAGCATCGACGACGCCTTCATCAACCGGATGCGGGAGTCGTTCACCGACGCGGAGATTCTGGATTTGACCATCTGCCTCAGCGCCTTCCTCGGACTCGGACGCACCCTGCGGGTGCTCGGCATCACCGAGACGTCGCTCACCGACGTGTAGCCGTCGTGTCGACGGGGTTCGCCGTCGGCCACCTATGGTGCACCTGAACAAGTGACCCGTGGTCCGATGAGCTGAGGAGCCCCGATGGACGTAGTGCGCACTCCCGACCAACGCTTCGCCGGCCTCCCCGACTTCCCGTTCGCGCCGGGCTACGCCGAGACCGCTGACGGGCTGCGGGTAGGCTTCATCGACGAAGGCCCGAGGGACGGCCCGGTCGCCCTCCTCCTCCATGGCGAGCCGTCATGGTCGTTTCTCTACCGGAAGATGATCCCGGTGTTCGTGGGCGCCGGGTTCCGGGTGGTCGCCCCCGATCTGATCGGCTTCGGTCGCTCCGACAAACCCACCGCCCAAGGCGACTACACCTATGCCCGCCACGTCGAGTGGATGCGATCGGTCCTCTTCGACACCCTCGACCTCTCCAACATCACCCTCGTCTGCCAGGACTGGGGCGGCCTGGTGGGGCTGCGCCTGGTCGCCGAGCACCCGCAGCGGTTCGCCCGGGTCTGCGCGGCGAACACCGGACTCCCCGACGGCACCGTCCGGCTTCCCGAGGCGTGGTGGCAGTTCCGCGACTTCGTCCAGCGCACCCCCGACCTGCCCATCGGGATGCTGGTCTCCGGCGGGGTGAAGGTGCCCCTGGCCGAAGACGTCATCGCCGCTTACGACGCTCCGTTCCCCGACCCCACCTACAAGGCCGGTGCCCTCGCCTTCCCCGACCTCATCCCCCAGAGCCTCGACAACCCGGCGACTCCCGACAACCAGAAGGCGTGGTCGGTCCTGGAGACATTCACCAAGCCGTTCCTCTGCGCCTTCTCCGACCAGGATCCGATCACCCGAGGTGGCGACCGAACGCTGCTGGCCCGCATCCCCGGGACCCAGGGCCAACCTCACACCACCATCGAGGGTGGGGGTCACTTCTTGCAGGAGGACCGGGGTGTCGAGCTGGCCGAGGTGGTGATCGCCTGGGCACAGGCGGGCTGAGCGCCCGCCGGCGTCGTCCTGTTACCGTCGCCCCAAGGCGCGCGGTGGGTGTGCCAGGCAGGGAGGACGACGATGAAGGACGGGAATCACCTCGGGCTCGGCGGGTTTCTGCAGCGCCTCGGCTGGCGTTCTCGGGCACGATGGGTGGCTTCCCTCCTCGGGGTGATGGCCTGCGCAACCCTGGGACTGGGACTTGCCAGTCCCGCCACCGGCGCCGCCGCCACCAGCTCGGCAGGTCCCGACCTGAGGGCCGTACCGGCGGTGGTCGCCGCCGACCCCGCCACCTCTCGGGCTCTCACCTCAGCGCCGGCCAACCAGTTCGGTGCCCGATCGGCCGTACTCCCCCACGCCACCGCCACTCCGAGTTGCACCTTCAACGGAACCACCGGGATCGTCGAGAACGTCACCCAGGGCTCGGCCATCTCCGTCATCTGCTCAGGTTGGGAGGTGAACGATTCCGTCGCCGCCGTGGAATTCAGCCCCCTGCTCGCCAACTCCGGATCGACGGATGAAATCGATCCCAACGTGCAATTCTTCACCTCCGACCAGTCGGGGAATCTGACCGGGGCGTTCATCGTCCCCAATCCGTTCTCGGCGCCGGATCCGGCGGCCGTCTGCCCTCCCACCAGCACGCAGCAAGCCCAGGGCTTCTTGCGTTGTGGCATCGCGTTGGTGGACCAAAACGGCAATGGAACCGCAGTTGCCCTCAACTATCTCGGACAGATCGTCCCTCCGCCCACCGCCGGGGCCACGGCGGTGGGAATGGCGGCAACGCCGGACGGCGGGGGCTATTGGTTGGCCTGGTCAAACGGGAGTGTCACCACCCATGGAGATGCCCCGAGCTACGGCGACGCCTCGACGTTCAACCTCGCCCAGCCGATCACCCACATCGTGTCGACTCCTGATGGCCGGGGCTACTGGTTGGTCGCTGCCGACGGGGGGACCTTTGCCTTCGGGACCGCCGGGTTCTACGGATCGATGGGCGCAACCCATCTCAACAAACCGGTGGTCGACATGGCGCCGACCTCCGATGGCAAGGGCTACTGGCTCGTGGGGAGCGACGGCGGAATCTTCGCCTTCGGCGACGCGGTGTTCCGGGGCTCTTTGGGAAGCTTGACGTTGAACGAGCCGGTCGTGGGGCTCGCCCCGGACAATGCCACCGGTGGCTACTGGTTGGTCGCCTCCGACGGGGGCATCTTCGCCATCGGGGCTCCCTTCTTCGGATCGACCGGATCGCTGGCCCTCAACAAGCCGGTCAACGGCATGGCCGCAACGCTGACCGACCGTGGGTATCTGTTCGTGGCCTCGGACGGAGGCATCTTTGCTTTCGGCGACGCCGCCTTCCACGGCTCGACCGGCGGGCTCACCCTCAACAAGCCGATCGTCGGGATGTCGATCGATCCGGCCACCGGCGGGTACTGGTTGGTCGGGAGCGACGGCGGGATCTTCGCCTTCGGAGCCCCTTTCTTCGGGGCCGCCTGACCGACATCCGATCCGGCGAATCGCCGTTGCGGAGCCAGGGACCCGATCGGAACCACCGTTACGACGGGAAGCTGACCTCGACTTCCAGGCCGCCACCGGGACGCGGGCGGGCGCTGATGTCAGCGTGGTGGGCGTCGGCGATGGCCCGGACGATGGGCAGCCCGAGCCCGTGGCCGTCGACATGGCGGACCCGCTCGTTTCCGGTCTGCTGAAAGGGCTGGAAGAGGCGCTCGATGTTGGCGGAGGAGACTACCGGACCGGTGTTGCTCACCGTTATGGTCGCCCGCCCCGGAGTCGAGAGGATGGAGATCTCGACCCTGCCTCCGTCCAGATTGTGGCGAACCGCGTTGTCGACCAGGTTCACCACCAAGCTCTCGACCAGCGTAGGGTCACCAAGGGCGGAGGCGGCCAACAGATTGGCGTCGATGTGGATCCCCCGGCCTTCCGCCTCGTGCCGGTGACCGAGGACCACCCGGTCGGTGAGCTCGCCGAGGTCGAACGGCTCCCATCGCTCGACGCCGCGCTCGCCGGTGGCCATGGTGAGGAGGGCATCGACGAGCCGTTCCTGTTGCTCACCGAGCCGCAGCGCCTCTTCGCAGGCGGCCCGGAGGCCCTCGACACTGGCCTCGGGGTCGGCCAGTGCCACCTGGAGCAGCGTCCGCTGGCCGGCGAGAGGGGTCCGCAGCTCGTGCGAGGCATTGGCCACGAAATGGCGCTGGGACTCGAACGAGGCTTCCAGCCGTCCGAACAGCTCGTCGAGGGTCTTCCCGAGCTCGGTCAACTCGTCGTCGGGGCCGGCGAGGCTGAGCCGTCGGTTCAGGTTGGTGGCGGAGATCTCCTGGGCGGTGGTGGTGATGGCCCGGAGGGGTCGGAGGAATCGGCCGGCCAGCCACCACGCGCCGGCCAGTGCCACCACCGCGGCGACCAGACCGAGGGCGGCCGGCCCGAAGTCGAACTGGTGGGTGGTCGTCGCCTGTTGCACCCCCGGATTGGTGCCCGCCCGGGCGCTGCTCCTCACGAACAGGACATTGGTGGCCAACAGCACCGCCGCCAACACCCCGAGGAACAGTCCCGAGTACAACAGGGTGAGCTGGACCCGCAGGATGGGCCGCCTCAGGTGGAACCCCGAGGCGATCTTCTGAACCAGCGGCATCAGCCTTCTCCGATCCGGTAGCCACCCTCGCGCACGGTGTGGACGAAAGGCGGGTCGCCGAGCTTGGTCCGAAGCCGGCGGATGGTGGTCTTGACGGTGGTGGTGAAGGGGTCGGCGGCCTCGTCCCAGACCCGTTCGAGAAGCTCCTCGGCCGACACCACTCGGTCGCCGGAAGCCAGGAGACACTCCAGGACCGAGAACTCCTTCGGGCTCAGCTCCAGCCGCCGTCCGGCCCGGACCGCGGTGTGGAGGTTGGGGTCGAGGACGACATCGCCCGCTTCGAGCCTCGGCGGTACCGCCGGGGTGGATCGACGGGCGAGGGCGCGGATGCGGGCCACCAGCTCCGAAAAGTCGAACGGCTTGGGGAGGTAGTCATCGGCGCCCAACCCGAGGCCTTCGACCCGGTCTTTGACGGTGCCGGCGGCGGTGAGCATGAGCACCCGGCTCTTGGAGCCCTCCGCCACGATCTGTCGGCAGACCGCGTCACCGTGGACTTCGGGCAGGTCCCGGTCCAGCACCACGACGTCATAGCGGGTGTCGGCGAGCCGACCCAGCGCCTCGTTCCCGTCGAGAACGACATCGACCGCAAATCCCTCCCGACGAAGCCCGGTCCCGATCGAGCGGGCCAGGACCTCGAAATCCTCGACGACCAACACCCTCACCACACTTCTCCCTTCCGCGGATTGCCAACCGCAGACATGTCCAGCTGGGGATCGGAACAGGTTTCCATCGGTCCCAGGATGACAGGGACCAGGTGTCAGCCCGGTGTCAGCTCCCGACACCGGGCTGACACCGGGCGTGTCGTACAACTCCAACCAACACCCTCCTCACGACGAAAGGCGGATGACCAGGTGAGCAACGCAACCATTGAAGTCGACGGCCTCCACAAGCGATTCGGTCCGACGCAGGCCCTCGACGGCATGACCTTCACGGTGATGCCCGGCCGGGTGACCGGTTTCGTCGGCCCCAACGGCGCCGGGAAGTCCACCACCATCCGGGTGATCCTCGGCCTCGATGCCGCCGACCAAGGGCGTGCCCTGGTCGGGGGTCAGCCCTACCCGCAGCTCCGGCACCCGCTCCGCCACGTCGGCGCGCTGGTCGACGCCGCTGCCCTCCAACCCAGCCGCAGCGCCCGGAACCACCTGCTGTGGATGGCCCGTTCGCAGGGCATGGGGGCCAATCGGGTCGACGCCGTCATCGAGCTGGTCGGCCTCGACTCCGTCGCCCGTCGCAAGGCGGGCGGCTATTCGCTCGGCATGCGCCAGCGTCTCGGCATCGCCGCCACGATGCTCGGAGACCCGCCGGTCATCATCATGGATGAGCCGTTCAACGGGATGGACCCCGAGGGGATCATCTGGATGCGCCAGTTGCTCCGCCGGCTGGCGGGCGAGGGACGGGCGATCCTGGTCTCCAGCCACCTGATGAGCGAACTGCAGGACATCGCCGATCAGGTGGTGGTGGTTGGCCGGGGCAAGGTGCTGGCGGATGCCGCCATCGAAGACCTGATCACCCGGGCTTCGAGCGACGACGTCCTCCTTCGCACTCCGACGCCGGCCGAGGCCGCCGGCGCGCTCCAACGCGCCGGGGCCGCCGTCACCGTCATCGACGCCAACGCCCTCAGCCTGTCCGGCCTCGAAGCCCACCGGGTGGTTGAGGTCCTCGGCCGAGCGCAGATTCCCTTCTCCGAGGTCACCGCCCAGCGGGCGACCCTGGAGGACGTCTACCTGCAACTCACCAGTGGCGAGGCAGAGTTCCGGGGCCGCCCGGCGGGGGAGGCACCACGATGACCGTCACCCCTCCCCGCCTGACCAAAGGACCGCGGCACGACGGGTTCACCCCCCTGCTCCGGTCGGAGTGGACCAAGTTCCGGACCGTCCGCGGCTGGGTGATCGGCCTCCTGGTCGCTGCCGTTCTGTGCGTGGCGTTCACCTTCCTCACCACCAACGACACCCACGAAGGTACCTGCACCGGCCCGCCGCCGACGGGGGCCGGCCCGAACTCGCCCGGAACCGGCTGCACCACCGGACATCCCTTCGTCCCGACCGGCCCGGGCGGCGAGGCGGTGGCCGACAGCTACCAGTTCGTCGCGCAACCGCTGACCGGCGACGCCACCATTACCGCCCGGGTCACCTCGCTGACCGGGCTGACCTCGACCCGCCCGGCGAACGTGGCCCCCTCACTGGCCAACACCCGCCCAGGCCTGGCCGCCTGGGCCAAAGCCGGGATCCTCGTCACCCCCAGCACCCGACAAGGATCGACCTACGCGGCGGTGATGGCCACCGGCACCGAAGGCGTCCGCTGGCAGTACGACTACAACGACGACCGCGCCGGTCTGCCCGGATCCGTCTCGGCTGCCTCCCCGCGCTGGCTGCGACTGACCCGGACCGGCGACACACTCACCGGTTACGACTCGACCGATGGGGCGAAATGGACGGAGATCGGCACCACCCAGCTGACCGGACTGCCCGCCACCGTGTCGGTCGGGCTGTTCGTCACCTCTCCGGTGACCTTCCAGGATTCCAACAGCGGGACTCCCACCCAAGCCACCGCCACCTTCGACCAGGTCAGTATCGATGGCGGCGTGGCCGGCCGCGCCTGGCGGGGTCAGGCCATCGGGTACGGCTCGCAGAGCTTCTACCCGACCCTCGGCACCGGCAGCTACCAACGCTCGGGGGCCACCTTCACCCTCAGTGGTTCTGGCGACATCGCCTCCGGGGTGGGCGCCGGGCTGCTCGGGACCGACACCGCCGGCAGCATCCTCCTGTTCGGGCTCATCGTCGGGCTGCTGGTGATGGTGGTGGTGGCCGCCCTGTTCATCACCGCCGAGTACCGACGCGGCCTCATCCGCACCACCTTCACCGCCACCCCCAACCGGGGCCGGGTGCTGGCGGCCAAGGCCGTCGTCATCGCGGCTGTCGCCTTCCTGACCGGCGGGGTGTCCGTGCTGATCGCGGTGCCGCTCGGCGAGCACCTCCTCAACCACAACGGAAGCTACGTCTTCCCCGCCAGCCCCGTCACCGTGGTACGGATCATGGTCGGGAGCGCCGCACTGGTGGCGATCACCGCCGTCGCGGTGCTCGCCCTTGGCTCCATCCTGCGCAAGAGCGCCGGTGCGGTGGCGGCCGGCATCGCCGTCTTCGTCCTTCCATACATCATCGGTTCTACCCTCACCGGCAGCGCCGAGCAGTGGCTGTTCCGGCTCACCCCGGCCGCCGGCTTCGCCGTCCTCGGGGCCCTCCCCCGTGCCGCCCAGGTCAGCTACCCCTACACCCTGGCCAACGGTTACTACCCGCTCTCCCCCTGGGCGGGACTCGCCGTCCTCGGCGCCTACGCCGCCGTCGCACTCGGGGTGGCCACCTTTCTGGTGCGCCGGAGGGACGCATGAGCGATGCGCTGCGGGCCGAATGGACCAAGCTGCGCACGGTGGCCAGCACCGGTTGGCTGCTCACGGGAGCGGTCGTCCTCACCGTCGGGGTCAGCGCCGCGGTGGCGGCCGCCACCCATGTCACCTCCGGACAAGGCCAGGACTCCACCAAGCTCAGCCTCACCGGGATCTACCTCGGTCAGACGGTGCTGGCGGTCCTGGCCGTCCTCACCATCACCGAGGAGTACGGCACCGGGATGATCCGGTCCACGCTGACCGCCATCCCCCGCCGCATCGTGCTCCTCGCCGCCAAGGCCGCCACCATGGCCGGGTTGGCACTGGTCGCCGGCGTCCTCGCCGTCGCCGGGTGCCTCCTGGCCGGCCGCCTCTGGCTGCCCGCCGCCGGGCTCAACCCGGCCCATGGGTACGCCCTGGTATCCATCAGCCAGGGTCCGACCCTGCGGGCTGCGCTCGGCAGCGTCTTCTACCTCGTCCTCATCGCCCTGCTCGGCCTCGGCGTCGCCACCACCATCCGCGACACCGCCATCTCGATCGGCGCCGTGCTCGGCCTGCTCTACCTGCCCCCCATCCTCGCCCAGGCGGTGGCCGACCCGATGCGTCACCACCTCCTCCAGGTCGCCCCGATGACCGCCGGGCTCGCCATCCAGGCCACCACCGACCTGGGCTCTCAGCCCCTCGCGCCGTGGGCGGGTCTCGGCGTCCTGGCCGCCTGGACGGTGGCATCGCTGGTTCTCGGCGGAGTGTTGCTCCGACTCCGGGACGCCTGAACGCGATCCGGCGAATCCGAGCCCGTTTAAAGAACGCGATGGGGTGAAAAGGTGCCTTGAACTGGTTTGCAGTTGAAATTCCGTTCCACTTGCCATGAAGTGCCGCTAACGGTGAACTCGTTGGTTTCGCCCGAACCCAGACCACCTTGATTCAGAAGTGGAGGAATGGTCGTTGGAGTCACCCCGGTTGGCGGGACCGTCGTCATTCCGGATCCAGCCGTTGTTTGCACTCGGCCGAAAAGCAGGCCAGCTGGCGACGTCGCGGGCCTGGCGCGGCTCTCCGCCCGATGCCACCCGCCCTTCCCGTAGCCTGGAGGCATGTGCCGCAACATAACCACGCTGAGGGGGCTGCTGCCCGAGGCAACCGACGAAGAGATCACCGCCGCCGCCCGCCAGTACGTTCGCAAGGTGAGCGGGGTACAGACGACATCGGCCGCCACCGAAGCCGCCTTCGAGCGGGCGGTCCGCAAGGTGGCCGAAGCGACGACCGAGGTGCTCTCCGACCTGCCCCGCCGGAAACAACCCCCGCCGACGCTGCCACCCCTTCGTCGACCCTCGGTCCGGGCCCGGACCGCCGCCGCCGCCGGCAGCTGAAGAACCACCCGAGGGGCCGAAGACGGTCCTGACTGCCCGGCAGTGAACGGTCGAGCGCGGGTGGCTACCCGCGCTCCCCTACCACGGTGAACATCGGCATCTCCACCGCGGGCTCGTCCATGCGATGACCGAGATGATGGGCCTGGGTGTGCTCGGTGATGGTTGTCCGGCCGAAACCCACCCGCTCCAACATCGAGACGATGGCTCCCGGATAGATGCTCCACCAGTTGGAGATCTCGTGGGATGCCAGGGGGGAGAACCGCATGATGTTGCTGTTCAGCGGGGCGTCGCGGTCCTGGATGAGATCGGTGACCACGATGCGCTCCTTGGTGCGTCGTGCCACCTCGCTGATGGCGCCCCAAGGCTCACGGAGGTGAAGCAGGAGAGCCCCGAACACCGCGACGTCGAACTCGCCGAGGTCACCGGGGAGGTTGTAGAGATCGCCGTGGACGAGTTTGGCGGACGAGCCGTAGATCCGGTGCATGTACCACCAGCTGTTGTGGATCCCTTCGACCGTCGTGCGCATCAGGTCGGTTCGGTTGTCGACCGTGTCCCCGCCGTGGAAAGGCAGAAGGTCGATGGAGACGTCGAACCCGGTCTCGAAGGCGACGACCTCGGCGCCCTGCCGATCCATGTAGAAGGAAAGGTACCCGGATGCGGGTCCGGGCTCGATGACCCGTTTCCCCCGGACATCGACCCCACCCAGGTAGGCGGGTTCGCGCCCCCGCAGGTCCCAGGCTCCGTCGATCGATCCTCCGTCAGGCAGGTCGAAGGCGTGGTACCAGTTGCAGTCGTCCATGGTGGCTTTCGCCCGAAGCTGACCCATCCGGTGCTGGAATTCCGGATCGAGCTGGCCCAGGTACTGCTTGGGCGGGTAGGAGGGCCACATCGGGATCGACCCGGGATCGCCGGGACGACCGCCCGGTTGATCGTTGGCCGCCGCAGGGCGGGACGAGGACCGGCGGGCCAGCCGTCGGAGCGTGCGTCGCGGCTGAGACCGGTCAGGCATCTGGGGCTTCGGCTCCCGTACCGGGGGCGAACGCCGCCGCCCGGGGCCCTCCCGGCGCGGTGCCCTCGATCAGCGCCGCGGCCAGGAGGCCGAAGCCGGGAAGGCGACGGACCCACCGGCGAGCCGGCAACTGGCGAGCCATCGCCAACCCGGATCCGAGCGAAGCCGCGGTTGCCACCCAGCCCTCGACGGAGACCGGGCTGAGCCCCCAGCCATGACGATGGGGGGCAAACCAAACCTTTTCACCGACCGACGGAGTCGTGCGCACCCGGTCAGTATCGCAGTTCGGACCGGCGGCCGGTGGATGCAACCTCGACCTCAGGAATCCCGGCCGAGCCCTATATGACCCCGGCCGGGAATGCCCTCAACCCGGTGCCACCCGTCGCCACATGACGATGTGGGGACCGATGTCCGGATCGATCCATTCCTCGCCGTAGGTGGTGAACCCGGCCCGGCGGTAGAGCCCCACCGCCGGGACCCGGGCATTGCACCACAGCAGGCCCCCGCCGTGGTCGGCCACGTGGGCGACGACCGCCCGGAGCACCGCGGAGCCCAGGCCCCGGTTGCGGGCATCCGGGTGGGTCGCCATCCCCCGTAGGCGCCATTCCGGTGTCCTGTCGGGGATCAGGTCGGCGATCGGGGTCGGCGCCGGTTCGAGGGTGACCCGGGCCACCGACAGCAAACCCCCGGCCGCATCGACCGCGGCGAAGGCGGTGGTCGATGGATCGTCGTCTCCGGGCAGCGCGACCTCGTCGATCGTTTGGTGCGGACGGAGCACCGCCTGGCGCAGGACCAGGGTGTCGCCGACCGCAATCCGGGTCACGGTATAGGCGATGGTCTCATCCTTCGGCGACGGTCCGAGCGGCGACTCGCCTTCACCGCCGGTGGGGCTCATGGCCACAGGACGCCGAGGGCAGGGGCGGACATCCTCAGTCGCCGGTGGTCCCGTCGAGAAACTCACGCACGGCGTCGGCGTGCCCCGCATGACGGGCAGTCTCGTTGATCAGATGGATGAGGACCCAACGGAGATCCAGGCCCTGGCCCCGGAGGCACGGTTCCTCGAGGCCGGGCATCGACCGAACCGTCGCGTCGGTGGCTGCCGCCCGCTCCCGGTAGGCCGCCAACGCCGCCTCGACCGTCACCTCCGGACCCGGATGGAATTCGCTTTCGTGGCGGGAGACCTCTTCACCGAGCATTCCCCCGTCGATCCATCGCCATTCGACATTGGTGAGGTGATTGACGACGCCCAACAGCGGAATCAGACAGCCGTCAGGGGTCCAGTGGCCATCCTCGTCGCTCAGGCCATCGAGCTTCCGGACCACTGCGCTCCGCAGGTACCCCAGCCAGCCGAGCAGCAGCTCCCGTTCGTCGGGGTTGCCACCGGGTACATCTAGCCTCGGGTTCGTCGCCACCTCGCCAAGGTAAACCGGGGGGAGAACCACCGTCGATCTCCGGCCCGCGGGCGACCGTGGTTTCGCCGGATTCCCCGATCTTTGATCACCCGCCCGACATCACCTGTCCACCGGTGTCGGGCTCGATGCGAGATCGGATTCGAAGCTCTGGACCACCACCGACATGTCCTCGTCCTGGTGACCGGCGTCGGCGACCACCTGGAACTCCCGGTGGAGGGCGTCCATCAGGTGATCATCGGTCCCGATGGTGCGCATCGCCTCGGCGATCAGCGTCGAGTCCTTGGCGGCGCCGGCCAACGTGAAGGAGGGCGGGAACGCCCCGTCGATCATCATCTTGCCCTTGAGCTGGCCGTAGGCACAGTCGAGGGCGCCCCCGGAGATGGTGTCCAAGAAGATCTGGGGGTCGAGCCCCAGCCCGCGGGTGAGAGCTATCGATTGGGCGATGCCACCGACCACTGAGAGCAGCCACGAATTGGCCGCCAGCTTCAGCCGCTGCCCGTCGCCGGGCTGCTCCCCGACCCACACGGTGCGGGCCCCGATGGCGTCGAACACCGGCGTGACCGCCTCCCGCAGCTTCTCCGGCCCCCCGGCCAGGACGGTCAGTGTGCCGGCCTCGGCCGGCTGGCGGGTACCCAGCACCGGTGCGTCGACGAAGCCGATGCCGCGCCGACTGGACTGTTCGGCCAGGCGGGCGGTGCCGTCGAGCCCGACGGTGGCGCACTGGACCCAGATGGCGCTCGATTCGGCGGCGGGGAGCGCGACGTCCATGACCTGGGCGGCGGCGTCGGCATCGAACAGCATGGTCAGGATCACGTCCGCCCTCGACACCGCCGAGGCGATGTCCCCGGCGACGATGGCCCCGAACTTTCCGAGCGGGAGCGCCTTGGCCGGCGTCCGGTTCCACACCGTCACCTTCAACCCGCCATTCAGCAGGCTGCGGGCGATCCCGGCGCCCATGATGCCGGTCCCCAACACGGTCACCTCGGCCATCGGGCCCTCCCGTCCTCGCCGTCCCGGCGATCCACCGGTACCTCTTGGCGATACCCCGCCAGGCGGCCCGCCACACCTGGTAGGCATGCCGGTAAGAAGATTCCTGTCGAAGATGTCGATTTGGCCCTGCCCGGTTCGTAGTGTCAGTGAGGATCGGCACTCCGCCGTTCCCATGGAGAGGAGGAACTCATGAAGCAGTATCTGTTGTCGGTCCATATGGTCGAGGGCCAGGCGCCACCGCCGCAAGAGGAGATCCAGCCCCGGTACGACTCGGTGGAAGTCTTCAACAAGGAATTACAGGACCGAGGCGCATGGGTGTTCGCCGGCGGCCTGTACCCGCCGGAGACCGCCACCGTGGTCCGCCTCCGTGACGGCGAGGTCCTCACCACCGACGGACCGTTCGCCGAGACCAAGGAGCAGCTGGGCGGCTTCTGGGTCGTCGAAGCCGAGGATCTGGACGGCGCCCTGGTCTGGGCGGCCAAGGGCAGCCGAGCCTGCGGTGCACCCGTCGAGGTTCGCCCGTTCCAAGAGCTCCCCGAGGACTAGATCCCTTCGGTGCTCTTCGACGTCGACGAGATCTTCCGGCGGGAGTACGGACGATCGGTGGCCACCCTGGTCCGCTCCTTCGGTGACATCGACGTTGCCGAAGAAGCGGTGCAGGAGGCCTTTCTCGTCGCCGTCGAGCGCTGGCCGGTCACCGGCCTCCCGCCGAACCCCGGTGGCTGGATCACCACCACCGCCCGGAACCGAGCCATCGACCGGCTGCGCCGCGAAGCTTCCCGCCATGACCGCCATGCCCAAGCCACCCTGCTCCACGACAGCCAGCAACCGCCGGAACCGGTCGGTCCGGTGACCGACGACCGACTGCGGCTCATCTTCACCTGCTGCCATCCGTCGCTGGCCCCCGGCGCCCAGGTGGCATTGACCCTGCGACTGCTCGGCGGCCTCCAGACCCCGGAGATCGCCCGGGCCTTCCTGGTCCCCGAGCCGACCATGGCCCAGCGGCTGGTCCGAGCCAAGCGGAAGATCAGCGCCGCCGGGATCCCCTACCGCATCCCGGAGGACGCCGAGCTCCCCGATCGGCTCCGCGCCGTCCTCGCCGTGATCTACCTGGTGTTCAACGAGGGCTACTCGGCGTCGGTCGGCGACGCCCTCGGGCGCGACGACCTGTGCGCCGAGGCCATCCGATTGGGCCGCCTCCTGGCCGAGCTGATGCCCGACGAACCCGAGGTGGGGGGACTGCTGGCCCTCATGCTGCTGACCCACTCCCGCCGTCACGCCCGGTCGGCTCCGGATGGCTCGCTGGTGCTGTTGCCCGATCAGGACCGCTCGCGGTGGGATCGGGCGCTGGTGGAGGAAGGCCAGGCGCGGGTCCGGACGTCCCTTCGCCGCAACCTCCCCGGCCCCTATCAGATCCAGGCGGCCATCAACGCCGTCCACAGCGACGCGTCCAACGCCTCGGAGACCGACTGGGCCCAGATCCTCGAGCTCTATGACCAGCTGATGGAATCGGCCCCTACCCCGGTGGTCGGCCTCAACCGGGCGGTGGCGTTGGCCGAGGTGGTCGGGCCCACGGAGGCCCTGGAGGTGATCGACGGTCTCGACCTGGCTGGCTACCACCTGTTCCATGCCGCCCGGGCCGACCTCCTCCAGCGGCTCGGCCGCAGTGCCGATGCCGTCTCGGCCTACGGCGCGGCCCTGGCCATCGCCACCAACGACACCGAGCGGGCGTTTCTCGAACAACGCCGGCAAGCCGCGGTCGAAGGCGGGCCCGGTCTCCGGCCCTAGGACCTCGGCTGCTTCTCCACGGCGGCAAGCCACCGTTCGGCGTCGGATGCCGATCGGAGCCGGAGGAAGGTGAGGTGGGCGAGGGCGGGATCGTTCATCGCCGCCGAGTAGCGATCCCGATACGCCCGGTGCTGGGTCCACGCCCAGGCGATGATCGACTTGGCCGGGTCCGTCGAGAGCAGGAAGCGCCAACCCTCGCGGTTGCCGTTCCACAGCTCGCGTTGGAGGAGCACCCGGGCCAGGCTGCGGGAAATGACCCGCGCCATGACGACCGCCCGCGGCGGATCCATCCACACCACGGTGTCGGCCCGAGCCCAGACCAGATCCCGCACCGCCAGGTAGTTCCCGTCCACCACCCAACCGTCGGTCCCGATCAGGTCGGCCACCTGGCGCCGGAAGTCATCCAGCGGCAGCTCCGTCCAGCCGGGCAGGTGGAAGAGGCGGTCCAGCTCGACGTGGTCGACTGCGAGCCGGGATGCCAGCGTCTCCGCCATCGTCGACTTGCCCGACCCTGAGTTCCCGACCACCGAGACACGCCGCACCCGGTCATCCTGTCAGCCGTCCATCGGGACGGCGCCCCACCCTCCCCGTAGGGGACCGGTCGGATCGTCACCCTCCCCCGTTCGCCAACAGGCGCTCCACATCGTCGGCCGTCGCCTCGACCAGCTCGATCAGCAGCGACACCCGGGCCCGCGGGTCCTCGGTCTCCAACAGGCGTTGCGAGTCCAGTGGACCACAGGGGGCCGACGCGCAGAGCCGCCACAACTGCTCCACCGGGCCGTGGACCGACCCCTCATCGAGGCTCATCGGGGGTGCCGAGCCCAACTCGGAGAGGAGCCCCCGGCAGCGCCGGACCGCGCGCTCGGCGCCCTGGACATCGGTGGCCGACAGTGCCGGGATGCCCGCGTCGTCGGGGATCCCGGTCACTCGGGCCACCGGGTAGGGATCGTCGTCCAGCCATGCGACCACCCGGAACCGGTCACCGCCCTCGGTGACGAGTAGCCGACGACCGTCGTCGAAGCTGGCGGTGTCGACGATGGTGGCGACGGTACCGACCTCCACCCGGTGGTCGCCGCCGCCCACCTCCGAGCCCCGATCGATCAGAACCACCCCGAACTGCCGGTCGCCGGCCAGGCAGTCCGCCGCCAGGGCCCGATAGCGGGGCTCAAAGACGTGCAACGGCAACGTGCCGTAGGGGAACAGCACCGCCGACAGGGGGAACATCGGGAGCCGACGCACCGTATGCGACATGGCGAGACTCTGTCATGCGCGGTTGGCGCCCGCCAGCTCCCGGCGCGCTCTGTGCCTACGAGAAGTGGGTAGTGGGCCGCTCCAGGGGTTGGCCGTCGACCGAGATGTCGACCTTCTCGTTGTAGAAGGCGACCAGGCCGGCGATGGGCAGAAGTTGCCGGGTCGGGAAGTCGTAGGCCCAGGCGAGGTCGCTGACCTCCCGCTCCCCGATACGGACCGACCAATAGCCGGTGGTCTGCCCCTTGTACGGGCACGAGGTGACGGTGTCACTGGGCACCAGGAATTCGAAATGCACTTCGGTGCGGTTGAAGTAGTACCGGGTGGGCAGGCCGGTCTCGAAGACCATCACCGGCGAGGACGACCGAACCAGCTCGACGCCATCGAGGCCGACGGTGACCGTCCGGGTCGAGCGTACGGCGTCAACCCGCGCATAGGGATTGCGGGGGTGCACGAACACCTCTTCGTCCTCCTCGAACCAGCTGTCGAAGGCCGACCAGTCGAGGCGCACCGTGCCCCGGAGGCCCTCGATCTTCGAGTCGGTGTAGAGATGGGCGACTCCGGGACGCTGGTGATCGTCGACCCGGACCCCGTAACGCCTCGCGCTCCCCCGTTGCAGGTGCTCCTCGTGCTGCTCGTCGACCAGGAAGCTGGCCTCGATGTCGGCCAGCGGGATGTAGTAGTGAGGGTAGTAGGGGACCTCCCACACGTAGAGGGCCTCGGTGGTGTCGAGGACGACGCGGTTCCCGAGGAAGGCTCGAATCCTTCGGGGCACCGGTTCCACGTGGTTCACCGGGACGATGGTCTGCGGGTAGTCGCTCACGATCTCCTCCTCGGGGCTCGACCCCACCGGGTCGAGGCCTCGATCTCATGGTAGGCACCGAGGTGGCTCGCCACGACACCTCCCCTTGGCTCCGGCAACCGCCGACTCAGGGGTTCAGAAGTTCAGCCGATCCCGATAGGCTCCGGTTTCACGCGCTCGCGGGAAACGGCGTGTCCGCGGGCCAGACGCCGGACAGAGGAGGGATCGATGACGAGCACCGACCTACTGGTGGACGCCTTCGAGAGGATCCGTGACGCCGTGCACCCGGCGGTGAACGGTCTCTCCCTCGACGAGTTGGCCTTCCGCCCCGACGCCGAGTCCAACTCGATCGCCTGGCTGGTGTGGCACCTGACCCGGATACAGGACGATCGGGTCGCCGGGCTCGAATCCGGCGAACAGGTGTGGACGGCCAAGGGATGGGCGGAGCGGTTCGGGCTGCCTCTCGATCCGCTTGACACCGGCTACGGGCACGACCCGGCCACGGTGGCGGCGGTCATCGCCGACGCCCGGTCCCTGCTGGGCTACTTCGAGGACGTTCACGAGACGACCCTCGGCTTCGTGCGCTCGCTCAGCGAGGTCGACCTGGCTCGGGTGGTGGACCGGACCTGGGACCCGCCGGAGACGGTGAGCACCCGCCTGGTGAGCGTCATGGTCGACGACCTCCAGCACGTGGGCCAAGCCGCCTACGTCCGGGGGATCATCCAGCGGCTGTAACCGCGGCCGTGCCCTGGCCGTCACCTGATCAGAAGGTGAGCACGCCCCGGGCCAGCTTGCCCGCCTCCATGTCCTCGACGATCTCCCGGAAGCCCTCGAGCGGTCGCGACTCGGTGACCAACTCGTCGAGCATCAACCGGCCGGACAGGTACAGGTCGACCATCAAGGGGATGTCGTGGTGGGGGCGCGACGACCCGTACCGGCAACCCAGGAGGCCGCGGTCGACGTAGGCCAGGGCATTGACGTCCACCGACACCTCGGTGCCCTGGGGAGGGATGCCGATGGCCAAGGCGTTGCCGCCCCAGTCGAGGACATCCAGGGCATTGCGGAGGACGGCCTGATGCCCGACGCAGTCGAACGACCAGTTGACGCCGCCGGTCCATCCGAGGGCGCCGCTGACCCGGGCCGGTGCCGGCGGACAGATCTCCCGGATGGCGGCCACCGAGTCGGAGGTCGAGGCGTCGACGAAGTGGGTGGCGCCGAACTCGCGGGCCAGCCCTTCCTTCGACGACAGGGTGTCCACCGCGATGATCCGGCTGGCCCCGGCCAGGCGCAACCCCTGGATCACGTTGAGGCCCACGCCGCCGACCCCGAACACCGCCGCCGTCTCCCCGGCCTGGACCTTGGCCCGATTGAGGACCGCACCCACCCCGGTCAATACCCCGCAACCGATGAGGCAGGCCGAGGTCATCGGCACCTCTTTGGAGATCTTGACGGCCTGGACCTCCTGGATGATCGTCGATTCGGCGAAGACCGAGGTGGCGGCGAAGTTGGAGGCCGGCTCCCCCTTGTAGGTAAAGGGTTGGGAGACGTTGCCCAACGTCTTCACGCACCAGGTGGGATGGCCGGTGGAACACGCCCGGCACGTCCCGCAACTGGCCAGGGTGGCGATGACCACATGGTCTCCGGGTTTCACCGAGCGCACTTCGGATCCCACCTCTTCGACCACCCCGGCGCCTTCGTGGCCGAGCACCGACGGCGCTTTCCAGGGGATGGTCCCGTTGATCACCGACAGGTCGCTGTGACACACGCCGGCAGCGCCGATCCCGACCTTCACCTCGGTCGGGCCGGGATCACCCACGGACAACTGGTCGGTGACCTCTACGTCGTCACCGGTATAGACGATGCCGCGCACGGCACTCCCCTCTCTTTCCTGCGATGTCCACCGGACTCGCGGTCCGGTGACTCTTCCTAACCAACCTCGGCGTTGAACAGCTCGCGCAGATCCCGCTTGAGCACCTTGCCCCCGGCGTTGACCGGCAGCGAATCGACGATCTCGACGAACCGGGGGGCCTTGAAATTGGCCAGGTGGTCGCGGGCCCAGTCGGGCAGGGTGTGCACCGTGTCGTCCGACGACTGCCCGGAGGCGAGCACCACGAAGGCGCAGCCGACTTCCCCCATCCGGGGGTCCGGGACCCCGACCACCGCCACTTGCGCCACCCCCGGATGGTTGCGCAGCACCGCCTCGACTTCGGCGGGATAGACGTTGAACCCCCCGGTGACGTACATGTCCTTCAACCGGTCGGTGATGTCGATGTTCCCGTCCGCATCCATGATGCCGACATCCCCGGTGTGCAGCCACCCGTCGGCATCGATGGCCTCGTCGGTGGCGTCGGCATCGTTGAAATACCCTCGCATCACGTTGTAGCCGCGCACCACGATCTCACCCGCCTCGCCCCGGGGCACCTCTTCCCCGTCGGGGCCGACGATGCGAACCTCGACGTCGGGGATGGCCCGACCCGACGTGCCGGCGATGACCTCGGCCGAGTCCCCCTGCCGGCACATGGTGACGGTGCCGGTGGCCTCGGTCAGCCCGTAGGCGGTGAGCACCGTCTCGATGCCCATCTCCGACCACAGTCGGTTCACCAGCTCGACCGGGATCAGGGCGGCGCCGGTGACCACCAGCCGCAGCGACGACAGGTCGAACTTGTGGCGGTCGGGGCGGTCGAGGATGGATTGGAAGATGGTCGGCGGCCCAGGCAGCACCGAAATCCGCTCGGCGGCGATCCGCTCGAGCAGCACGTCGACCTCGAAGATCGGCTCGGCCACCATGGTGGCGCCGGTCATCAGGCAGGCCAGGATGCCGGCCTTGTAGCCGAAGGTGTGGAAGAACGGGTTGACGATCAGGTACCGGTCGCCCTTGCGGAGCCCGACGACTTCGGACCAGGTGGCGAAGGTCCGTAGCGTCTGGGCGTGGGTGCTCATGGCGCCCTTCGGGTGTCCGGTGGTGCCGGATGTGAAGATCAGGTCCGACATGTCGCCACTGGTGATCGAGGCGGTCCTCCCGGCGGCGACATCGCTGGCCACGCAGGCTCCCTCTTTCAGGAACGCTTCCCAGCTGACGATCTGGTCGCCCTTCTTGTGACGGAGTCCGGAACCGCCACCGCCGGTCTCGCCGGACTCCTCTGCCTCGCTGGTCCGCAGCACCACCACCCGCTCGAGGTCTCGGAGCGGGGACCCGCCGGCGACGGCCTCGGCCAGCATGGCCGGGTAGTCGATACCCAAAAAACCCTGCACGGTGAACAGGAGCCTGGCTCCCGACTCCCTGAGGATGTAGGCGGCCTCGTCGCCCTTGTAGCGGGTGTTGAGCGGAACCAGGAGTGCGCCGGCCCCGACCGCGCCCAGCGCGGCGATCACCCATTCGGCACAGTTCGGCGCCCAGATCGCCACCCGGTCCCCGCGCTCGATGCCGTTGGCCAGCACCGATCGGGTGGCGGCCGCCACCTCTTCGGCCAGCTGATCAAAGGTCAGCCGGGTGGTGGTCCCGCCGGGTCCGTGGGCATCGACCAATGCTTCGGACTCGCCGAAGCGGGCGGCGGCATCCTCCACCAGCCCGGGGATGGTTCCCCACTGGAGATCCCCACGGGGATCGGAAACATCTGACACTCCGTCAGGGTAGTGCATCGGCCTGATTCTTCTGTTTGACCGGCGCCTCGGCGGCCTCCGGGTCATGGAACTGACCTCGCCGCCCCCGGCCTTCGCGTGCACCGCGCCAAGCACACTTGGTCAGGATCGAACGGCGGCGATGGGCCACCAGAGCTCGCAGTAACGTCCGCGGATTCGTAGGTTGTTGTCGCCTCCGGCCGGGTATATGGGGAGGCAACGTGAGCTGCCCGGGGCCAACCGGGCTCTGTCCCGGTCCCATGGAGGAGCGTTGCAGGAAGTCGACGTATTCCCGCTCGAACCGACTCGATTCGACGACATACTCGAGTATGAACAAGCGGCCGCGTTCGCCCAAGATCTGAAGCTGGCCGAGACGGCCCTCCGGGGACACGACCTCTGGCACGTGAACTCGACGGCAACCGGTGGAGGAGTCGCAGAGATGCTCCAATCGGTACTCGGCTACCTGCAAGGCGGTGGAGTGTCCACCCGATGGGCGGTCATGGATGGGGATGATGAATTCTTCGTCGTTACCAAGCGGATCCATAACTTCCTCCATGGCTCCGAGGGAGACGGAGGTGAGCTCGGGGCCAAGGAATGCTCGGTACTGGCATCGACGCTCGAACGGCAGGCCGGTGAACTGAGAGACCTGGTCAAGCCGGGCGACGTCGTGATCCTCCACGATCCTCAGACAGTGGGGTTCGCTCCAATGCTGCAGGGCATGGGCATTCCGGTGATTTGGACATGTCATATCGGTACCGATCAGCCGAACCACATGACGCAGCAGGGTTGGGACTTCCTGATGCCCTTCGTGCAGGCGGCGGACCGCGTGGTGTTCTCCCGTTCGTCGTATGTGTGGAATGCCCTCGACCGGCAGAAGGTCGACGTCATCCCTCCTTGCATCGACACCTTCTCACCCAAGAACCAATGGCTCGAACCTGACACCACCACCGCCATCCTCTCCCAGGCGGTGGTCGTGCCGGGTGGGGCCGGTGAGACGTCCGCCTCATTTCGTCGCCAGGACGGAGCCGCGGCGATCGTCAAGACCAAGGCCAGGATGATCGAGGAACAACCCCTTGACCCCTTGGACACCGTCGTCGCTCAGATATCCAGATGGGACCGCCTCAAGGATCACCGAGGCGTGATGGAGGGTTTTTGCCGGTTCGTACCCCAAACGCTGAACGCCCACCTGGTCTTGGCCGGACCGTCACCTGGCTCGGTCATCGACGACCCTGAAAGCGGCGAGACGCTCGACGAGTTGCAGACGCAATGGCACCAGTTGCCGTCAGAATCCCGATCGAGAGTACACATCGCCTGTCTGCCGATGATCGACGCGGAGGAAAATGCGGCCATCGTAAACGCCCTGCAACGCCACGCTCAGATCATCGTCCAAAAGAGCTTGGCGGAAGGATTCGGGTTGACGGTGGCCGAAGCCATGTGGAAGGAGGCGGCGACTGTGGCTTCGGCGGTAGGGGGCATCCAGGACCAGATCGAAGACGGTGTCTCCGGGATCTTGATCGAAGACGCCAATGACTTGGTCGCCTTCGGCCAAGCCCTGACCGGTTTGCTCCGTGATCCCGACCAGGCGCGGGCGCTGGGCCACGCCGCACACCTCAGTGTACGAAATCGTTACTTGGCGCCTCGCTACCTTGCTCGATTCTTGGAGCTGGTCCTGGCATGCAGCGACTCGAAGCCGCTCCCGCCAACCAGCCTGCGATCGGAGCGCCGGCGGTAACCCCTGCCGCCGCATCGGCGGGGACCCAGGAGGGATCAATTCCACATGCTGTTCAGCTTCTTCGTGGTCTGTGCCGTGGCTCTGGGGATATCGACGCTCTTACTGGCTGCCGCCGGCCGCCGTGTCCACCATGCTTCTCGTCTGATCGGGGCGCTGTTGAGCGCCGTCATCTACTTCGCCGCCGGCTGGATCGCGGCCGAAGTCTGGTCGCTGCCTCCCCCCCCGGTCGAGGCTGCCGAAGCCTTCTCATTCGCGGTCAGCGTGGTGGTGGTCGTCCTCCGCCCGGTCTGGAATCCGGTCGGCCAGCTCTTTATGGCCAGCTTCGTGGCCGCGGCACTCTCCTATCTGGCGTTCGCGGCAGCCATCACTGTTGACGGCAACCTTTCGATCATCGGAGCCGCCGCCTCCGCCCTTCTCTTCGTCTTGGAGCTGTGTGCCCTCGCCCTGGCGAGTTCGTTCTCATTCGAGACATGTGATGTGCTCTGCCGGGTCCGGCACTCCCGCACATTTCCCGAACCCGATGACACCTATCGCCCGAAGGTTTCGCTTCACATTGCTGCCTACAACGAACCGCCCGACATGTTGATCGAGACCATCCGGACGGCGGAGGCCATCGACTATCCGGATTTCGAAATCGTCGTCATCGACAACAACACCACCGACCCCGGGGTGTGGCGGCCGGTCGAGGACTACTGTGAAACGCGCCCAGGGGTGACCTTCATCCACGTCGCCCCGTGGCCTGGCTACAAATCGGGAGCCCTCAACCTCGCACTGCGGCAGTTCACCGAGGCCGACGCCGAGATCGTCGGCGTCATTGACTCCGATTACCTGGTCGATCCCAATTGGCTCAAGGAGACGGTCGGATTCTTCTCTGACCCCAAGGTCGCATTCGTCCAGACACCCCAGGACTATCGGGACTTCGAAGGAAGCACCTATCTCACCGCGTGCTACGACGCTTACCGGTACTTCTTCGCCACCGCGATGCCTTCCCGCAACGAGCGGAACTCGATCATCTTCGCCGGCACCATGGGCCTTCTCCGGCGGAATCTGCTCCGTTCCATCGACGGCTGGGACGAGTGGTGTATCACCGAAGATGCCGACACCTCCCTCCGATTGCTCCGTGCCGGCTACTCAGGCATGTTCTTGGGCAAGAGCTTCGGACGGGGGATCATGCCCCTGACATTCTCCTCCCTCAAGAGTCAGCGGTTCCGCTGGTGCTTCGGCGGCATGCAGATCCTGCGCCAACATTGGAGGAGCCTGATGCCATGGGATCGGTCGCCGGACAATCACCTCTCGGTGGCTCAGCGTCTCGACTACCTGATCGGGGGGCTCCAGTGGCTGAACGACCTGGTGTACCTGTTCTTCACCATCGTCCTCCTGACCATCGCCGGCCTGCTGTTGTCAGGCGACAGCGTGGCCATCCGGCCATTGATCGGCCCGACAGTGCTTCTTCCTGCCGCACTCCTGGTGTCCGGGCTCATCCGGGCCACGTGGGCGCTGCGCCAACGGACCCACATCAGCTACCGCCGGGCGCTGCTCGCCTTCGTCAACTGGCTTTCGCTCTCATGGACGGTGGCCCTCGCCTGTGCGCAGGGGCTTCTTCGCCGTGAGGGAGTCTTTCTCCGAACGCCGAAGACCGAGTCACACGACAACTTGGCAGCCGCCTTCCTCGCGGCCCGCGCCGAAACGATCATCTCCCTCTTGCTGTGGGGTTCCGCCATTGCTCTCGCCGTCGTGGCCCATCCCACCGCGCTGCTGCTGGGACTCCTGACGTGGCAGGGGGTGGTTTACGCGGCCGCCCCACTCACCTCATGGTTGGCCCAGCGTACGCAGCTCACCCCCGAACTCGAACGGCGACGCCGGAGCGAAACCGCCCGGGAGCGCCTGGTCGCGGCTATCCGACCGGTCGCCGTCGGGTCACTGGTCCTTGGCGGGGCAGCCGCCTGCATCTTTGTCGCGATCATTGGCCTTGGCTCCACCAAAGCCGGGCATCCTTCGAATCCCTTCTCGGTGCAGCAACGCTCGGGATCGAATGGACCATGGGGTGTGGTCCCGGTTTCGAGCCACGGTGCGACATCGCCGCTTACATCGACGACCACCACGACCTCGCCGGACGACTCGACTTCATCGACCTCCACCTCCACGTCCTCGACTACCGGTCCGAGCGGTACCTCGACGACCACCACGACCTCGCCGGACCCATCGACTTCATCGACGACGAGTTCGTCCGATTCCACCACTACGTCGCCAACCACGACAACGACCACAAGTCCGGGGAGTTGACGCCGCCGCTCGGGCTCGGACCGCATCAGCTCCCGACCGGGACAGGCGTGGGGGACGGACCCGGATCGGTGAGTTGGAGCTGCCATTCCGCGCCAAGAGCCATGGGCAACCCAAACCCGGTTCGATATCGGTCCCCGGGGTATGGATAAACCAAGATCGAGCTACTGATAGGGATGACAGCCATGAGTGAGGTACTGAATGAGTGAGGTACTGGAGGAGAAGCTGCAAGCGGTGGCCAAGGTGCTTGGCGAGGCGGCCGAGAGCGCTGCCGAAAAGGCGTCGAAGCTGGCCGAGGGCGGCGGGCTGGATCTCCGCTCGGGTGGGCGGGGGGCAGCTGTGCGCGCCCGTCGGGGAGGCGAAGATGTTGCGGCGGTGGTGAAGTCCCAGGTCGGGACCCGGCTGCGGGAGGCGAAGTCCGGCGTCCAGGACCTCATTGACCAGAAAGAAAGCCTGGCCGAATTGGTGCCTTCAGCTGCCGATATCCAGGATGAGATCAAAACGTCAGTACGTCGGCTCAAGGAGGAAGCCAAACGAGAGGGACACCGCCTCAGCGGCACCCTGGATGAGAAAACCGGTGGCCGCCGTCGAAAGGGGAAGGCCAAGAAGAAGGGCCGGCGAACGGCGGTTCTGGTGGTCGCCATCGCCGGCATCGGTATTGTGCTCGTTCGTTTCGCCCGGAGGAACGGACCCGGCAATGGCCAAGCTGCACATCCACCGACCCCCGTTTCGGACCGGACAGCGCCGGTAACGTCCGACAACCGGCCGGCCGAAGAGGATCGACCGCCGCCGGAGCCCGATACCCTCGATGGGAAGCCGGCGAAGCGAGCAAGTTCGGGCGCCAAGGCTGGGGGAATTAAACGAGCCGATGATCTCGGCCCTGACGGATCCGCACCAGACTCTGAGAAAGTCAAGCGCGGTGGCCCGACTGGGTGACCGAGTAACCGGTTCGAGCCAGTGAAAGTCATCGATGGCAAGCTCGACAGCGTCGACCGTTGGCAGCGGGGGAAGCCGGAAGCCGGTCGCCGAGCCCGAACCGGGTGCCACTGAGCCAGGCCAGACCGGGAGTTCCGCCAACGGGCCGCCGGTCAGCGTCCGGCCGGCTCCCGCCCCGGCCCATCAGGGGTGCTGACTACTGACCGACACCACTTCACCGGTCATGAAGGTGGCGTAGTCGCTGGCCAGGAAGACGATGACGTTGGCGACCTCCCACACCTCCGCCCCCCGCCCGAAGACCTCCTGTCTGGTGAGCTCGGCCAGCTCGTCGTCGGGCATCACCTTGTTGAGGAACGGGTGGACGGCCAGACTCGGCGACACCGCGTTGATCCTCACCTTGTGGGGCACCGCCTCCACCGCCGCGCAGCGGGTCAGCGCCATGACCCCGGCTTTCGCCGCCGCATAGTGGGACTGGCCGGCCTGGGCCCTCCAGCCCAGGACCGAGGCGTTGTTGACGATGACTCCCCCGTTGCCTCGGGCGTAGAGATGACGGAGGGCGGCCCGGGTGCACCGGAACGTCCCGGTCAGGGTGATGTCCAGGACCAGCGCCCACTGTTCGTCGGTCATGTCGACAATATCGACCTTGCCGCCCAGCCCGGCGTTGTTGACGGCGATATCGAAATAGCCGTGATGCTCGACGGTGGCCTCATAGAGGTGCTGCACCTGGTCCTCGTCGGTGACATTGCACGGGATGGCCAGCGGGCGTTGGCCGCTGCTCTCGGGTAGCTCGGCCAGCGCATCGGCGGCCTCCTGGAGCCGGCGCTCATGGGCGTCCGAGACGACCACGGTGGCCCCTTCCTCCACACAGCGCTTGGCGGTTGCGAACCCGATACCGGTGCCCGCCGCCGCGGTCACCACCACGATCTTGCCGGCGAGCAGCCCGTGCCCGGGGGGAGGGGTGGGAGCCTGCGGGGCGCCGGGGGTGCCATCGGTCATCGGGTTGCTCCCTTGGGTTCGGGCGGCAGGCCGAGGACCCGTTCGCCGATGATGTTCCTCTGGATCTCGTTGGATCCGCCGTAGATCGTCTCCGCCCGGCTGAACAGGAAGGTGCGCTGGAACTCGTCGAGCTCGTAGGGGAAGGCTTCGGCCACCAACCCGGCCGGACCCAACACGTCGATGGCCAGTTCGCCGAGGCCCTGATGCCAGCTCGCCCAGTACAGCTTGATGATCGATGCCTCGGGCGGTGCCACCGGTCCGTCGATGTCGGACAGGCTGCGCAGGGTGTTGTAGCGGAGGATCTCGAGCTCCCCATAGGCCCGGGCCAGCCGCTGCCGGACCACCGGATCCGCAACGCGACCGTTGGCCCGGGCCGCGTCGAGCAGGTGATCGAGCTCCCGCCGGAAGGAGACCTGGTGGCCGAGCATGGCGACGCCGCGCTCGAAGGCGAGGGTGGCGAGGGCAACCCTCCAGCCGTCTCCCACCTCCCCGAGCACGTTCTCCCCGGCGGTCCGGGCTCCGTCGAAGAAGACCTCGTTGAACTCCGAGGTCTTGGTCAACTGGGTGATCGGCCGGACCTCGATCCCTGGCTGGTCCATCGGCACCAGCAGATAGGACAGCCCGCGGTGACGGGATGACCCGGGTTCGGTTCGGCAGATGGCGAAGCACCAGTCGGATTGGTGGGCCAGCGACGTCCATACCTTCTGGCCGGTGATCGCCCATTCGCCGGTCCTCGGGTCGAGGACGGCCTTGGTCTGGACGTTGGCCAGGTCGCTTCCGGCGTTGGGCTCCGAGTATCCCTGACACCAGAGCTCGGTGCCGGCCACGATCGGAGGCAGAAACCGCGCCCTCTGTTCGGGGGTCCCGTAGTGGATGAGGGTGGGCCCGATGAGCCCCTCGCCGAGGACGCTGACCCGGCCGGGCGCCTTGGCCCGGACGTACTCCTCGTTGAAGATGACCTGGTGGGCGATCGACGCCCCCCGGCCGCCGTATTCGACCGGCCATCCGAGACAGGTCCAACCGTCGGCGGCGAGGACCTTCTCCCACTGGAGGCGGGTCTCGAAACCGTAGGTCTCGTCCCCCGAGCCCCCTCGGCCCCCGAGGGCGGCGAAGTCGCCGACCACATGGTCACGGAGCCAGTCGCGCACCTGGCGGCGGAAGGCGTCGTCCTCGGGTCGGTCTCGAAGGTCCATGAATGGGTATGTCCTGGTCAGGTCGCCGGCCCGTAGTTCCAGAGGGCCTGGCGGGGTCCGGAAGGCGCCCAGCTGATCGGGCGAAATCTGACGCCACGTTAGCAACTCGAATTTCGGCCGGCGTTTGGGCGTTGCCCGGGGGAACACCCTGATGGATCGCAGCGTTCTACTTTGTAGAGGCGGCCGAAAGCTCGGGGCTGGTGTAGCCGCGATGGTTTCGGCCCGAGGAGACCAAACTATGACTGAGACCACGAAGTCCGAGGCCGCTGGCCCGGTGGAGTTGAGCGACGAGGAGTGGCGGGCGAAGCTCTCGCCCGAGCAGTACGCGGTGCTGCGGCAGAAGGGTACCGAGCCGGCATGGTCCGGAGAGCTTCTCCACGTCGAGGGCAGCGGCATGTTCACCTGCGCCGGCTGCGGAGCCGATTTGTTCGAGAGCGGCTCCAAGTTCGAATCGGGTTCGGGATGGCCGAGCTTCTACCGAGCCCTCGACCAGGGAACCATCAACGAGCACGAGGACCGGAGCTTCGGGACCACCCGGACCGAGATCACGTGTGCCCGCTGTGGGGGCCACCTCGGCCATGTCTTCCCCGACGGGCCGGCACCTACCGGGCTGCGCTACTGCGTGAACTCCCTCTCTCTGGACTACAAGCCTGACTGAGTCCTCCCGCCTCGGCGCCGGCTCAGGAGCGATAGCTCCTCTGTGGATGGCCGATCCGGATGACTTGGACGACCAGTCGGGTTGGCAAGTTCCGGATGGATTGTCTCCAAGGTATTCCGGGCGGTCGAGGGCGGTTTCGGATCTCGGGGCACCGGGGTCAACCGGATCCGGCCACCGAGGCCAGTCGCTGCTCGAGGAGCTCGAACAGATCGCCGAGGGCCGTGGCCTCGGTGGTCAGGCCCGATTTGAGCAGGACCCGGTCGGCGTCGGCCAACGCCTGGCAGGCGCCAAACGCCTCGGCCTTGGTCAGCGACACCGACGGCGCGAACCGGATGCGGTCACCGGCGGCACCGCCACCGGCCTGGCCACCGCCAGGCGGACGGGTACTGGGCTGAGTCGCGGTCATGGCGGGGTTCCTTTCGGGGTCGACGAGTCGGAAGTCGGGGTTCGATGGCCGGGCGTGGGCCGGCAGCGGCGAAGGCGAGAGCGGCGCAGGGTGAGTCCCGCCGCGGCACCCATGGTGATCGTGACCGCGGCGGAACCCACGATGTCGGCCAGACGCCAGGCGGCCAGCCACAGGACGGCCCGGGAGTCGGCGTCGACGAGCAACCGCCCTACCCGTTGATTGCCGCTGGACACTCTCCAGCTCGCCCAATGGGCCATCACATTGATGTCGAAGAGGGGATGCATGCTCTTTCGGCTGGTCGGCGGTGGCGGCGTCAGTGGATCCCGACACCGATCAAGCGTCGGCACCGACCGTCTCGTCGGCGGCATCGAGATCGTCGAGGTTCGTCCCGTCGCCGACCGATCCGTCCTCCTCGGCCATGGGTTGATGACGCTCCACCTTGTGGACGTCGGCGGTGGCGAATCTCAGGCTGGCCCCGACCTCGTCGGCGACGATCTCCACCTTGAAGCGCCGGTCGCCTTCCTCGGTCTCCCAACTGCGTTGTTCGAGCCGACCGGTGACCACCACCCGGGTGCCCTTGGTCAGGCTCAGGGCGGTGTTCTCGGCCAGTTCGCGCCAGCACACGACATCGAAGAACGAGGTCGACTCCTCCCATTCCTTCGATTCGCGGTTCTGCCAACGGCGGTTGACCGCCACGCCGAGCGAGGTGGTCGCCTGCCCGTCCCGGGTATAGCGAATCTCCGGGTCGCGGGTGAGATTGCCGGTGATGGTTGTAGCGGTGGTACTCAGCATTGTCGTGTCCCTTCACGTCGGCACCGGAGTGCGCTTCCGCCCGGAACTCGAGAGGATCCCGGGCGGGCCACCCACCCTGGGTGACGCACCGATGGTGAGGACGCAACTTTGCGCCGACCTTGCCGGACCCGATTCCGCAACCTTGCCGGGATGACTTCTTCGCAAGGAAGGGCCTGGTCCCCAGTTCCCTCTGTGAAATCCTGCAGGCCTTGACCAGCGCCAGGGGGCCGGAGCACCCGTCGGGATTCGGCGGCCAGCGCAGGCACAAGGCGGACACCGTGGAGGCGTCGATGGGCAAGCGACGGGATCACCAAGCGGACCCGAGTCCTCGACCTGGGGCTATCACCCGGCGCGACGTCCTCAAAGTCGGCGCCGCCGCCGGGGTGGTGGGTGCCGCCGGGTTGGTGGGTGCGACGGGCGGTGGGCTTCGGCCTGAACATGCCCGACTCATCGACACCGCGCTGGCGAGCTCATCCTCCGGGGGCATCGGCGACATCGAGCACATCGTCATCCTCATGCAGGAGAACCGCTCGTTCGACCACTACTACGGAACCATGCCCGGGGTGCGTAATTTCGAGGACACCGCGGCGTACAGCTCCTACGCCGGGGGCCCCTCCACCAACCCCGGCAGCGTGTTCTCGCAAACCATGATTGACAGCAGTGGGACGTCGCTCTACAAACTCGCCAGCGGCGAGCAATTCCTCGATCCCTTCGAATTGGTGAGCAACCCACCCACGGTGGCCGGTCAAACCACGAACGACATCACCCACGATTGGGGTCCCCAGCATTTGGCCTGGAACAACGGGGCCATGGACCAGTGGGCCGTGCAGCATCTCTTGAACGACCCAATAGCCAAGTTCCAGCTGAACAACCTCTTGGGCCTCCCCATCCCGGGCCCCTCGACGGTACCTACCGGGCTGACCACCATGGGCTACTACCGCCAAAGTGACTGTCTGGCCTTCTATCGGGCACTGGCCGACGCCTTCACCATCTGCGACGGCTACCACTGCTCGGTGATCGGTCCGACCGATCCGAACCGCCTGATGTGGATGTCGGGCAGCCTGGGGGCGCACTCGGGCGACACCGGAGGGCCGGTGCTCACCACCTATGTGTTGAACAAGCTGGAGCTCTACGGCACGCTGAGCTGGCCAACCATGCCGGAGCTCCTCACCCAACACGGAGTCAGCTGGAAGGTGTACCAGGATCCGACCGGAAACACGTTCTTCAACGTGCTCGACTACTTCAAGAACTTCACCAACCCGTCGAATGCGACCCAGATCGAGAACGCCGGCCTGGGTCTCGCTCCCGTCTACCCCATCCAGTTTGCAGCCGACGTAGCCGCGGGAACCTTGCCGAAGGTGTCTTGGATCCTGCCGCCGTTGGAAAGCTGTGAGCACCCGGCGGTGCCGCCGGAGTACGGCGAGTATCTGGTCTCTCAGATCCTGCAGACCCTCCTGAGCAATCCGGCGGTTTGGGAGAAGACCGTGTTCCTCGTCGTCTACGACGAGAACGGCGGGTTCTTCGACCACGTTGCCCCCCCAACCCCCGGCCCGACCGTGACGAACCTGGCCGACCTACCCTCCGGCGCACAAGCCGGCGGCAACCTCGACGGTGAGTACGTGACCACCAGCTCTCCGCAAAACGCCGCCGGGGGGCCGCCGTCCGACTGGGCCGGCATCCTCGGTCCGGTGGGACTGGGATTCCGGACCCCAGCCCTGGTGATCTCTCCGTTCAGTGCCGGGGGCTGGGTGTGCTCTGACACCTTCGACCACGTGTCGACCCTCAAGCTCATCGAGACCGTGTTCCTCCAGAGCGGATCAATCATGGGAAGCGGCGGCCTGCACGTCTCCCCCTGGCGCTACAGCTCGGTGGGCGATCTCACCGCCGCGCTGCCGAACCTGACAGCTCCGACGTACAAGGTGCCACCGCTCCCCGCCACCTCGCTGCTGTTCCCGGAAGTGGCTACCCAAGCCGCCATCAACGGCCTCAGCGGGACCGAGGACCTGGGTCAGGCCTATCCTCCGCCGGCCAAGAACAACGGGGTTCCAAAACTCGACGCCGACTCCATCACCCGCAAGCCGACGCCGACCTGATTGCCTCGCCGCCAACGGCCGGATCAGCTCAGGTCGGCGGCGAGCTCGGTCCGGGTGGCCTCACTCAGGACGACGCCGGGCAACCCGTCCGGGTAGTCGGGGTGGTTGATGGCCAGGGTCACCGGGCCCGGCACGAACGCCTCCACCTGGGCCGGGGTCAGCCGGAACCGGACATAGTGGACCGCGGCGGTGGTCTCCTCCCGGGTCAACCGCGAATCGTGGTCCGCTTCCGGGGTCGACGGCACCACCTCCGTCGCGTCACCGGAACCGATCCGCAGCTCGACCGACCGCTCGACACCCACCAGCTTCGGCAGCCACTCCCGCAGCTGGGCCTCGCTGGTCAGCTCCAGGAACAGAGTGGCGGAGAGCTCGCCGGACCCCGGGAGCAGTCGGTTGTAGACGTCGAGCTCGTGCTGAATCTGCTCGTCGGACACCATCTTCTCGGCCCGGGCCATCTCCTGAATCTGGAAGCGCATGGTCAGCCGGTTCTCGAAGGTGAGCGTGATGACCGGACCGATGGTCACCCGGCGGACCTTCTTGGCCGCGATCACCCGGCGGCGGAACTCGTCGCGCTCTCGTTCGTAGGCCCGTTGGTCGGCGATGTCGCCCAGGGTCAGCTCCCCGCCACCGCTCATCGGCTGTCTCCTTCCTCGGCGATCCCATAGGCCCGCGCCAGCAACTGCATCGGATGGACCGGGCGGGTCCCGGTCTCCTGTTCGATGGAACCGTTGGCCAGATGGCAGTCCCCGCACACCACCCGGTTGCCGGCCGCCTCCACCTCCCGCTTGAGAGGTTGGGCCACCCGGCGGGCCAGCTCGTAGTTCTCGGCCCGGTACCCCCACGTGCCGTCGATTCCGGAGCATCGCTGGACCAGGGTGGCGCCGACTCCGGCCACCTTCAACAGATCCCGACTCTTGAGGCCGATCTGTTGGGCCTGGAGATGGCAGGCCACGTGATAGGTCACGGTGTCCGGCACCGCGCCGGACTCCCGCCCGGGAAACTCGGTCTCGAGCTGGGTCCCGTCCGCCCGGTGGAGGGCGACCAGATACTCGGCCGGGTCGGCCACGTGGTCGGCCACCAACTCGGCATCGGCGGCCATCGGGGTGTGGGCCAGGTAATTCGGGTAGTCCTTCCGCACCACATACGCACAGGTGGGCTGCGAGACGATGACCTCCTTGCCCGACCGGACCTCCTCGGCCAGGACCGCTACATTCCGTCGCGCCGCCTTGGTGAACTCCTTGACGTTCCCCTGGTGGAGCCACGGAGCCCCGCAGCAACCGGTCCCTTTGGGCAGCGAGCACTCCACCCGGTTGTGCTCGTACACCTTCACCAGGTCCTTGCCGATGTCCGGTTCCATGTACTCGATGAAACAGGTCGGGAACACCGACACCGCCCCCTGCCGATCGGTCGCCCGGGCCGGGGGCCGCCGGGTGAACCAGGTGGAGAAGCGTTGACGGGCGTAGGGAGGGAGCAACCGCTCCGAGGCCATCCCCACCGTCTTTTCCAACATCCGCCTCGAGAACGACCCGGTCCGCCCGGTGAGGGCGTTGACCACCGGCGCGGCCTTCGTCGACACCTTCCCGAGCAGGTCGGTCCGGGCCAGGAACTGGTCGGTCAGCCGCGCCTTCACCGGGACGCCGTTCGAGTGGCGCACGGCATGGGCCCGCATCATCAAGCGGGGGAAGTCGAGCTCCCATTCGTGAGGTGGGACATAGGGGCACTTCAGGTAGCAGAGTTTGCACTGATAGCACTCGTCGACCACCTGGTCCTGTTCGTCGGCGGTCATGGCGCCGACGTCGCCGTCCCGGGCGTCGATGGCCGAGAACAGGGTCGGGAACGACGGGCACAGGTTGAAGCACAACCGGCACCCGTGGCACAGATCGAAGACCCGCTCCATCTCCACCCGGAGGTCTGGCTCGTCGAAATAATTCGGATGGGTCGGGTCGTAGGTGGTGGTCATCTTCGTCCTCTGGGAGCTGGAACGTACTGGCGAGCGGCTGGCGTCCCCGGGCGCTGCAACGACTCGGCCCCGGCATCACACCGGGGCCGGCCGCGACAATCAGGGGGGACGGTCCACCCGGGCCCGGCAGCGAGCCCCGGTGGAACCTCCACCGACGACTACGAAACCGAGGCCAGACCCTCCGAGAACCGGCCGGCGTGGCTCTTCTCGGCGCGGGCCAGGGTCTCGAACCACTCGGCGATCTCGTCGAATCCCTCCTCCCGGGCGGTGCGGGAGAAGCCCGGGTACATCTCCGAGTACTCGTAGGTCTCGCCCTCGACCGCCGATTTGAGGTTGTCCTCGGTCGGACCCACCGGCACCCCGGTCACCGGGTCTCCGGTCTCCCGCAGGAAGTCGAAGTGACCGAAGGCGTGGCCGGTCTCACCTTCGGCAACGGAGCGGAACAGGGCGGCAACGTCGGGATAGCCCTCTACGTCGGCCTTCTGGGCGAAGTACAGATACCGGCGATTAGCCTGGCTCTCGCCGGCGAACGCCTCCTTGAGGTTGGCCTCGGTCTTGGTGTCTTTGAGGGCAGGCACTGGGTTCCTTCCTTGGTTGATGGCTAGAGAGACGGTTGAAGCGTGGACTGTTGGCATTCGGGACAGAGACCCCGGAAGACGATCTCGGCGGAGCCGACTTCGAAACCCAGATCGGCCCCTCTCGGAATCTGCAGGTCGGGGAAGGCGGCCACCAGGTCGCGGACCTTGCCGCAGTGCCGGCACACCAGGTGGTGGTGCGGATCGTCGACGTTGGGATCGAAGCGGATCATGCCCGTCCCCAGGTCGAGCGAGGCGATCTCCCCCAGCTCGGCCAGATCGTGGAGCGTCTGGTACACCGTCTTCAGCGAGATAGTCTCCATCTCCCGGACCGCGGCGGAGTGGACCGCCTCCGCCGAGGGGTGGCTCTCGTCGCCCTGCAGGACCCGGAAGATGCACTGGCGTTGGGCCGTAACCTTGCGTCCGGTGGCCCGGAACAATTCGGTGAGTTCCTCTGGCGTCTTCATCATCGACCAGTATATCACCAACGATTGTTTTTCAACACTTGTTGTAAATACGGTCGGAACTGGCCCCGGGTACAGCTGTGGCAGGCTTCCTGCGTGTCCGACGGCCATGTCCCGCCCCCACCCGATTCTCCGCCGGGAACCTCTCTGTTCAACCGCGACCGCGCCCTCACCCGCCTGGCCTCGGAGGAATTCGACGTCCTGGTCATCGGGGGCGGCATCACCGGGGCCGGAGTCGCCCTCGACGCCGCCAGCCGGGGGCTGAAGACCGCCCTGGTGGAGAAGGACGACTTCGCCTCGGGTACCTCGTCCAAATCGTCGAAGCTGGTCCACGGCGGTCTCCGGTACCTGCAGCAAAAGGAGTTCCGGCTGGTCTACGAGAACTTGGCCGAGCGCCAGCGCCTGTTGGACAACGCGCCCCACCTCGTCTCCCCGCTGCCCTTCCTGATTCCCCTGTTCGGGCGGAGCGGAGTGGTCAACCGCAGCGTGGCCCGGGTCTACCGCACCGCCCTGTGGCTCTACGACCTGACCGGTGGCGTCCGCATCGGACGCCGGCACGAGAAGGTCACCAAGGAGCAGGCCCTCGCCCACCTCCCCACCCTGCGCACCGATCATCTGGTCGCCGGCTTCCTCTACTGGGACGCCCGCACCGACGACGCCCGATTGACGTTGACGGTGGCCCGCACCGCGGTCCTCGACCATGGCGCGGTGGCGGCCAACCACACCCGGGCGGTCTCCCTCACCACCGGAACCGACGGGCGGGTCACCGGGGCCAGGGTCGAGCCCGACGGCGGCCAGGCATTCGACATCCGGGCGTCGGTGGTGGTCAATGCGGCCGGGGTCTGGGCCGACGAGGTCCGCGCCCTCGACGAGCACCACAACCCGCATTCGATCCGGCCGGCCAAGGGGATCCACATCACGGTGCCGGCCGAGGCGTTCCCTTGCGACATCGCCGCCGTCATTCCGGTCCGGGAGGACCACCGTTCGATCTTCGTGGTGTCGTGGGACGACCAGGTCTACCTCGGCACCACCGATACCGAATACGACGGGCCCCTCGACGACCCGGACTGCCTGCCCGAGGACGTCGACTACATCCTCGGCGCCGCCGATGCGGTGGTCACCCGGCCCATCACCCGGGCCGACATCACCGGCATCTGGAGCGGGCTGCGACCGCTGCTGGCGCCGGCCGAGGGAAAGCACCCATTGAGCGAACGGACGGCCGATCTCTCCCGTCGCCACACGGTCCGGACCTCGGCCACCGGCGTGGTCACGGTCACCGGGGGAAAGCTGACCACCTACCGGAAGATGGCGGAGGACACCGTCGACGCGGTGACCAAGGAGCTGGGACGCCGCTCGTTGCGGTGCGTCACCAAGAACCTCCGACTGCACGGGGCCGGAACCGCCGAGCATGCGCCGCCGATGCCCGGCGGGGCACCGGCCCATCCCGGCGACGTCGACCGCACCCCGGCCGAGACCGCCGCCATCCATCTGGCCGCCCGCTTCGGCACCGACACCCCGTCGGTGCTGGCCATCGCCGAAGGGCGACCCGAGCTGCTCGAACCCCTGGTGCCCGGACTGCACTATCTGAAGGCCGAGGCCGTCTTCGGAATCCGGGAGGAGATGGCCCGGTCGATCTCCGACATCCTCGATCGCCGGACCCGCGCCTGTCTCCGGGATGCCCGGGCCACCGCCTCGGCGGCGTCCGAGGTGGCCGCATTGATCGGGCCCGAACTCGGGTGGGACGCGGCCCGATGCCGGCTGGAGGCGGAGGTTTACACCTCGGGGATCCGCGGACAACTCACCAAGGCCGGGCTCGAACCGGCCGGCACCGAGCCCCGGGGTGGTCGGGTGGCCACCGAGTCACCCTGACATGAACTACGCCGGCTACCAGCAGCTGACCTTCGAGCGCCGGGACAACGGTGTCCTGTTGATGACGCTCGACCGGCCGGAGAAATACAATGCCGCCGACGAGACCATGCACGGCGAGCTGGCCCGGGTGTGGCGGGACATCTCCTCCGACGTCGAGACCCGGGTGGTGGTGGTGACCGGGGCCGGTAAGGCCTTCTCCGCCGGCGGCGACCTGGCCATGGTCGAGCGGATGATCGGTGACAACGACCGGGTCACCCACATGCTCGGCGAGATGAGCGACCTGGTCTACAACATCATCAACTGCGACAAGCCGGTGATCTCGGCCATCAACGGGGTGGCGGTGGGCGCCGGGCTGGTGGTCGCCCTGCTGGCCGACATCTCCGTCTGCGCCGAGGACGCCCGGCTCGGCGACGGCCATGTGAAGCTCGGGGTGGCGGCCGGTGACCACGCCGCCATCGTCTGGCCCCTCCTGGCCGGGATGGCCAAGGCCCGCTACTACCTTCTGACCGGGGAGATGGTCACCGGCACCGAAGCCGAGCGCATCGGCATGGTCACCAAGGCGCTCCCCGAAGAGCAGGTCCTCGACGAGGCGCTGCGGATCGCCGACACCCTCGCCACCGGGTCCCAGACGGCCATCCGCTGGACCAAGCGCGCCCTCAACAACTGGCTGAAGGCGGCGGGGCCGATCTTCGACCAGTCGGCGGCCTACGAGATGTTGGGATTTCTGGGTCCGGACATCGTCGAGGGATTGGCCGCGGTGCGCGAACGGCGCGCGCCGATCTTTCCCTCCACGCTGACCTCCGGTTCCGCCTAGGTTTCCGGTTCCGGAACGCAAAGGACCTCCATGAGCCAACCCACGCCGGTCACCCCCATCGACGCCGAGCCCGATGCGGTCACCGACCGGATCGGCGGCGCCAAGGTCGGCATCGATCCGGAGCTGCGCAACCGGCTGATGGACGTCTGTGACGAGGTCAGCGATGACGACGGGGAGCGGGCGGAGGCCGGGCGGGACTGGTGGCCCCTGGCCATCGGCTGGGCGACCCGCGGGCAGGTCCCGGCCCGACCGGCGCTGGTCGCCCGGCCCACCGACACCAAGCAGGTGGCCGCGGTCCTGGCTGCCTGCAACCAGGCCCGGGTGCCGGTGACGGCAGCGGGCGGGCGCAGCGGGGTGTGCGGGGCCTCGGTCCCGGTCTTCGGCGGGGTGGCCCTCGACCTGTGCGGGCTGTCGGGCATCGGCAACGTCGACACCACCTCGTTGGTCGCCGATCTGCGGGCCGGGACCTTCGGGCCCGAGGTGGAGTCCGGGCTCCAGGATGAGCACGGGGTCACCCTCGGGCACTGGCCGCAGTCGATGGACCTGTCCACGGTGGGCGGATGGCTGGCCTGCCGGGGGGCGGGCCAGTACTCCAACCGCTACGGGAAGATCGAGGACATGGTGATCGGTCTCGAGGTGGTGCTGGCCGACGGCACCGTGGTGCGCACCGGTGGCCACGCCCCCCGATCGGCCACCGGGCCCGACCTCACCCAACTGTTCGTGGGCAGCGAGGGCACCCTCGGGGTCATCACCGAGGGCCGCTTCCGGGTGCACCCGATGCCATCGGGATCGGGACGGCGCGCCTTCGGCTTCACCTCGTTCGCCGACGGGCTCGACGCCTGTCGCCACATCCTGCGCCGGGGGGCCACCCCGGCGGTGCTCCGGCTCTACGACACCACCGAGTCTGGGCGTTCCTTCGAACAGGGCGAGACCAACGTGCTCATCGTGTTGGATGAAGCCGATTCCGCCCTGGTGGAGGCCACGCTGGCCGTGGTCGACGACGAGTGCCGGAACGCCCATCGACTCGACGATCAGCTGGTCGACCATTGGCTGGCCAACCGGAACGACGTGTCGGCCCTGGCCCCGTTGTGGCGGCATGGGATCGTGGTCGACACCGTGGAGGTCTCCGCCCGTTGGGGCGCGCTCCCCGGCCTGTACCGGGCGGTGGTCGACGCCCTGGCCGACATCGAGGGGACCCTGGCCGCCTCGTCCCATCAGAGCCATGCCTATACCGACGGTGCCTGCCTCTACTTCACCTTTGCCGGCCGGCCTCCCGACACCGGCGACGTCGAGCACGACGCCTGGGTCGAGCGCTACTACACCGAGGCGTGGGACGCCGTCACCCGCGCCACCATCTCGGCGGGCGGGGCCATCAGCCACCACCACGGGATCGGGATCAACCGGTCCCGGTTCCTGCCGGGCGCGCTGGGGAACGGGTTCGGGGTGCTGTCGGCGGTGAAACAGGTCCTGGATCCGAACGGGATCCTCAACCCGGGCAAGCTCGGCCTCCCGTCGCCGTTCGGCGAACTCGCCTGGCCGGTGTCGGCCGGTGGTGGCGTCGGCAACGGCCCGGGCCCCGGTTACGAGGGCCGATCGTGAGCATCCTGGTCGTCGACGTGGGGACCTCCGGGGTCCGGGGCGCCATCGTGGAGGCCGACGGGTCGGTCCACCACGTCCACCATGTCCAGGTGCTGCCGGATACGCCCTTCCCCGGACTGGTGGAGTTCGACGCCTCGGCGATGGCCGACGCCGTCCTCGACGTCGCCGGCCGCTCTTTGGCCGACGGCGGGCCGGTGGAGGCGGTGGGCATCGCCAACCAGCGGGCGTCGACCATCGTCTGGGACCGGGCCACCGGTCGGCCGGTCGGGCCCGGCATCGGTTGGCAGGATCTCCGCACCGTCGGCACCTGCCTCGAGCTCCAGGCCAAGGGCTTCCGGCTGGCGCCCAACGCCTCGGCCACCAAGGTGGCCGCCATCCTCGACCACTTCGATCCCGACCGCACCCGGGCCGAGCGCGGCGAGCTGGCCTTCGGGACGGTCGACTCCTGGGTGGCCTGGACGTTGTCCGATGGCCAGCTGCACATCAGCGACGCCTCGAATGCCGGGGTCACCGGATTGGTCCACCGGGACGGTTCGGCCTGGGACGCCGCCGTGCTGGAGGAGCTCCGCATCCCCGCCTCCCTGCTTCCGACCATCGTCGACTCCGCCGGGGTGGCAGGCGAGGCGGTCAAGCTCGCCGGTCGGCCCCCGATCGCCGGCATCGCCGGCGACCAGCAGGCGTCGCTGGTCGGCCAGGGCTGCACCCGGCCCGGGTTGGCCAAGGCCACCTTCGGCACCGGGGGGATGCTCGACCAGTGCGTCGGCGGAGCCCGACCGTCGTTCGCCTCGCGTGGCGACAACGGCACCATCCCGATCGTGGGCTGGCGGCGGGAGGGCAAGGTGACGTGGGGCATCGAGGCCATCATGCTGTCCGCCGGCACCTGTGTGGAATGGCTCCGAGACGACCTCGGGCTCATCGACTCCGCCGCGGCGTCCGACCAAGTGGCGGCCGCCTGCCCCGACACCGGCGACGTCTGGTTCGTCCCCGCGCTGCTCGGACTGGGCACCCCGGTGTGGGACTTCGGCGCCCGGGGCACCTACGTCGGCATCACCCGCGGAACCGGCCGGCCGCAGATGGTGCGGGCGGTGCTCGAGGGGGTGGCCCACCGGGGATGCGACCTGCTGCTGGCGGCCGAAGCCGACTCCGGCCGGCCCATCGACGCCCTCCGGATCGACGGCGGGATGTCGGCCAACGACGTGTTCACCCAGGCGCTGGCCGACGCCTGCGGCCGGCCCATCGAGATCTCCCCGGTGCTGGAGGCCACCACCCTGGGGGCCGCCTACCTGGCCGGCCTGGCCATCGGCACCTGGAAGGACGAGGAGGACATCGCCGGCACCTGGACGCCCCGCCGGGTGGTGGCGCCGTCGATCTCCGCCGACGAACACGGCACCCGACGCGAGCGCTGGCTACGGGCCCGGACCCGGGCCGAGGCGACCATCCCCGAACTCTCCGGGCTCGACTTCTGATCGCCGACCTCTGCCCCGTCGGGTGAGGCGGACATGCTTGCTCAGCGCCGGGTCTCGCTACTCCGGCGTGGTGGGCGGAAGCGGGTCGGGTACCAGCGTGGGTGCCGGCGGATGGGGCACCGGCCGCTCGATCTCCTCGGTGACGGACGTCGACCGCGGGGGGAGGGCGGTGATCGAGGCCACCCGCGGGCGGAGCCAATCCCGGAGGAGGACTTGGATGTCCTCGAGCACGGATTGGGCGGTGGGCGGTGACGATTGCGATTGCGATTGTGATGGCGACGGCGGCGCCTTGGAGGCATCCTCGAGGGCGTCGACCAGTACCCCGATGACGGCCGGAATGTCCGCCAGCTCGACCGGGGTGGTGGCCACGCACACGCCGGCTCGCCACTGGCTGAAGACAACCACCTGCCTCGAGGCGTGCCACGACACCCGAAGATGACGATCGCCGTCCCGGTGATCGTCGATTTGCAGGTGCGCAGGATCCGCGCTCATCTTCGAAGTATGGACCCCCGGGCGGAGCCCTGTCGACCGGCCGGCACCCGGCGCCGGCTCACCCTGAGGGCGAAACCGACCGATGAATGAACGAGGGGAACGGTTATCGTGAAAGAGCCGCGAGCCCGCCTGGTTCTGCACGGAACCGGGCCGGACAGGAACCGCCTGGTCCAGACCGGAATGAGGGGCCTATGACGACGGAGACAGGGACCAGCATCGGGGTCGGCATCGCCGGGGTCGAGATGACCGTCGGGTCGATGCCCACGATGCCCAGCTCGGCGACGGCATCCGGGCCCGCCATCGACCCTCGAGCTGCCTTCGGCGAGGCGGCGGCGGTGGCTCGGGCCCTCCATGCCTCGCTGTCCGGAGTCCTGCTCGGCACCCCGGAGGCGGTCACGGTGGCGGTGGTTGCCGCCCTCTCCGGCAGCCACCTGCTCATCGAGGACGTCCCCGGTGTCGGCAAGACCGTCCTGGCCCGGGCGCTGGCCACCACCCTCGGGGCCAAGCTGTCGCGGATCCAGGGTCATCCCGACCTGCTGCCCTCCGATGTCACCGGGATTACCGTCTACGCCCAGAACACCGGCACCTGGGACTTCCGGCCCGGGCCGGTCTTCGCCCACGTGGTGCTGCTCGACGAGTTGAACCGGACCCCGCCGCGCACCCAGTCGGCGCTGCTCGAATCCATGGAGGAGCAGCAGGTGTCGGTGGACGGGGAATCGTGGCCCCTCCCCCGCCCCCATCTGGTCATCGCCACCCAGAACCCGGTCGGCCAGCTCGGCACCCATCCGTTGGTGGAGAGCCAGCTCGACCGGTTCGGCCTGTCCACCTCCATCGGCTATCCCGACGCTGCCGTCGAGACCCGTCTGGTCCTCCACAACGGCGGCCGGTACGCCCTCGACGCCCTCGAACCGGTGTGCCAACCCCGGCAGTGGGACCAGATCATCCAGACCACCGCGTCGGTGGACGTGGTGGCGCCGGTCGCCGAGTACGCGGTGGCCCTGGTGCGAGCCACCCGATCGGCGGGAACCGTCCGGCTGGGGGCCAGTCCCCGGGCGGCGATCTCGCTCATCCGGAGCGCCCAGGCCTACGCCATCCTCTCGGACCGCTCATATGTCACCCCTGAGGATGTCCAGGCCATGGCGGTGGCCTGCCTGTCCCACCGCTTGATCATCGACGGGGCGGCGGGAGACGGGCGCGACCTGGTGCGCGGCATCATCGCCGCGGTCGGCGTCCCCCAGCCTTGAATCGAACGACGACCGTGGCGTCGCCATCCCCGCCCCGGGCCCGCCGCCGCCTCCCCACCGGACACCGCCTCCGCAAACGGGTCCACCCGCTGTCCTGGTACGGGCCGGTGGTCGGCAGCATCATCACCGTGGTCGCCCTGGCCAGCGTGGCTCACTCCAGCGGCTCCGGTTGGGTCCAGTCGGTGGGCGCCCTGCTGGCTGCGGTACTGGCCACCGGGCTGGTCGCCCCGTTGTTCTCCGCTCGTCGGGCCCGGGTCAGCTGCACCGAGTGCCCGTCCGACACGGTGGCGGGCCAGAGCACCTCGTTGACCATGACCGCCAACGGGCCCCACCGGATCCAGCCGCTGCTCCCGCTCGGCCCCGAGATCCGGGCCGGCGGGCGGGTGCGGGGCTCGCGCCAGGTGGCCGTCGAGGTGGTGCCCGATCGCCGCGGCGTGATCCATTCGGTCGTCGTGGAGGTGGCGTCGTCGTCGCCGTTCGGCATGTTGTGGTGGGCGACCGAGGTGGCGGTCCCGCTCCCCCGGCCGCTGCACGTCGCCCCCCGGATGGGAGCTCACCGCCCCGCCGAGGAAGCGTCGGACGACCGCCCCGGGAGCGCCGATCGGCGCGTCTCGTCGGTCACCGGCGAGGCCCGCGGGATCCGCCTCTACCAACCGGGGGACCTGAAGCGCACCGTCCACTGGCCCGCCACTTCCCACACCGGCACCCTGATGGTCATGGAGACCGAGCGGGCCACCGACAGCCCGGTGGTGATCGACGTCTCGCTGCCGGCCGACGCGGAGGGGGCAGAACGCGAGGCGGAACGGGTGATGGCGGTGGTCTCCGACTACCTGGCCCGGGGCGTCCCGGTGATGGTCTCGAGCCGGGAGCCCGGTGGTCGGGTCGACGGCCTGGTACTGGACCGGATCGAGCTCGGACGCCGGCTGGCCCGGGCGGTGTCGTCGCCGTGAGCCTCTGGGCGCGGGTGGTCGAGGCCAACCGGCCCGGGCCGCCGGAACACTCCGTCCCGTTCCGGGTCGCCTCGGCGCTGGTGGTGGTCATCGCCGTCGCCGCCTGTTGGAGCCAGCGGGAGCTGAGCCCGCAGCTGGCCGTCTTCGCCATCGTCGCCACCCTCGCCGGCAACGCCCTCTCCTACCGGCGCCGCCGGCACCCGTGGGGCCCGATCAAGCCCATCCTGGCCGCCTGCGTGGTGGGCGGCTTCGTCTGGTTCATCGTGACCGTGACCCGCAGCGCCACCCCCGGCGACATCTCCACCGTCGAGGCCCCGCTGGCCGCCCTGTTCGCCTGGGTCCTGTCCACCCACGCCTTCGACGTGCCCGCCCGCCGGGACGTGGCCTACTCGGTCGCCGGCTCCGCCGCCCTCATGGCCGTCGCCGCCGCCCAGACGGTCGACCTGTCCATCGGGGTCTACGTGCTGGCCTGGGTGGCCTGCGGCCTCTGGGCCCTGGTGTCGATGTGGCAGTCGATGAGCGGGGCCAACGGCGTGCCGTGGATCACCTTGGGGGCGGCCGGCCTGGTGGTCGCCGTCCTCACCGTGCTGCTGGTGGCGCTGCTTCCCGCCCCCCACGTCTCGACCTCCCTCATCTTCCCGTCATCGTCCGCCGGCGCCTCGCCGGTCGAGAGCCCCACCAACCTCAGCGACGGCGCCGGCGGGCTCCCCGCCCATGCCGCCAGTCCGACGGGGAAGACCCAGGTCGGTGGATTCCTGGGCTTCGCCAAGTCGCTCGACACCGGGGTGCGGGCCAGCCTCGGCGACCAGGTGATCATGCGGGTGCGGGCCACCCGGCCGGCGTTCTGGGTGGGCCAGACCTACGACACCTGGGACGGCCAGAGCTGGAAGCAGTCGACCAACCCCACCGGCGGTCCGGCGTTGCAGAAGCTGACCTCGGGATCCCCGTTCGAGATTCCGATGGCCAGCGACCAGCAGGCGGGGCTGTCGCCGGGCACCACCGACATCCAGACCTTCTACCTGGCCCAGTCCGGTCCCAACCTGGTCTTCCACGCCGACAACGCCCAGCGGGTCTACATCCAATCGCAGCATCTCCTGGTCACCAACGACGGGACCATCGTGTCGGGCACGTCCATGGGCAGCGGCACCGTCTACACGGTGGTGTCGGCCGACAGCACCGCCACCGCCTCGCAACTCACCGCCGCCACCGCCGCCGGCTCGGGCGGTACGCCTCCCGACGCCCTCACCCCCGAGCAGCAGAAGCGGTATCTCCAACTCGCCCAGCCCGATGACCGGGTCGCCGCCCTCGCCCAACAGATCACCGCCGGCATCGACAGCCCGCCGGGTGGCGATCCGCACACCGAGGCCAAGGTCAGCGCCATCGAGACATGGATGTCGTCGAACATCCACTACTCGACGGACATCCCACCCCTGGCGGCCAACCAGAACGCCGTCGATGCCTTCCTCTTCGGCTCCCGGGTCGGCTTCTGCGAGCAGATCTCCACCGCCACCGTGGTCATGCTCCGCTCCCTCGGTATCCCGGCCCGCGAGGCCGTCGGCTATGTTCCCGGTTCCTACAATCCGATCACCGACCTCTATCAGGTGCAGGCCAAGGACGCCCATGCCTGGGTGCAGGTCTGGTTCCCCGGCTACGGCTGGCAGAATTTCGATCCCACCGCCAACGTGCCCCTGGCCAACCCCTCCCCGGGCTCCATCATCGCCGCCGGCACCACCCATGTCCTCGGCCAACTCCCGTGGATCCCCATCGGGGTGGTCCTGGTCGTCGTGATCACCGTCATCGAGGTCCGCCGCCGGCACCTCCGTCGTCCTCCGACCTGGGCCCATCGGGCCGCCCTCGATCTGGAACGGGCCGGCGCCCGCTCGGGCATCACCCGGAGAGCCGACGAGACCCTGGTCGCCTTCGGCCGGCGATTGGCCGACGCCGCGCCCGGCTGCCGTGACCAATTGCTGCTGGCCGCGTCGGTCATCGAAGCTTTCGTCTACGGCGGCATCGAGCCGTCGGCCGAGCAGATCGAAGCGGTTGGCACCTTCGCCCGCCACTTCCGGGTCGGGCGCCGGAGCCCGGCCGGCGATGCCGGCGGTGACGGCGGTGACGGCGGTTGCGAGGGTGGGAACAGCGGCAGCGGCCAGGGTGGTGGGAACCGCGGCGGCGAGGGTCAGCGCCGTGACAGTTCGAGGGCCTCGTCGAAGGAGGCGGCCTCGGCCAGCAGCGGCCGGTAGGCCATCAGCTGGCGGGCCCGGCTGATGCCCAGCGCGGCCGACAGCCGGTCCCCCCGCCGGTAGAGCGCCACCAGCTTGCGGTCCTCGGCGCTCCCGTCGACCACCACCACCTCGTCGTCGGGATCCGGACGACCGAGGACCTGGATCTTGGCCTGGTACTGGTCCGACCAGAAGAACGGCACCGGCGCGTACGACTGGGCTGCCGCCGAGCCGGCGATCAGGTTGTGGGCGGCCAATGCCCCGCCCTCGGCGGCGTTGGTCCAGTGCTCGACCCGGATGTCCTCATCCAGCTGCAGGTGGGTCCACCGGGCCACGTCACCGGCCGCCACCACCCGGTCGGCGGCGAACAGACGGTCGGAGCACATGATCCCGTTGGCCAGGGTCAGGTCCGAATCCTCCAGCCAGTCCACCACCGGGGTGACCCCGATGCCGACCACCACCAGGTCGGCATCGAGCACGGCGCCGTCGCTCAGGTGCACCTGGATGGGAGCCCCACCACCGGGGCTGGGCACCACCTTGTCCACCCCGACGCCCAACCGGAGCGCAACCCCGGCGTCGCGGTGGAGTCCGGCGCACACCTCTCCCATCTGTTGGCCGATGGCGCCGACCAACGGGGTGGTGAGGGCCTCGACCACGGTGACGTCGGCCCCGAGGCCGTGACAGGTGGCCGCGACCTCCGCGCCGATGAACCCGGCGCCGATCACCAGCAGCCGGACTCCCTCGCCGAGCCGGGCGAGGTCGTCGCGCAGCCCGGCACTGTCGTCCAGGGTCCGCAAGGTGCGGACGCCGGCGAAGTCCTCGGTGCCGGGGAGGCAGCGGGGTTTGGCCCCGGTGGCGATGATCAACCCGTCGTAGTGGACCCGGCTGCCGTCGTCACAGGAAACCGTGCGGTCCCCGGTATCGAGCCCGACGGCCCGGGAGCCGAGCCGGAACTCGAGCCCGAGGGCGTCGAGCTTCTCGGGGGTGTGGTGGTGGATCCGTTCCACGTCCCACTTGCCGGCCAGGAATTGCTTCGACAACGGCGGCCGGTCGTAGGGGGGATGGATCTCTTCGCCGATGATGACGACCTCGCCGGTATGACCGAGATGGCGGATCTCCTCGGCGGCGCGCATGCCGGCGAGCGAGGCTCCGACCACCAGGATGGTGGCGTCGGATGGCAGCGGTTGGCTCATGGCTGAGGTCGGCTCAACCGCCGAACATCGTCATCCACTGCTCGGGGGTGGACAGCCGGTACACGTAGTTGTGCTCGCGGGTGGCGCCCAACGACGCCGACGGTTCGGGAGAGTAGAGATGGCCGGGGTACAGGATCGTCTCGTCCGGGATCCGGGCCAGGCGGGTGGTCAGCGACTCGTACATCTCCGCGGGGTCCCCACCCGGAAGGTCGGTCCGACCGCAGCCGTCGAGGAACAGGGTGTCACCGGAGACCAGGCGGCCGTCGACCAGGAAGCACTGGCTCCCCGGCGTGTGACCCGGGGTATGGATGAGGGTGATCGGCACCCCACCGACGGTGACCACATCGCCGCCGTCGTGGGTGACCAGGTCACCGGCGCTGACACCGGTCGACCGCTCCACCCATGGGGCTTCATCGGCTTGGACATGGATCGGCACCGGGGCCAGTTCGAGCAGGCGGGTGATCCCCTCGATCCCCCAGCCCATCATGTCGCCGCCGACGTGATCGGGGTGGTAGTGGGTGGCCAGCGCCCCCCGGCACTCCATACCGTCGGCGGCGACCATGGCCAGCAGATCATCGACCCCGTAGGCCGGATCGACGATCAACGCCTCGCCGGTCGAGCGGTCGCCGATCAGGTAGACGAAGTTCACCATCTGCTGGGCCACGGCATCGCCGACGGCGAAATCCCGGCCGGCCAACAGCTGCCGGAAGTAGAGCCGGTCGTCGGACGATTGGCTGGTGGCGGGGGCCGGAGGGGTGGGTTCGGTCATCGGTACACCCTACGCGGGAAGACGTCATGGGGACCCGCGACTCGATCGAGGAAGACCAGGCCAGCGAGGTGGTCCATCTCGTGGAGGACGGCGCGGGCTTCGAAGGCGTCCACCTCCAATCGTTGGTGACGTCCGTCGGGGGCCGTGCCCGATACCGCCACCCGGGTGGCCCGGGCGACGTTGCCGGTGAGGTCGGGAACGCTCATGCATCCCTCCCGGGCGGTCTCCGGATCGGAGGCGGACTCGACCACCGGATCGAAGAGCACGAAGATGCCATGACTCGAGCGGGCCAACCGGTGGCCGGTGACATCGACCACGAAGGCCCGGAGATCCACCCCGATCTGCGGCGCGGCCAGTCCGACGCAGCCCGGGGAGGCGGCCATGGTGTCGACCAGGTCCCGAGCCAGCGCCCGGGTCTCGGCGCCGATGGCTCCCACCGGGTAGGCCGGGGTGACCAGGACGTCGTGGGGCAGCGTCAGTACCGGTCGGACGGGCATCGGGCGGACCTGGACAACCGCTCAGAGGACGTCGAACTCGACCCGGTGGGCGTGGCACTGGACCCCGAACGCCTCGACCGACTGACGGACGGCGGTGGCGGCGGCGTCGGCGTCGGTGCCGGGGTCGAATCCGACCGTCAGGGTGAGCACGTACACCGGTTGGTCGTCCGACCCCACCAGCCGGGTGGACAGATCGATGATGTTGCCTCCGGCCTCGGCCAGTGCCTCCGCCGCCCGGTGCACGATGCCCGGCCGATCCGCACCGTGCACGGAGAAGGCGTAGACGTCGCCCTCCACGCCGGGGCCATCGGCTCCGGCTTCTGTGCCGGCTTCTCCTCCAGACGCTCCACGGGATCGATCGGAGGCGGAGTCACCGCCACCCCGGGCTCCGGGGCCGGGGGGCAGGGGTCGGACCACAATTGTCAGACCCAGTCGGTCGGCTACCGGGGCCAGCGACGCCTCGACGGCATCGGCGCCCCGACCCTCGGGCACGGCGATCACCAGGAGGACCGCGAACTGCCCACGGAGGATGCTCATGGTGGAGTCCTCGAGGTTGCAGCCGAGGTCGACCAGGACGCCGGTCACTGCGGCCACGATGCCCGGTTGATCGGCCCCGACCGCCGTCAGTGCCACGTGTTCCACGCCTGTGCCCCCTTCTCGCCCGCCGTCCTCCCCCCGTTGTAGCACCGCCTCCCCCATCGCCATCCGAGGCGACAGGATTTGGGCCTACAGTTTCCCGTCATGACCGTTGAAACCGCCGATCTTCCCGCCCCCGTGGAGTACCGGACGGTCTCGGGGATGCTCCGCCAGCTGGCAGCATCGCAGCCCGATGCCCCCATGCTCACCGCCGGCGATCGGACCTTCACCTGGGGAGAGCTCTACCGAGAAGCCCGGCGGGTGGGCCAAGCCCTCTCGGCCAAGGGCGTGGGCCCGGGAGACCGGGTGGCGTTCCTCGACCGCAACGGCATCGAGTTCTTCGAGGTCTTTTTCGGCTGCGCGCTGATCGGCGCCGTGAACGTGACGGTCAACTGGCGGCTGGCGCCGACGGAGATGGCGGGCATCGTCGTGGACTCCGGCGCGGTGGCCATGTTCGCAGGGGCCGACTACGCCGACGCCGGCAAGGAAATCGCCGCGGTGGCAACCTCGGTGCGGGAATGGGTGTCGTTGGACGGGCTCGGGGCCTGGCTCGACGCCAACGCCGACGGCGACCCCCACGATCCCGGATTCGAGCCCGCCCCCGGGGACGTGATCACCCAGCTGTACACCTCGGGCACCACCGGCCTGCCCAAGGGGGTGATGATCACCGGGCACAACATCTCCTGCCTTCTCAACGAGGCGGATCAGGTCTTCCACATCGGCGGGGACACCGTGTCGATGGTGGCCATGCCGTTGTTCCACATCGGCGGGAGTGGTTGGGCCCTGGCCGGCATGTCCCGGGGAGGGCACTCGGTCATCGTCCGGGACGTTGATCCCGCCGCGGTCCTCGGCCTCATCGCCCGCCACCACGTCACCGAGACGTTCGTGGTCCCGGCGGTGTTGATGTTCATACTGGCCACCCCGGAGCTGGCCACCACCGACGTCTCCTCCTTGCGCACGGTTTTCTACGGGGCCTCGCCGATAAGCGAGGACGTGCTGGTCCGGTCCATGAAAGCCCTCGGCTGTGATTTCGCCCAGGTCTACGGGCTGACCGAGACCACCGGCGCCATCACCTCGCTGCTCCCCGAGGACCACGACCCCGATGGGCCCCGGGCCCGCCTGCTCCAGTCCGCCGGCCGACCCTTCGACCACGTCGACCTGCGGATCATCGATCCCGACTCCGGCAAGCCGCTCCCAGTCGGGACGGTCGGCGAGGTGGTGACCCGATCGGCCCAGAACATGCTCGGCTACTGGAACCAGCCCGAGGCCACCGCCGCCGTCCTGTCAGCGGACAACTGGTTCCGCACCGGGGATGCCGGCTGGCTGGACGCCGACGGCTACCTCTTCCTCCACGACCGCCTGAAGGACATGATCGTGTCCGGCGGCGAGAACATCTATCCGGCCGAAGTGGAGAACGCCCTGCTGTCCCATGCCGCCGTCGCCGATGCCGCGGTCATCGGTGTCCCCGACGACAAGTGGGGGGAGGCGGTCAAGGCCATCGTGGTGAAGTCACCCGAAGCCGGCACCGACGACGAAGCTCTGGTGGAGGACATCCTCGCCTTCTCCCGGGAACGGCTGGCCCACTACAAATGCCCGTCCTCGGTCGAGTTCATCGACCTCCTGCCCCGCAACCCGTCGGGCAAGGTGTTGAAGCGTGAGCTGCGCAAGCCCTTCTGGGTCGGGCGCGAGCGCAACATCCAGTAGCCGACGCCGGTGGGCGGTCGGCCCGGCCCGGTCAGAACAACCCGGCGGGGCCCTCTGCCTCGCTCTCCGCCTCGGTCTCCGCCTCGGTCTCCGATCGGTCGTCCATCGTCATCTCGGCAATGAGCTCGTCCTCGTCGTAGTCGTCATCCCTGCCGGCCCCGCCCGTCCCGCCGGTCCCCGGCTCACCCCGGCCGATGGCCTCGAGCCGGGGCACCAACTCCTCCACCTGCATCCGGGTCCGTCGGAGCCGCCGATCGAGCTCGTCGACAATCGAGGCGGCCCGCTGCAGCCGTTCGACCAGGCGGTCGACATCGATCATCCCCGTCTCGAACTCGCCGATAATGGCGTCCAGCTCCTTGCCGGCGTCGGAATAACTCAGCTCCGTCACCGCGGTGGCGGGACTCGGGCCGCCACCATCGTCTGCGACCTTCTCGTTGGTGGCCATCAGCGTGTCTCCTTGGTTCGATCATGTGGGTCTGTCTCGTCGCGGGCCACGTCCACCACCGAGTGCACCTCGCCATCGGCCAACTGGGTGACCAGGCCGGCCCCGGCCGTCAGGCCCGCGGTCGTCCGCAGCACCGCGCCGTCGTCGTTCCGGGTCACCGAATAGCCCCGCTCGAGCTGCCGTTGGTAATCGTAGGCGCCGAGCAGCTGGGTCCACTGGCGGATCTGACGATCCTCGGTCTCCAGCATCCGCTTCGGGAGGGAGGCCAGCAGGGTCAGGCGTCGCACCATCGAGCGATCGGCCTCGTCGAGGTGGCGCTGGGCGGTCACCCCCAGGGTCTGGGCCTTGCGGTGCAGCCCGTCGGCGTGCCGGCCCAAGTGCATGCGGGCACCGGTCGCCACCCGGTTCCGGCACCGGTCCAGATGGAGGGAAGCATCGCCGGCCACCCGAGCGGCCAGGCGAGCACCGGTCATCCCCCGCTCGATGACCGACTCCCAATAATCGGTGGCCAGCCGGGCCAATTCGCCCCCGCAGTCGGTCGGGGTGATGAAGGACCGGTTGGCGAGCTCGTCGGCCACCGACTGGTCGCCGGTGTGGCCGATCCCCGTCCACACCGGGATGTTCGAGTTGGCGATGGCCCGGGCCACCAGCTCGCTGTCGAAGGTGGAAAGGTCCGACTTGGAGCCCCCGCCCCGAACCACCACCAGCACGTCACACCCCTCGGACTGCAGACCCCGAATGGCCATGGCCACCGACTTCCCGGCGGCCCGGCCCTGGACGTGGGTGGCCACCACCCGGACGTCGAAAGCCATGCCCGACGCTTCGAGCTGGCCGATGAAGTCGCGGTACCCCTCGGTACCCGGACTGGTGACCAGCCCGACGCGAAGGGGAAGCCGGGGCACTTCGAGCTGCCGGTTGCGATCGAACAAGCCCTCGTCGACCAGCGCCTTCACCAACCGAGCCCGGGCCGCCGCCACCTTGCCCAGCAGGGCATCGGTATCCAGCTCCGACATGATGAAGCTGACGTCACCCCGGGCCTTGTAGAACTCCACCTTGCCCCGGACCCTGACCACCAACCCGGTGTCGAAGGCGATGCCGAGTTGATCGAGGGTGGGCCGGACCCGACTCCAGGTTCTCGACCAACATTTGACTTTGAGGACCGGCGAGCCAGCATCTTGGGCATGTCTCGGATCGACCAGGTCGATGAAACAGTGGCCCCGGGGGCTCACATTGAAGGAGCGGACCTCGCCCGAGACCCACAGGTCGCCGGGAAACGCCTTCTTGAGGGTGCGGTCGATGCGGCCGTAGAGCTCGCCGATGGAGAGCGCGGGCCGTTCGGGAGCTTCCGGTCCGGATGATCGGGACAGCCCGGGGAGCCCACCCAGGGACCCGGCAGCCGCGCTCGGAGTAGTTTCCACGGCGCCAGACTAGGGCGAGGCTGCCTCAGGACTGAGAAATCCCTGCCAGCTTGTGGGATCATGAGGCCGACGGTGAGTCGGCCAGGTGGCCGCGGCTCGTTCCGGAAGGAGGTCACCCCTTCAACCGGGGTCGGGTCGAGGAAGGTCGGGACTCCACAGGGCAGGGTGCTGGCTAACGGCCAGTCAGGGCGACCTGCAGGACAGTGCCACAGAGAACAGACCGCCGATGGCGACGCCCCCGGGTGTCGCACAGGTAAGGGTGAAACGGTGCGGTAAGAGCGCACCAGCGTTCGGGGTGACTCGGACGGCTCGGTAAACCCCACCCGGAGCAAGGTCAAACAGGGGGTTTGGGCTGCCCGCCCGGGGTTCCTTCGGGAACACCGCCTCCAGGTAGACCGCTCAGATGGATGGCCACCCATCCCTCGGAAGAGGGAGGACAGAATCCCGCCTACCGGCCGGCTCACCGTCACCGGTCACCGGCGGTCACCGGCGGTCACCGGCGAGGCTCTGCCAACCCTCCCTTAGGTGCCGAGGTCGTAGTCGTTGGCCAGATAGTCCTTGTTGATGCTCTGAAGTGTCGCGACATCACTACTGCAGGTAATGGCAAGCGCCGCGAGGTTCTTACTGTTGACGCTCCAACCGACCACTCCGAACCCGCTACTCGTATTGGCGCAGATCGGTGGGGGTGACGACAGGACGGAAGCGAGGCTGACGCCAGATCCAACTTGAAATTCGGTTCCATTGAAGAGAAAGACGTTGCCCACCGCATTGCCGTTGAGCGTCACGTTGGTTTCGCAATAGGTGCCATTGGTGCTCGTACCCGAAAGTGTCGCCGAGGTACAGTCGCCCTGGCCGCTCTGCATTGCGTTCCCAGAAAGCAGCGCGCTGCTGTAGTAGTTGTCGGCGTCGGCGGAGTTGTCAAACTGCTCATAGATGAGGACGTCGGCATCGGGCACGTTGCTTCCACTGCATACGACCTGGGCGGTCTGATTCGTATCGAGGAAATCCGATGAAGCCTCATTGGTGCATTGCGCCGCGAAAGCTTTTGGCATTTGCGTGAGCAATTTTGGAGGCGTCGTCGTCGATGTCGGGGCCTTGGTGGTGGATGTAGAAGCCGACACATGGATTGAACAGGCGGCCAGACCGACGCTGGCCCCGACGATGGCGACGACAGTGAGCCACGTGAGCCGCCAACTCGGCCGAGCGGAAGGAGAAGCATTAGGGAAAGACATGGCGACCTCCTTGAGGGCCTTTTGATAAGACCGAGCCAGGCGATGCTACAGATTGGCGTCTATGGGAGCGAGCGGGAATGGCCCACGCCGCTGGCTCACCGTCCCCCGGGCGACGAACACACCGACCCGCTCTGAGCGGTAGCCGAGCGTCAGGAACGCCCGGCTACCGCTCCGACCCGGGGTTTGGTTACAGGATGACGAACCCCAAGAGGACGATCAGCGAACCCGCGGCGGCCGTCGGGGAATAGCTCCCGTTGCCGGCAAAGCTGGCGGTATATCCGAGCGCCAGCAATGAGGCGAGGGCTTGGCCCGACCCGCAGGTGGCGACGCCGACGGCATTGGTGGTGGCGGTGCACAGCAACCCTCCCGAGGGGGTGGTGAACGTAAGCGTCTGACCTCCGAGCGGGACATTGCCCGAACTCAGGGTGGCCGTCGGCCCAGCCAGGAGTGACAACCCCGGGAGAAGCTCCAATACCGCGGGCTGGGTCACCAGCTTGGTGGCCGACGGCAGGTTGAACTGCACCGCGGGCACATAGTACGGAGCGGTGCCGATGCCGTTGTTCTCGTTCAGGGCCCAGCCGGCAGACGGACTCGTACAGTTGTTGGGGTCCTGGTTCGGGGAGTCAAGCCGGAAGATTCCGGTTCCCGCCGCCCCGTTGTCACAGTAATAAGGGGCATACTTGGTGTTCTCGTACAGCTTGCCGGGAAAGGCATCGGAGCCGGCAGTGACGGCGGTGCCGTCCGACGAGAGGCCGACGTTCAGCGAGTCGTACCCGCATCCGGCCGTCGTCGCGTGGCAGGCGGTGCCGTCGCCGTAGGGATTCGGCCCGTAGTCCGAGGTGTTGTACTGGATCCCGTAGATGAGGGAGCTCGGGAGGGCGAGGTGCTGGCCGCTGAAGTCGAAGGTGATGTTGACGGCCAGACCGTTGTGACAGGCGGCCTCGGCGGCGTCGTACCATTCGCCCGATTGTGCCCCGGTGCAGTGGACGTTGTCCGCCGACGGGCGATAGGGGATGGCGAAGGTCTGGGTATCGGTGCCGATCAGGCTACCGACCGCGCCGTTCGCCCCCAGGCTGTAGAGGTTCAAGGTGATCGGCGTCGAGAAGGTGGACCCCGGGGCTGTCGCGCAGGTGTCATTGGTCCAATGCCCGGTTTGGCAACCCCAACTGCTCATCGTCACCACCACGTTGCTGAGCGGCCCCGACGATGGACCGATGTTGATGGCGTTGCCGAACTCGCTGGTCTCGGTGGCCTCGAAACTCTGACTGACCACATTTCCCGGCAGCGGACTGACGATGCTGTTGTACAACACCGGCGAACCGGCGGCGCCGGCACTCGACGGTGCGAGCACCATCACACCGGCCAAGACGCCGACCACCAGACCGCAGGACGCGGCCATGCGTTGGACTTTGGATTTCAACATTGACGTGTTCCCTTCGCTTCGACTTGGAGTAGCAGTGGAGGGTCTTTCCGACCCCGGTAGGTAGGGACGCCTTCCCCGTTAGGGACGTCTTGAAGGCTGACTGCTGTCGAATCAGAGCCCAGTCTGATCGGTGGGGCCGCAGGCACCATAGCCACCGGTATTGGCCGCCGCAACTGGTTCTGGCGGGCCGGATTCACCCGATGGGTTGGGGCCGGTGTTGCTTGTGCTGCGATGATGCCCGGGCGGTGGTGACCGACGACGTCGCCAATCCGGGCCTCAGGCCGGGTGGACCAGACGGGTCAGAGATAGGCCAGGTGTACCGCGGCTTCCGGCGTATTGATCCGGAACGAGAGGCTCTCCTCGATGTAGAGATCCACCGAGGCGGCGTCGCTGGAGCGGTAGCCGATCGAGAAGTCCTCGCCGACGGTCAACTCGAAGTCCCCGCCCCGTTGGCTGAGTACCACCGCCCCGTCCACCGCCGGCGCCCACACGATTGGACCGTCCAGGATCTGGCGGATGTGCTCGAAGACCGGGTAGCCGCCGTGTTCAGTGGTCTCGGTCACCCCGGTGAAGCACCTCGCCCCCAGGGCGATGGCGTAGGGACCGGCGACGTCAGCGGCCCGAAGGGTGGCCACCGCCTGGGCCACGTGCTCGGGGTAGTGGCTGTAGTCGTCGCTGATGGCCACCGCACCGTGGGGTGAGGCACTGGCCATGCCGGGAACCGCGCCCGGCTCGTAGCCGTGGAAGACCATGTGGTCCTCGGCCAGGGCCGCAGCCCGTCCGGCGGCGATCACCGCGGCCAGGTCGATGTCGGTGGCTCCCCGCTCGGCGGCGGCCAGTTCGACCCGGTCGAGCGAGAACGCCGATGTCACCTCGACCAGGGGTGCCAGCTTGCGCACCGCCACCTCGACCCCGTCGAGCGGACCGTTGTCCAACGGCTCGATCCGGCCGGTATCGACCGCCGAATGACTCCAGCCCAGGGGACCGGTGAAATCCACCAGCTTGCGGGCGGCCAGGAAGTGCTTGATCGAACGACTCGCCTCGGCATCGATCTGTTCCCAGGCCTCGTCGGCGATGGGGGCCAGCTCTCGCATCAGATGGTTCATGGGAGCATCCTGCTTTCGCTTCGTAGGGTTCCTATACCCAGGCTTGTACCCGAGCCGTCGGTGGGTGTACCCGGACCTCTCCTCAGACTCCCATTGTCCATGGCCGCCTGGGCCAGGGGGTTGGGCGTCGGCGGCCCGATTCGCTGCAGGGTGTTGCGATCGATATGGGAGAAGGGCTCGTCGCGATCGGGGATGTCCAGCACCCCTTCCTCCTCGTACGACCAGGTCCCATCGGGGTGGACGCTGACCGTCATCCGGTAACTGAGGGTGCGGAACGCCTGATCGAGGAACGGGTTGGAAAGGATGCCGTAGACCTCCGACCCCAACGTGGCCCGGACCTCGAACTCGGTGGCGTCGGGCTCGGCCGTGCCCCCGGCGAGCAGAACCTGGGCCCGGGGGATGCCCAACGTAAGGGTCACCGTCTTGGTGGCCGGCTCCCACAACCAGTAGCCCACCTGGTCATGGAAGGTCTCCGCCTCCCCGGGCTTGACGATGTGGGTGTGGTACCGCAGGCCGTAGAGAAGCTGCGGGCCATTGGTCTGCCGGTCGATCGGCTGGAGCTCGTAGTGCTCGTGGAAGGTGTTGGCCTCGGTGCCTTCGGCCACCGGGTGTTGATCGGCGCCGGTGGCGCTCTCCCAGATTCCCGCCATGGGGGTGAGCGGACCCAGATTGGCCAACGTGTCGGGATCGCCGTCGGGCTCGGTGTAGATGTCGTCCCCGTAGGGTTCCACTCCGGTCCAACTCATGGTGAGCCAGTTCCCTTCACTCGCCTGCTCGCTCTTCCGGTCGCCGCTCATCGCACTCGGTGATGGAGACCGGGTGACCCACGCACGTCGGGACCGTGACCGTGCCGGCCAGGGAGCCCTGGTCAACGATCCTATCGTCGGACCCAAGTTGTTGTGCCGGGCCCTCCGCCGCGCCGATGGGTCGGGTCCGGGTCGGGATCCTGGGTCGCAGCCCGGGTCGCCAACCGTCGGTCAGGTCGGTCTCGACCACGGGGTGTCGTTGAACCGGTTGAGTACCGGCCCGTTGGCGCCCCAGGACACCCGGGTGATCGACGCGGTGGCCAGATAGAGCCTCCAGGCTCCCTCGTCCCCGAGCCCCAACGACCAGCAGGTGGCCGCCTTGATGGGCGAGACGTGACTCACCACCACCACATCGCCCGGTCCCCGGGCCCCCTCCCCATCGGTGGCGAACAACTCCTCGCACGCCTTCCGCACCCGGATGCCCACCTCCGCCAGTGACTCGCCGCCGGGGGGCCGGTAGTGCGCATCCTCCCGCCACCGCAGCCAGACCTCGGCCGGCACCTGCCCGAGCGGCTGCCCGTCGAATTCGCCGTAGTCGACCTCGACCCACCGTTGATCGATCTCCACCGGCACCCCCAGCCCCAGCGCCTCGGCGGTGTCCCGGGCCCGGGACAGCGGACTCGAGATCACCCGGCTGACACCGGTGAGCGACGACCCGAGAGAACCGGCCTGCTCGAGGCCACGTTCGGTCAGCGGGGCGTCCAGGCGACCGAGGAGCAGCCCGTCGGCGTTCCCGGTGGATTCCCCGTGGCGGACCAGGATCAACACCGCCAGAACCGTTCGGTCATCGCCGGGTTCAGTGCACCAGGATGCGACCGCACTGGTCACAGGTGGCGAACTCATCGGCAGGAAGACGGCGGATGCGCTCGACCTCCTTGGAAGGCAGGGTGAGATGACATCCGTTGCACCGGTCCCCGACCAGGCGGGCCGCCCCCACCCCGCCGAGATGGGCCCGGAGCTTCTCGTACTGTTCGGCCAGATCGGGCGGCAACCGGACCGCCTGCTCGGCCCGCTGGGCCTCCTCGGCCACGATCGCCCGGTCGATGCGGGCCACTTCCTGGCTGACGATTCCCTGGAGCCGGGTGGCGTCCGCCTCCAGCAACGCCGCCGCCGTCTCGTTCGCCTCGAGCGCAACATCGAGCGGGTCCTCCTCGTCGACCAGCTCGAGCTCGAGCTCCTCCAGCTGAGCCTGCCGTTCGGCCAGATGGTGGACTTCCCCGTCCATGGCCTGGAGGTCCCGGGAGGCGGAGACCCCGCCGGTCAACATCCGCTGCTCGATCTCGTGCCGGCGCTTGGTGGCCGCGGCGATCTGCTCTTCGAGGGAGGCCTGCCGGGATTTGAGGTCGTCCACCTGGGTCCGCACCTCGGTCCCCTCGGCGGCGATCTGCGACCGCCGAGCCTGGACCTTGGCCAGTTCGGCCTGCTCGGGGAGGGTCTGCCGACGGTGACGGAGCTGGTCGAGGGCGGTGTCGTGCTGCTGGACTTCCATAAGCGTGTCAAACGGCTCAGCCATCGCGGGTCCTCTCACTCGTCTGGGTCGCCCCCGGGATGGGTACCGAGGTATCGATGACTCTATGGGCCGCCCGCAGCGCACCGAGTAGGGAGTCGTCGGCCATCTCCACCGCCTCGTGCCAGGAGAACCAGGCCACCTCCTGGCTCTCGTCGGGAGGAGGGGCCGGGTCCTGGTCGGGGGCGAACATCAGGTAGCGGACGTCGAGATGAACATGGCCATTGGCGGCGGGGTGGACATCCACGTGCACCATCACCGGCCCACCCGCCGGGTGGGAAAGCGTCAGCCCGGTCTCCTCTTCGCACTCCCGCAGGGCGGCGCCGGCCGGCGTCTCCCCGGGCTCGATGTGGCCCCCCGGTTGCATCCACATCTTCAGCCGGCGGTGCTTGTGGAGAATGACCCCCCGAGGGCCGACCACGATGCCCGATCCGGTCACGTGGGTGAGGTCGGCGTTCTCGTCGAACGGGCGTTCGAGACTGTCGAGCTCGGCCAGGAAGGTGGCCCGCGATGCGGCCTCCCGCTCGTCGCCGGTCGGGTGGGCCTCCACGGCGGCCCGGAGCCGCTGGACCTCGCTCACCTCGTTCACCTCGCTCACCGGCCGTCCCCGGTATCGATGCCGAGCTCAGCCCGCAGGGCATCGAGGTCGCGACGCAGGGCCGCCACCTCGCCGGACAACTCCTCGATCCGCTGGAGGGCGGCCAACTCCCGGTTCGGCGGGGTGCCGGCCGCGCCGGTGTCCGGCGCCAGAGCCCGGGTCGGAGGAGTGGTGGAGGGCTCGGTGACCGTCAGCATCGGGTCGGTGCCGAGCAGGTGGACGAAGCGTCCCTCCTTCTGGCCCGGACCCCGGGGAACCGGTGCCACCAGGCCGCCGGCATGCTCGGCCAACAGATCGAGCTCGTGGGCGACCTGCTGGAGGTCGTCGAACTCCGCCATCCGCTCGGACCGGGTGCGGATCTCCCCGACCGTCTGGGGGCCGCGGAGCAACAGGACCGCGAGGATGGCCAGTTGGGGCTCGTCGACGCCCAGGGCATCCCGGAGCACGTGCTCGTAGCGCAGGACCGACCGGCCGTGGGTCGGATGGACGAACCGGGTCAGGCCCTTCTGTTTGAGGGTGCGGACGGCCAACTCGGCAGTGGCCTCGTCATAGGTGACCACCGGATAGCGATTCGAGGCCTGATTGCAGGCGAGGGTCAACCCGTTGAGGGTCAACGGGTACTGCTGAGGGGTGGTCAGCTGCTTCTCGATGAGGCAGCCGAGCACCCGGATCTCTTCGGCGGAGAGCTCGGGCCGGTCGACCCCGGCAGCGATCGTCATCGGGCTCCAGTCTTCAATGATTCCCTCCGGTGAGGCTGGCGGGGAACCGACCGGAAGCTAGATCGGATGTGCAATCTCCCGATCGTCCGCTCGACGGGACCGGAGCCGGAGTTCCGACTCCACCACCCTGATCAGGCAGACTTGCGACGCTGGCGGTGGATCCGCCGGCGCTCGCGCTCGGTGGCCCCGCCCCAGATGCCCTCGCGTTCCCGGCTGGCCAGCGCATGCTCGAGGCAAGCCTCCCGGACGGCGCACTGATCACAGACAGCCTTCGCTTCGCCGGCCTCCTCGTCGGAGATCGGGTAGAAAATATCTGGATCGATGCCCCGGCAGGCTGCGTGCTTGCGCCAGGTGGCACTCATGGGAACGTCACTTTCTCACTGTCGAATAGGGTCATTGGTCGTTCCGCCGGGCTTATTGCACCCGTGACCAGGGAATACGCGGTCTACCGGTGAAAGAAGGCGGAAAAGACAGTATGGCCCAGGAAGTGCCCGCATGTCCACCCTTAGCACCAATTTCGGATCCCGGGTGCCAACCGGGGGTGTCCGGGAAACTGTGTGCTCCGGGGATGCCCGATCCGGCATCCCATCTAGGATCGGCAGACGTCGGATCCCGGTGGTCGGGATCGGTGATCAAAGGGGACGACGTGCCGGCTGAACCGTTGAGTGGAAAGACGATTGTGATCACCGGGACGACCGGTCAGGTGGCCGAGCCGGTGGCCGTGGCCCTGGCCAAGGAGAACGAGGTGATCGGGGCCGCCCGGTTCCGGGACGACAAAGCCCGGGCCCGGCTGGAGGCGGCGGGGATCCGTTGCGTCCCCATCGACCTGGTCACCGGCGACGTTGGGGGCTTACCGGCCGACGCCGACTATGTCATCAACTTCGCGGTGACCAAGTCGAACGACTGGGACACCGACCTGGACGCCAATTGCGGCGGGTTGGCCGCCCTGATGGAGCACCACCAGCGGGCCGTCGCCTTCCTCCACTGCTCCTCCACCGCCGTCTACAAGCCGATGGGTCACCACGTCTTCAAAGAGGACGACGAACTGGGCGACAACCATGCCGTCTGGCCCTTCCTCCGCACCTACAGCATCTGCAAGATCGCCGCCGAGGCCACCGCCCGCTGGGCGGCCCGCCGGTTCGAGCTCCCCACCACCATTGCCCGGCTGTCCGTCCCCTACGGCGACCGCGGTGGTTGGCCGGCCATCCACCTCGAGATGATGCTCAACGGCAACAGCATCCCCGTCCACCTCGACGCCCCCAGCGTGTACCACCCGCTGCACGAAGACGACATCATCGGCATGGTGCCCAACCTGCTGGCCAGCGCCAACCTGCCGACCACCACGGTCAACTGGGGGGGCGACGACGCCGTCAGCATCGAGGAGTGGTGCGGCTACCTCTCGGAGCTGACCGGGGTCGAGGCCAAGTTCGAGCCCACCGCCAACACCATCGACAGCGTGCAGATCGACCTGACCCTCATGCACGAGCTGCTGGGCCCGACCACGGTGGAGTGGCGCGACGGTTTGCACCGGATGGTCACCACCCGCCATCCCGAGCTTCTCAGCACTGAGTCCTGAGCTTCCGAGCTCCCTGAGTAACTGAGCACCTGAGCACCCGAGCGACTGGGTCTGACCTCCATGGGCACATCACCAACGGCAAGGGCCGAGGTCCGGGTCCGACCGAGAGAACCGGCTTCCTGCCAGCATGCGTAAGTACGTCATCATGGGGGTGCAGGGAAGCGGGAAGGGCACCCAGGCGAAGCTCCTGGCCGACGACTTCGACCTGGTGCACATCAGCGTCGGCGATATCCTGCGGGCCCACATCCAGACCCACACCAAGCTCGGCGCCCGGGTCACCCGGATCGTCAACGCCGGTCATCTGGTCGACGACGACGTGATCGAGGACGTCGTGCGGTCGCGGCTGACCGAGCACGACTGGAATTTCGGGTTCATCATCGACGGGTTCCCCCGCAACTCCCGCCAGGCGGAGTTCTTCCTCGAGAGCTACGACATCGACGGGGTCATCAACCTCGACCTTCCCGACCGCGAGGTCGAGCGACGGGTCCTGGCCCGTCGCTACTGCGAGGGATGCGGGCTGGACTACAACCTCATCGAGAGCCGCCCGGCCCAGCCCGATGTGTGCGACGTCTGTGGGGGTCGATTGGTAGCCCGGGAGGACGACACTCCCGAGGCCCTCGCCATCCGCATCCGGGAGTACCACGAGCACACCGCCCCGGTCCTGCAGATCTTCGAGCGCAAGGAGTACGTGGTCACCATCGACGCCACCGAGTCGGTCGAGAAGGTGCAGGCGGCGATCAGGGAGCGGTTCGAGCTACCCCCGATGTCAACCTGAGCGAGCGATCGTCGGGGCGCGGCGCCGCGGGTGCGATTCAGCCGATGACGATGTGTCCGTAGGCGGTGCACAGACCCAGACCCTCGAGGACCAGGAAGGTGGCGACCAGCACCGCGACCACCGGTACCTTCCATCCGGAGACGGGACGGGCAAGCCCGAGGGGCATGTACCACTCCGGCAACAGCCCCGGCGACTGCGCCAGATAGACGTCCATCGGCATGGCGTCGGCATCCAGAGGAGCGTTGGGATCGGCGCCGAGGGCCAGTTCCGTCAGTTCGGAGTCGGTCAGCCTCCGGCCGTCGGCATCGTCATCCATGGGCCAACCCTACGTCAGTTGCCGGGTGGAGTCCGGGTTGCCGGGCGACTCTCGTTGGGGGTTGTCCCGGCGGCGGTGCATTCGGGCCGGAAACTGCCGATGGGTGAGTGCTGGAGGGCCGGAACCGGTGGCCGGAACCCCGACCGGTCCGGCGACGCGGTCGAGGTCCCGATGAAGGCGGGCGAACCCCATCAGGAGGTCAGCTTCCACGCCCGCACGTACTTGATCTCGCTGGTGGCCGGGAGCGGGGTGGTCGACGGATCGAAATTGTTGGTGGCCAGCCCGAGCGCCTGGGTCAGGTTGATGAAGAACGGTTGGTCGAACGGCTGGGGAGCCACCTCGGGCGAGGCGGGGATCCAGTGATCGACCAGACAGGTTTGACCGTTGTACAGCATGGTGATGGTGGTCGGAGTCCATTCGACGACGTAGTCGTTGAACTGGGTGGGATCGATGGTGCAGTAGTCGTTGGTGACGACGTTGGTGTTGGTGGCGGCATTCACGGAGTTGTAGTTGTAGTGGATGTAGGGGATGGCCAGCGTCGGGTACTCGCTGTAGGTCTCGGCGATGTCGATCTCGCCCGACGCCGGCCATGCGCCGTACTTGAGCTCGTTCTGGGGGAAGAGCCAGAGGGACGACTGGAGTCCGGCCACCGTCGCCGAAGGGAGTTTCGCATTCACCTCGAACCGCCCGTAGGCCTGTGAGAACAGACCGTAGGTGCTGACGGTCCCGCTGGTGTATTGGGTGGTGAAGCTGCCATAGGGATCCGTACAGGTGAACGGGGCAGCTTCCTTGCGGGCGGTCAGGCTCAGGTAGCCGTTGCCCACCGAGATGTTGTTCGGGGTGTTGACGAAACACGCCACCAACCCGGAGGTGTAGCCGCTGGTTGCGGTGGTGATGGGGGTCCACTTGGTGGTGTCGAGGGTGGTGCCGGTGAATTCGGTGTCGAAACTGCAGGACCAGGTGGATCCGTCGACCACCAGCGTCTGCTGATTGCCGCACGACGTCGGACTGGGAGCCGTGGTGGTGGTCGTTGTCGACGTGCTGGTGGTCGTTGTCGACG
>DASZNG010000144.1:0-21482 GCA_035551535.1 Acidimicrobiales bacterium | reverse complement strand
GGTGACGGTCCACGAGGCGGCGGCCGTCAACACCAGGATCGCCAACGCGACGGTCAGTCGCCGGCGCCAGCGGACCGGGCGAGGACCGGGGTGGGCGAGGGTCCTGTCTTCGACTGGTGGGTCGGGCACCTGCCCCCTTTTGTCTCCCGATCCCTGGCGTGGCCGGTTTTGCATCCGCGGTGAACGTCGGGATGCCCGGATGTTCCACCGAGGGGAAATTTATGGCTCTGACCAGGGAATGCTCCGGGGGAGAGACTCGAACTCTCAACCTAGCGGTTAACAGCCGCTCGCTCTGCCGATTGAGCTACCCCGGAATCGCCTGCCGCTCCCGATGGCCGGAACGGCGTCCCCGGACATTAGCCGCGGATCGTCGCACCTTTGGGCGGTGCTGCCACCTCGAGGTCGGTGCCCAATCCCTCCGACCTGCTCAAAGATGCAAACCTCCTTCGATCCGGTCAAAATGGTGGGGTGAAGTTTCGGGTGACCACCGCCATCGCCTTCGGGCTCGGCTACACCCTCGGCTCGAAAGCCGGACGGGACCGCTACAACCAGATCATGAAGGTGACCGGCCAGGTCACCAGGTCGGCCCCGGTCGCCGGGTCCATCGGCCTGGTTACCGACAAGGCCAAGGCGGCGGCCACCCTGAGCGTCGAGCGGGCCAGGGACGCAGTGAGCTCCAGGCTCGGATGGCGAGACGGTGACGATGCTGCCGATGCCATCGCCGCTTCCATGGCCAACGACGTGGCCTCGGCCCTCAACGGTCACCGGGCCGCCGGCCGGCGACGCCAGTAGCCCCAGGGATGGGGTGAATCAGGCTTCGTCGAGGTAGTCGCGGAGCAGTTGGGCGGAGTCGGGGCGCCGGAGTTTGGCCAGGGTCTTGGCCTCGATCTGTCGGATCCGTTCCCGGGTGACCCCGAAGGCCTTGCCCACTTCCTCCAGCGTCCGGATCTTTCCGTCGTCGAGGCCGAACCGCAGACGGACCACGTCCTCCTCGCGGGGGCTCAGATGCCCGAGCGCCTCCCGGACCGCCTCGTCGAGCATGATCCGGGCCGCAGCATCGTCGGGAACGACCGCACCCCGATCCTCGATGAGATCGGACAGGCTGAAATCGTCCTCGTCTCCCATCGGTTGCTCCAGCGACACCGTGTCCTGGTTGATGCGCTGGATCTCCCGCACCCGCTCGATGGTGAAGTCAACCCGGAACGCCACCTCCTCGGCGGTGGGTTCGCGCCCGAGTTCTTGCAGCAGTTGGCGTTGCGCCCACACCACCTTGTTGATGGTCTCGACCATATGGACCGGGATGCGGATGGTCCGGGCCTGATCGGCGATGGCCCGGGTGATGGCCTGGCGGATCCACCACGTCGCGTAGGTCGAGAATTTGAACCCCTTGGTGTGGTCGAACTTCTCCACCGCCCGCATCAGACCCAGGTTTCCCTCCTGGATGAGATCGAGGAAGGCAAGGCCCCGGTTGCGGTACCGCTTGGCGATGGACACCACCAGCCGGAGGTTGGCCTCGATCAGTGCCTCCTTGGCCTGTTGGCCGCGCCGGACCAGCGCCCGGTCCCCGGCATGGTCTTTCTCGGACCCGACCAGGGAAACGCTGCCGGCGGCCATCAGCCGCTCGGCGGCTTCCGTGCCGGCCAGGATCCGTTCGGCCAGCTCCACCTCCAGCGAGGCGTCGAGGAGCTTTACCTTCCCGATCTCCTTGAGGTAGGTGTGCACCGGGTCGGCGGCCGCGCTCCCGAACCGGTCGCCGCCGTTGTAGCCGTCGCTGGCCGCGGATGGCCGCGGGGGCCGGGCCCGTTTGGCCGCCCCGATCTCCCGCACCAGGCTCACTTCCCCCCCGGGCGCCACCTCGACGGCGATGCCATCGGCAACCAGAACACCGCCGCGGCCCGGGGTGGCCGCCGATGCCACCGGATCGGGCTCGCTACGGAACGCCTTGACCGACCCGTCGAGGACCGCCGCCTCCTCCTCGGGCTCCGACAACGGCGCCATCGGCACGATGGTGGTCTCACCGGTGTCGTAGGTGAACTCGATGCCCTCGGCCCGGATCCGGGCCACCAGGTCGGTGATCAAATCCGCGCTCAGCTCCACCGACTTGAGCACCGTCATCACATCGTCCTGAGTGAGAAATCCGCGCGACTTACCCAACCGGATGAGCCCATCGAACATTGCAACAGGAAGCTCCTCCAGCGGACCCGTGACCACTTGCACCGTCTCGTCAGCCGTCAAGTGTCGCCTGGGACACGCTGTCTTCGTTCTTCACCACCAGCCAGGCTACCAACCGGGCCGTCGCTGCCGCCGCGGCGCCTGGGTCATCGAGTTCCTGGACCCATACGCTGGCCGCGGCGGCCTCGGCCGCGGCTTCCGCCGAGGTGCGAGCTTCCCTGGTGGCCAGGCTCAACTGTCGTCGGACCGCACTCCTCACCAGCTGAGAAATCACCTCGTCGGGCTGCCCGGTCGGCTCCTCGACCGTCAGCCGGACCAGCAGGGCCCGCACCTCCGGCGGAGAAGTGTCGATGGCCTGATGGAGATCGTCGCTCGTCATCAGGGCCTGGAACGCCGTCCGCTGCAAGTCGTCACTGAACAAGGCCGCCTCGAGCCGGTGGGCGACATCCTCGGGCCGGTGAATGGCCAACCGGAGCGCTTCGAGGCCCGGACGAAAGGATCCGTTGGCGGTGGCAACCCGCCCGTTGGTTCCGCTCCGTCGATCGTTCGTGCCCCCGATGCCGGCATCGTCGTCGGTGTCCCAGCCTCCCTCATCCGGATCCCGAATCCACGGGTCTCCTTCTTGTCCGTTGGCGTTGGCGGGCGCGTTCGGCCGTCGCGTGGTCGACCCGCGCTTGTCGGCTTCGGGTTTGGGAGGCTCCTGGCGCAGGCGCTCCAACCGTTCGCGTAGCCGGGCCGGCTCCATCCGGCACCGCTCCGCTACCTGCATGACGTACTGATCGCGCACCAGATCGTCAGGATGCTCCGCCACCGCGGTCAGCGCGGCATCGGCCGCCTTGGCCCGGCCCTCGGCGGTGGAGAGATCGGCCGCTTCCAACACCCGTTCCACCCGGAACTGGAGAAACGGTTTGGCCTCGGCAATTGCCGCTCGAAAGGCCTCGGGGTCGGCTCGGGCCAGGTCGGCAGGGTCGGTGCCGGCCGGCAGATTGGCCACCACCACGTCGACTTCGTGGCGACGCTCCCACTCGTAGAACCGCCCGGCAGCCGATTGGCCGGCCCCGTCGGCGTCGAAGGCCAGCACCACCCGCTTGGCGAAGTTACGCAACAGTCGGAAGTGGTCGTCGCCCAGCGCGGTGCCACAGGTGGCCACTGCCCGTTCGACCCCGGCGACGAAACAGCCGATCACGTCGGTGTAGCCCTCGCACACCACCACCTCGCCGGTCTTGATGATGTCGGTCTTGGCCCAGTTGAGCGCGTAGAGGATCTTCCGCTTGGAGTAGATGGGGTTTTCCGAGGAGTTCTTGTACTTGGCCGGGTCCGGGCTGCCGGGAAGCACCCGACCTCCGAACGCCACCGGATGTCCGGAGGGATCACAGATGGGGAACAGGATCCGGGCCCGGAACGCATCCTGGAGCCGCCCGCGGCGATTGACGAAGCCCAGACCCGAACCGACGGCCAGGTCGTTGCTCAACTTCAGACCCTGGCACAGGGCGTCCCAGTCATCGGGCGCCCAGCCCATGCGGAACCGGCGCACCACGTCACCGTCGTAGCCCCTCGAGCGCAGATAATCGCGGGCCTGCCCGGCATCGGCGCCGGTGAGGAGGCGCTGGTGGTACCACTCGGTGGCCTGCTCCATGGCGTCGACGAACACCTTGCGCCGTTGGCTGTCCCGTCCGGCGTTGGCATCCTCGTGGATGACGATCCCCGACCTGTCGGCCAGCCGGCGAACCGCATCGACGAAGTCGAGGTGTTCGGTCTTCCGGACGAAGGTGATGGCGTCGCCTTTTTCTTGGCACCCGAAGCAGTAGTAGAAGCCCTCCTCGGCGTTGACGCTGAACGAGGGGGTCTTCTCGCCGTGGAACGGGCAGAGGCCGACCCAGCGCCGCCCCTGCCGCTTGAGGGCGGCATGTTCCCCGATCAGGGCGACAATGTCGGTGGCCACCCGGACCCGGGCAACGTCCTCGTCAGGTATGCCCATGGGACTCGACGGTACCGCGTCGCAGGCTCGGAGTATCCGCTGCTACTTCTTGGCTTTGGGGCTGCCCTTCGACTTCGGCGCCACCAACCCGGCCAGCACGGCTTGGGCGCAGGCCAGGCGGGCGATCGGCACCCGGAAGGGCGAACAACTGACGTAGTCGAGCCCGGCCTGGGCGAAGGTGGCGATCGATTCCGGATCGCCCCCGTGCTCGCCACATACCCCGATCTTCAGATCCGGGCGGGTCGCTCGTCCCCGCTCCACCCCCAGCCGGACCAGCTCGCCGACCCCATCGGGGTCCACCACCTCGAACGGGTTGCGCTTCAGCAGCCCGAGGCTGAGGTACTCGGACATCATCCGGCCCTCGACGTCGTCCCGGCTGAACCCGAAGGTCATCTGGGTCAGGTCGTTGGTCCCGAAGGAGAAGAAGTCGGCCTCCTCGGCGATCTCCCCGGCTCGGAGGGCGGCCCGCGGCGTCTCGATCATGGTGCCGATCAGGACCTCCAGCTTCCCCCCCGGGGCGCTCGCCGTGGCCGCCTTGCCGGTCCCCTTGGAGCCCTTCTTGCCCGTCGGCGACTCGGCCAGGGATTTTGCCACCGCCCCCTCGACCCACGAACGGGCCAGGGCCATCTCTTCGCGGCTGACGGTGAGCGGGATCATGATCTCGACGATCGGCCGGCCACCGGCCGCCACCCGGTCGAGGGCGGCCTCCATCAGGGCCCGGACCTGCATGGCATACAGCCCGGGCTTGATCACCCCGAGCCGGACCCCGCGGGTGCCGAGCATCGGGTTGTACTCGTGCCAGACCTTGGCGGCGTCATAGAGACGGGCCTCCTCGAGGGTGAGCCCGACGGTGGCCTGTTTGATGGCGAGTTCCTGGGTGTCGGGGAGGAACTCGTGGAGGGGCGGGTCGAGCAGCCGGATGGTGACCGGCAGGCCGTCCATGGCCTCGAGGATCTCCTCGAAGTCGGCCTTCTGGGCAATGCGCAGCTGTTCGAGGGCCGATTCCTCATCCTCCGGGGTCGAGGCCAGGATCATCCGCCGCACGATCGGCAGCCGGTCTTCGCCCAGGAACATGTGCTCGGTGCGGCAGAGTCCGATGCCCTCGGCGCCGTGATTGCGGGCGTTGGTGGCATCGGGGCCGTTGTCGGCATTGGCCCGGACCCCGAGGTGGCCGGCCCGGATGTCGTCGGCCCAGCCCAGGATGGTCTCGAACTCGACCGGGGTCTCGCCCTGGGAGAGGGGCACCTGGCCGAGCACCACCGTGCCGTTGGTGCCGTCGACGGAGATCCAGTCCCCCTCATTGACCACGGTGGTGCCCACCATGAACGACGATCCGGAGATCCGCACCGCCTCGGCGCCGACCACCGCCGGCTTTCCCCAGCCCCGGGCCACCACCGCGGCGTGGCTCACCAGACCGCCCCGGGCGGTGAGGATCCCTTCGGCGGCCAGCATGCCGTGCACGTCCTCGGGGGAGGTCTCGCTCCGGACCAGGACCACCTTCTCCCCCCGCTCGGCGGCCGCCTGGGCATCGTCGGCGGTGAGGTACACCTGGCCGACGGCGGCGCCCGGCGACGCGCCGAGTCCCTTGGTCAGCACCGTGTAGCCGGAACCGGCGAACTGGGGGTGGAGGACCTGGTCGAGGTGGTCCCCGGTCACCCGGCCCACCGCCTCTTCCTGGGTCAGTTTGATGGTCCGCTCCCCCACCATGTCGACCGCCATCCGGAGGGCGGCGCTGCCGGTGCGCTTGCCCACCCGGGTCTGGAGCATCCACAACTTGCCCTGCTCGATGGTGAACTCGGTGTCACACATGTCCCGGTAGTGCGCCTCCAGCCGGGCGAAAATGGCGAGCAACTCCTTGTGAATCGGTGGGAATTCGTCCTTGAGGGCGGCGAGGGGCTGGGTGTTCCGGATCCCCGCCACCACGTCCTCGCCCTGGGCGTTGACCAGGAAGTCGCCGTACTCCCCGCGCTTTCCGGTGGCCGGATCCCGGGTGAACCCGACCCCGGTGCCGGAGGCGTCGTCGCGGTTGCCGAACACCATGGCCTGGACGTTGACCGCGGTGCCCAGGTCGTGGGCGATGCGCTCACGATTCCGGTAGGCGATGGCCCGGGGGGAGTCCCAGGAGCTGAACACCGCCTCGATGGCCCCGCGGAGCTGATCATCCGGGTCCTGGGGGAAGGGCTTCTTGGTGTGGCGTTCGACGATCTGCTGATAGGCATCCACCAGATAACGAAGGAGCGGCGTCGGGATGCCGGCGTCCGAGTTGGTGCCGGCCAACTCCTTGGCCGCGTCGAGGAGGGTGTCGAACTCCTCTCCGGGGATGTCCAGCACGATGCGCCCGTACATGGCCACGAACCGCCGGTAGGAGTCGTAGGCGAACCGCTCGTCGTCGGTCTGCTTGGCCAGGCCCTCCACCGATTGGTCGTTGAGGCCGAGGTTCAGGACGGTGTCCATCATCCCGGGCATGGAGAACTTGGCCCCCGAGCGCACCGAGACCAGGAGCGGATCGGTGGGGTCGCCGATCCGCTTGCCCATGGTCTTCTCCAGCCGGGCCCGGGCTTTGGCCACCTCCGCGGTCAGGCCCTCCGGCCAGCCGGCTTCCATGTAGGCCCGGCAGGCGTCGGTGGAGATGGTGAAACCAGGAGGAACCGGCAGTTCGAGTACCGACGTCATCTCGGCCAGGTTGGCGCCCTTGCCTCCGAGCAGGTCCTTCATCTCCATCGGGGGCTTACGGTGCTTGTGGTCGAAGTCGTAGACGAACGGCATCGGGAAACGTCTCCTGGGTGGTGGCGGGAATGGCGTTGCTGCGCTGGCGCAGGGAGTCGAGCCTACTTGGCTGGTCCATGGGCTCCGAAACCCCGGCGGGGGCCGCGCTCAGCAGTGGCGTACGGGTCAGGCGGGAGAAAGCCGGCCCTGCAACTCGGCCACCAGCCCGTCGATGGGGACCCGGACCTGGTCGGTGGTGTCCCGGTCCCGCACCGTGACGGCGCCGTCCTCCAGGGAGTCGAAGTCGACCGTCACGCACCAGGGCGTGCCGACTTCGTCCTGGCGCCGGTAGCGCCGGCCGATCCCCTGGGTGACGTCGTAGTCGCACATGAAATGCGGCTGCAACGACTGGAGGACCCGGCGGGCCAGCGGCTCGAGGGTCTCCTTCTTGGAGAGCGGCAACACCGCCACCTGGTAGGGAGCCAGCTTCGGATGGATCCGGAGCACGGTGCGTGACTCCCCACCGATCTCGTCCTCGTGGTAGGCGGCCAGGAGGAACGCCATCATCGTCCGGGTGGCTCCGGCCGCCGGCTCGATCACGTAGGGGGTGTAGCGCTCGTTGGTCGACGGGTCGAAGTAGTCGAGCTTCTCCCCGGAGGCGGCGGCGTGCGCCTTCAGGTCGAAGTCGGTGCGGTTGGCGATGCCCTCGAGCTCGTCCCACCCCCACGGGAAGAGAAACTCGACGTCGGCGGTGGCCGCCGAGTAATGGGAAAGCTCGTCAGGCTCGTGGTGGCGGAGGCGGAGCTGGTCGGCGGGCAGGCCCAGCCCGAGGTACCAGTTGAACCGCTCGTTCAGCCAGTACTCGAACCACTGTTGCGCGTCGGCGGGCGGGACGAAGAACTCCATCTCCATCTGTTCGAACTCGCGGGTCCGGAACACGAAGTTCTGCGGGGTGATCTCGTTGCGGAACGACTTGCCCACCTGGGCGATGCCGAACGGCGGCTTCTTCCGGGTGGTCTGGAGAACGTTCACGAAGTTGGTGAACATCCCCTGGGCCGTCTCCGGCCGGAGGTAGGCCACCGCGCCCTCGTCCTCGATCGGCCCGGCGTGGGTCTTGAACATCAGGTTGAACGGCCGGGCCTCGGTGAACTCGGTGGACCCGCAGTTGGGGCACACCCCCTCGATCTTGTCCTGCCGCCAACGCTGGTGGCACTTGCGGCAGTCCACCAACGGGTCGGTGAAGTTGGTCAGGTGTCCGGAGGCCTCCCACACCGCCGGCGGGGAGAGGATGGCGGCATCCAGCCCGACAATGTCGTCACGCCGCTGCACCATGGCCTCCCACCAGGCATTCTTCACGTTGCGAAGCAGGTTGACCCCGAGCGGGCCGTAGTCGTAGGTGGAACGGAACCCGCCGTAGATCTCGGCCGACTGGAAGATGAACCCACGGCGCTTGCACAGGCCGACGACCTTCTCCATCAGGTCGCCGGTCTCGGGCGCGTCAGTAGGGGGCTCCGGCTCCGGCATGGAACGAGAGCGTACCGGACCGGCCGGGAACCTCGGCACCCGTTGCCGGACGGTGTCGCCGCCGTGCGTCGCCGTCTACCGCCGGTTGGCGCCGGCGGGTTCGGACACCAGGCGGGTGGTGACGGCGTTGGCCAGCAGCCGGCCCCTGACCGTCAGCACCGCCCGTTCACCCACCCGGTCGACCAGGCCCTCGAGGTCGGGATCGTCGGGCAGCGCCTCGACAGGTACCCCGTCCCGGGTACGCAAGCCGAGCGCCAGCGATTCGAACCGACGTTGCTCGGTCGTGAGCCACTCCTCCCCGGCGGTGGCGCGCTTCCCGGACTCGATCGCCATCACGAAACGGTCGGGGGTGCGCACATTCCACCACCGGCGCCCGTCCCGATGGGAGTGCGCCGCCGATCCGATACCCCGGTACTCGCCCTGGTCCCAATAGAGCCGGTTGTGCCGGCAGCCGTGGCCGGGAAGGGACCAGTTGGAGATCTCCTCCCACCGATACCCGGCGGCGGCGAGGATCTCCTCGGCCCTCTCGTACCGGCGGGCCTGCACATCGTCGTCGGGATGCCGGTCGGGTTGGGCCGCCAGCGGGGTGCCGGGCTCCACGGTCAACGAGTAGGCGCTGATGTGGGGCGGAGCCGAGCCGAGTCCTATCACGTCGTGCAGGCTTTGCTCCCAGTCGTCGTCGGACTCCCCCGCCCCGCCGATGATCAAGTCCATCCCCCAGGAAGCGAAGCCGGCGCCGGCCACCGCCTCGGCCGCCCGGGTCGCCGCCTGGTGCCCGTGGCGCCGACCCAGTCCGGCCAGCACATGGGGGACCGTCGACTGCACCCCGAGCGATATCCGGGTGACGCCGGCCTCCCGGTAGGCGGCCAACCGCTCGGGATCGGCGTCCTCCGGATTGCACTCGACGGTGACCTCGGCGCCGATCGAACGGGGGATGGCGTCGAGGATCGAGACCAGCAGATCGGCATCCAGCCGCGACGGCGTCCCGCCCCCGAAGAACACCGAGGTGGCCGGCGGGATCCCCTCGGTGTTGACCGCCTGCTCGACTTCGGTGACGCAGGCGGCGGCGTAGGCCTCCATCAGGTGGTCCCGGTCGGTGTAGGTGGCGAAGGCGCAGTAGTCGCAGCGGGACCGGCAGAAGGGGATGTGGACATAGACCCCGAACCGGGTGGGCACCGGGCTCACGACGCCGGACCCGACCGCACCGATCGGAGCCGTCGATCCAGATGCACCTCCATCGCCTCGGTGGCCAGCAGCCCGACCTCGTCGGTGATCGCCGACCGGGGCTCGGCCAGCACTCCGGCCAACCCACCCCCGAGGACCCGCTTCAGCAACCCCAGGCCGCCGGCCGACAGGGGACGCCCCCGCCGGCAGTTCCGGCACAGCACCCCGCCCTCCACCAGATCGAAGGCCACCATCTGGGTGGCATCCTCCTCCCCGCACGAGGCGCAGGCGTCGAGCCGGGGCTCGGTGCCCTCGAGGGCCAGCACCTTGAGGAAGAACGCCGGGGCGACCATGGCCGAATCCCGCTCGGCCAGGGCCGCGAGCGCCCCCACCAGCATGGCGTACAGGCGCGGGTTGGCGTGGCGTTCCTGTCCGACCTGATCCACCACCTCGAGCATGGACATGGCCGACGCCATCCGGTCGAAGTCCTCCCGCACCGGACGGAAGGTGTCGATGACCTCGACCTGGTTCACGATGTCGAGGTCGCTGCGGCCCTGCCAACCGAGGAGGGCCACGTGGCTGAACGGTTCGAGCCGCGAGCCGAACTTGGAGGTGGTGCGGCGCACCCCTTTGGCCACCGCCCGCACCTTGCCGTTCTGCTCGGTCATCAAGGTGACGATCCGATCCGCCTCCCCGAGCCGGATGGTCCGGAGCACCACCCCCTGGTCGCGGAAGAGGGTCATCCCGAGCCGGCGGAGCCCCCGCCGTTGGGGCGGGGCTGCCGGTCGGTGTCCGAGGACTCTCCCGACCGGCCGTTCACCACCGGGCCTCCCGAGACCGGCGGCACCATCCCCCGGTCGGTGGGCCGGATCGGACGGGCCGGGGGCCGGGGCCGGCGGGGGCCGCCGAGCAGGCTGTTGGCCCCGATCAGACCGATCAGGACCGGTGGGATGACCACGAACGGGAGGATGGCGCCGAACCCGGCGACCAGCATGACCAGCATCCCGGCGTACAGGAGCACGCCGCCGGCGATCCCGATGCCGATCCACAGCCCGCCGGCGTCGCCGCGCTCTCGGCCACCCAGGATCCGGATCCGACCGACCACCCACCGGCGTCTCATCTTCCGGTCACCCCACCGTAGGTTCGCTGCCGGCGCTGGTACTCCTGGATGGCCTCGAAGAGATGGTGGCGCCGGAAGTCGGGCCACAGCACGCTGGTGAACACCAGCTCGCTGTAGGCCAACTGCCACAACAAAAAATTGGAGATCCGGTGTTCGCCCGAGGTCCGGATCATCAGATCCGGATCCGGCTGGTCCGGATAGTAGAGGCGGGACCGGATGGCCTTCTCGCTGACCTTGTCGGCCGGGACCCCGTCGGCCACCAGCGCGCTGACCGCGTCGACGATCTCCGCCCGCCCGCCGTAATTGAAGGCCATGGTCAGGGTGGACCGCCGGTTGCCGGCGGTGAGCTCGACCGACTCGTCCATCCGGCGCAGCACCCGCTTGGGCACCCGCCAGTCGCGCCGCCCGGCAAAGCGGATGCGCACCCCCTTCTCGTTGAGCTCATCCCGCCGGCGGGCCAGCAGGCTCTCGTTGAAGCCCATCAGGTAACGGACCTCGTCGGCCGGACGACGCCAGTTCTCGGTGGAGAAGGCGTACATGGTGATCCAGGGGATGCCCAGATCCAGGGCACCCTCGACCGCGTCGAGCAGGGCCGTCTCCCCGGCGGCATGGCCTTCGGTCCGGGGCAGTCCCCGGCGGCTGGCCCAGCGACCGTTCCCGTCCATGATGCAGGCCACGTGAACCGGGACGGGACCATCGGCGACATCCGACGCCACCAGCGGTGCGCGCCCGTCGTTGACGGCGCCACCGGCGCCGGAGGGGTCCCGTTCCACGCTGCGAACTTATCCCCTCCACTGCTCGTGCCGTGCCCGGCGACCAGGCCGTCGATGGGCCCGCCACCTTGAGCCTCGCCGCTTTCGGCACTAGACCCTCTCCATGTCCCCGTGGGCCGCCCTGGCAATTTTCGCGGCCGGGTTGGCCGCCGGGACCATCAACACGATCGTCGGGTCCGGATCGTTGGTCACCTTCCCCACCCTGTTGGCTCTCGGGTACCCGCCGCTGCTGTCCAACGTGTCCAACAACGTCGGGTTGGTCCCGGGAACCGTCAGCGGAGCCTTGGCCTACCGGCGGGAGCTCACCGGTCAGCGATCGAGGGTGCTCCGGCTGGGAACCGCGTCGCTGGCGGGCGGGGGGGCCGGCGCCGGGCTGCTCCTCGGGCTCCCCGGCACCGTGTTCCGCTCGGCGGTGCCGGCCCTCATCCTGGTGGCGGCGGTCTTGATGGCGCTCCAACCCCGGCTGTCGAAGATCCTCGAAGCCCGGGGGGACCGGAAGCTGCACGGCGGCCTCGGGCTGTTCCTCGGGGTGTTCCTCACCGGGGTCTACGGCGGCTACTTCGGGGCGGCCCAGGGGGTGATCCTCATCGCCCTGCTGGCCATCTTCGTCCACGACGACCTGCAGCGGCTGAACGCCACCAAGAACGTGCTGGCCATGGTGGTGAACACCGCGGCCAGTGTCCTGTTCATCATCTTCTCGACGCTGTCGTGGTCGGTGGTGGGCCTGATCGCCGCCGGGTCGGTCATCGGTGGCCAGCTGGGCGCCCGGATCGGAAGGCGGTTGCCGGCCGCGGTGCTGCGCTGGGTCATCGTCACCGTCGGGGTGGTGGTGGCCTGCATCCTGTTCGCCGAGTGGTATTGACCGGCTCGGCCGGGGCCGCCGGCGCCTCGCCAAATCTGGCGGACCAGGTCCCCGGGTAGGGTCGCAGAATGGCCGACGGGGTAAAGGAGACGCTGGCCCGCGTGACCGCCTCGTTGCCCGGGGGCGGCGAGGCCCGGGAGGGCCAGATGGAGATGGCCGGGGCAGTGGGCCGGGCCTTCGGCTCCGGCCGCCACCTGGTGGTGCAGGCCGGCACCGGTACCGGAAAGTCGCTGGCCTACCTGATCCCGGCCGCCCTCTCCGGCCAGCGGGTGGTGGTGGCCACCGCCACCAAGGCCCTGCAGGACCAGCTGGCCGGCAAGGACCTGCCGATGGTGGCCGCCGTCGTCGACGCCGGTCTCACCTTCGCGGTGCTGAAGGGCCGGAGCAACTACCTGTGCCGGCAGCGGGCCTCCGAGGTCGGTGGCCAGGGGCAGCGGCTCGATCTCAACGACGCCGGGGTCGATCCCCCCGACGCCGACGACACCCTGACGCCGGCCCGGGAGGAGGGGATCCCGGATACCGGCCGACTCGGTGAGCAGGTACGCCGCCTGCTCCGGTGGGGACAGGAGTCCCCCACCGGGGACCGGGCCGAGCTCGACTTCGAGCCCCACTTCCGGGCCTGGGCGATGGTGTCGACCACCGCCCGCGAGTGCCCGGGGGCGTTCCGGTGCCCGTCCGGGGAGGACTGCTTTGCCGAGCACGCCCGGAACCGGGCGGCGGAGGCCGACGTGGTGGTGGTCAACACCCACCTCTACGGGGCCCACCTGGCCAGCGGGGGAGCGGTGCTGCCGGCCCACGACATCGCCGTCTTCGACGAGGCCCACGAGGTCGAAGAGGTGATGACCGACAGCCTCGGGGTGGAGATCGGGCCCGGGCGGTTCCGGGCCCTGGCCACCGGGGCCCGGGGGGTGGTGCCCCGCGAGCTGGCGGGTTCCGACGATGCCGTCGATCAGGTGGCCGAGGTCGCCGACCACTTCCAACGGGTGCTCCGTCCGCTGGCCGGCACCCGGGTGGCTCCGACCTCGCTGCTCGGCGGCGAGGAGGGCGGCGACACCGGCGGCAACCACCCCCCAGCCGACGGGCCCGGGCTCGGCCAGGTGGTCGCCCTGGCCACCGGACGAGTGGCCCGACTGGTCGGCCTCATCCGCCAGGCGGAGCGGGAGGGTGCCGACGACGAATCGGCGGCGGAACGGACCCGACGGGATCGGATCCTGCTGGCCGCCGGGCATCTGGCCGGCGACCTGGCCAAGCTCACCTCGCTGGGCGAAGACGAGGTGGCGTGGGTGGACGGCGGTGCCCGCTCAGCCAGTCTGCGGGTCTCCCCCATCGACGTCGGTCCCCTGCTCACCGAACAACTCTGGAGCGAGGTCACCGGCGTCCTGACCTCGGCGACGGTGCCCCTCGGCCTGGTCGGCCGGCTGGGCCTCCCCGCGGCCGGCACCGACGAGCTGGATGTGGGCAGCCCCTTCGACTACCCCCACCACGCCCTGCTGTACGTGGCCAAGTCCATCCCCGACCGGAGGCGGCCGGAGTCGGAACCGGCCATCCACAATGAGCTCGACGCCCTCATCACCGCGGCCGGGGGCCGCACCCTGGCCCTGTTCACCAGTTGGCGGGCCATGAACGCGGCCGTCGAGGTGCTCCGGGAGCGGCTCCCGTTCCGGGTCCTGGCCCAGTCCGATCTGCCCAAGCCGGCCCTTATCGAGGCCTTCCGGGCCGACGAGTCGACCTGCCTGTTCGCCACCCTCGGGTTCTGGCAGGGGGTCGACCTTCCGGGACCGACCCTCAGCCTGGTCACCATCGACCGGATCCCGTTTCCCCGTCCCGACGACCCGGTGCTCCAGGCCCGCCGGGACCGGGCCGGCGCCGGCGCCTTCAACATCGTTGACCTGCCCCGGGCCGGAACGTTGCTGGCCCAGGGGGCAGGCCGATTGATCCGTGCCGCCGACGACCGGGGGGTGGTGGCGGTGCTCGACAGCCGGTTGGCGACGGCCAGCTATCGGGGAGCCCTGCTGGCCCGGGTCCCCCCGATGAAACGCACCTTGGACCGGGCCGAAGTCGAGGCCTTCCTGGAACAGGCGCTGGCCGAGGCGTAGTCGGCGGCGCTCCGGTCAGGGCCGGGTGAATCGTGCCTTGATGTCGATGTCGGTGTCCATCTTGGTCATGCCCATCTTCCGCCAGGCGATGCCCCACTGAGACCGGTCGATGACCACCGAGGAGGTGAGGGTCACCCCGGTGCCGTCGAAGTCGGTGACCGTCGCCTCCAACGAGAAGGGATGGGACTGCCCGGCGATGGTCAGCTCGCCGGAGACATGCAGCTGGTTGTCGTCGACGACCGAGACATCGGTGGCCAGGAAGGTGATGTGGTTGTGGGTGGCGGCATCGAAGAAGTCGGTCGACCGCAGGTGGGTGTCCCGCTTGGCCGTGCCGGTGTTCACGGAGGCGACGTCGATGTCCAGACGGCCGGTGATGGCACCGCTCGGGTCGACCGTCCCCTCACCGTGCACGTCGGTGAAGCGGCCCCTGACCTTGACCAGGCCCCACAGGCTCGATGATCGGAACGCCACCGTCGTCTGGTCGGAAGCCAGCGCCCACTTGCCGGTGAGCGTCCCGTCCTCCAGGCGGTCCTTCAGGGTGATGGTATCTGGCATGGTGTCTTCGCCCTCCTTGTGGCCCGGGTCGGGCCTTCGCCGAATCGCACCCCAACCTAATGGCGGGGCCGGCGGGGACCGACGCCCGCCCGGAGTGCCCCCGGCTCCGGCGCCATTCGAAGGAGCTCAAGAACCGGCGCCGTCGATACGGACAAACAGGTCAGCCAGCACGTCGACCAGGGCCGCCCGCTCCATCCCCAACTGTCCCTGGTGCCAGGCCAGGCAGAGCTCGCTCAAGGTCCCGATCTGGGCGTACGCGACGAGGCGGGCACGCAGGCCGGCCTGCGCGTCCGAGCCCGGGGGGGCCATCCCCGCGATGGCCACGTCGATAATCTGATGCCGAAACGGGCTGAGGGCGCCGCCATGGGTCTCGGCAAGCAGAACCCGGGCGAGACACTCGTCGTCCACCAAGGCGCCGACGAACGCCTCGAGCCACGCTTGTGGCGGTCCGCCGGGCCCGGTGGGCCGGAAGGGATCGACCCGCTCCGACATCACCGCGATGGCGTGGTCGACGACGGCGCTCTGGAGCTCGCCGAGCGACGCGAAGCTCTCGTAGAAATACCGCTTGGTCAGTCCGGCGGCCAGGCACACCCGTCCGACGCCGAGCGCGCCCGCGCCCTCGGTTCCGGCAATCTCGAAGGCGGCCTCCACCATCCGGTGTCGCCGGTCGATGCGCCGGTCGTGAGCGCTCACCCCGTTGAACGGCATCGTCACCTGGTACTCCATCTCGGGACCAGCCTAGTTGACACCGGCCAGTATCAAAGCCTACGGTCGTGGGCTCCGACCGGTGCCAAGCAAGGAGGTCCGCCGTCGTGTCCTCGACGCCTGTGGACGATCGGCTCGATCTGAGCGATCCGGATTTGCTGGCTGATCATCTGCCCCTGGAGGAATTCGCCTGGCTGCGCCGGAATCAACCCTTCCGGTGGAATCCGCAGCCGTCCACCGCGGCATACGGGGACGCCGGATTTTGGGCACTCACCCGCCACGCCGACATCACCGCGGTGACCAGGAGTCTCGAGTGGTCGGTGGAGGCCAATTCCTCCTTCGTTCGCCGGCTGGATGCGTCCGATCCCACGGGCGAATCCACCAAGAACCTCCTGCTGTGCATGGACCCGCCCCGGCACACCCGAGTTCGCCGGGTGGGAAACCGGTGCTTCACCCCCCGCGCGCTGGCCGGCCTCGAGGACGAACTGCGAGAACAAGCTCATCGGATCGTCTGGGCGGCCAAGCAGGACGGCACGGGCGACTTCGTGATCGACGTCGCCCGTCATTTGCCCCTGCAGGCCATCGCCGGCCTCATGGGCATTCCTGATGGCGATCGTGAGCAGTTCTTCCACTGGAGCGACCAGATGGCGGGCAGTGAGGACCCGGAGTATGCCACCAGCGACCTCTCGGGGACCGTCGAAATGTTCATGTACGCCCATGCCGCCGCCGAGGCCCGGATCGACAATGACCTCGGGGATGTCACCAGCCGACTCGTCCAACCCGATGCCGATGGCCAACGCCTGACCAGTGAAGAGTTCGGGTTCTTCTTCATGATCCTCGCCGTCGCCGGTAACGAGACCACCCGCCAGGCGATTTCCCACGGCATGTTGGCCTTCCTGCAACATCCGGACCAGTGGGAGCGATGGCGGTCCGAACGCCCCGCAACCGCGATCGACGAGATCCTGCGCTGGGCCTCGCCCGCTGTCGTCCTCCAGCGAACGGCCAACGAGGATACCGAGGTCGCCGGCCGGTCGGTGCACAAGGGTGAACGGGTGGGCCTGTACTTCCCGTCCGCCAATTTCGACGAGGAGGTGTTCGATGACCCCCAACGCTTCGACATCGCTCGATCGCCGAATCCCCACGTGACCTTCGGCGCCGGTGGCTCGCACTACTGCATCGGAGCCAATCTGTCTCGACTCGAGCTGAAGGTGATGTTCGACGTGATCGCCGACGAGTTGACCGACGCAACATTGACAGGTCCGCCCAGCCGCCTCCGGTCGTCGTGGCTCAACGGCATCAAACATCTGCCCGTCCGCTATGGAGGGTCCCCGTGAGGACAAGGGCAACCGCCTGGATGGTCACCCGGTTGAGCGCACCCACCGACGCCCTTGAGATCCAGTCCGTGGAGGTCGGCGAACCAGGCGCCAACCAGGTGCGGATCGCGGTGGAGGCATTCTGCCTCGACTTCAACGACATCGACACCATCCGCGGTCGCTACGGGCTGTTGAAGTTCGAACCCCCGTTCGTGATCGGCATGGCGGCAGCCGGAACCGTCGACGCCGCCGGGCCGGGTTGTGAGGGGCTGCTCGGCCGACGGGTCGTCGGCGCCACCGCCGGCGTGCAGGGTGCCTATGCGTCAGCGGCGTTGCTCGAAGCCGCGACGCTCCAACAGCTCCCGACGTGGCTCAGCGCCGCCGAGGGAATCGCGATGTACTTCCCCTACCAGGTGAGCTACCTGGCGTTGCGGCTCCGGGGACGGGTGGCGCCGGGGGACGTGGTCCTCGTTCATGCCGCAGCCGGCGGAGTCGGATCGGCTGCCGTCCAGCTGGCCAAGGCGTTCGGAGCGACGGTGATCGGGACGGCCGGCACAGACAAGAAGGTCGATTTTTGCCGGTCGCTGGGCGCCGATTACGGGTTGAATTACCGTAGCCACGATTTCGTCGCCTTCGTCGACGACGTTACCAACGGGCGGGGAGTCGACCTGGCCTTCGACACCGTGGGCGGCGCGGTGACGACAGAGACATTTCGAGCCATGGCGTTCAACGGCCGCCACCTCATCATCGGGTTCGCGTCGGGCATCGAATCGGAGGAGCGACCGTTACCGATCCAACCCAGTATCTACGGGAACTTTGACCTGGTCGGGATCTGCTTCGCCTCCGTCGATTCGCCGCGGCCCACCCGTCCGTTTGGGATGAACTTTCTGTCCACCGCCCAGGGAGTTGACATCTGGAATCGGATCTTGCACCTCGCCCGGGCCGGAACCATCCGCCCGGTGATCGGCCGACTGATCGACTTCGCCGACGTTCCTGCCGGACTCGAGGCGCTCGAGCGCCGAGAGACAACCGGTCGCACCGTGGTGCGCATGCCCAATTAGGGTTTGGACATGGGCCGCGATGTCGTGACCGGGTACTGCTGGCCGCAATCGGTGCGCCCCGGCGGCCGGGTCGAAGTGCACATGTCGTCGTCGGCTGGACGGCCGGTGCGGGTCGAGGTGGCACGGGTCGGCGCCCACCGGGAGGTCGTGTTCGGTTCTGACGGGGTGGCGGCCGACGAGCACGAGACCCCGAAGGACGCGGCCGCCAACGGGTGCGGCTGGCCGGTCGCGCTCACGCTGGCCGCCGACCCGACGTGGCGGTCGGGGTACTACGAGGTTGTCATGGAGATCGACGTCGGCGACAGGGTGCGGCGCGATTACGCCTTCTTCGTCGTGCGTCCCGTTTCCGGCACCAGGGTGGTGGTGGCGCTGGCCACCAATACCTGGCACGCCTACAACGACTTCGGCGGACCGAACCTGTACACCGGTGGCACCCAGGTGGCCATGCAGCGGCCGATGTCGGCGGGCTACCTGTACAAGCCGCCAGGCAAGGGCCGTCGGGTGACCGGGACGGGTGCGCCGGATCCGCAGAACGCCGCCCACGTCGGCTACATCCAGCTCAACCATCTGTCGGGCTACGCCGGGTCGGCAGGTTGGCCCGATTGGGAACTGCCGTTCATCCAGTGGGCCGAAGGCCAGGGATTCGAGATCGGAGTGTGCACCAACGCGGATCTCGAGGAACACCCCGAGGTGTTGGACGGCGCCAGCCTGTATCTCTCCGTCGGCCACGACGAGTACTGGTCCCGGGGCATGCGCGATACCGTCGAAGCCTTCATCGCCAGGGGGGGCAATGCGGCGTTCTTCTCCGGCAATACGTCATTGTGGCAGGTGCGCCTCGAGGGCGACGATCACGAGGTGATGGTCGGCTACAAGGGCTTCTTCAAGAACGACCCGGTGATGGGTACCGGCCGGGAGGCCGAAGTCACGACGTTCTGGTCCGACGTGGTCGTCGGCCGTCCGGAGAACTCCATGACCGGGGTGTCCTTCACCCGTGGCGGCTATCACCGCATCGGCCGCAATGTGACCGCCGGCCTCGGCGGCTATACCGTCCACCGCCCCGGTCACTGGCTCTTCGACGGTACCGGGCTCGGCTACGGCGACGTGCTGGGTGCCGGCGCCACCGTCGTCGGCTACGAGTGCGACGGCTGCGTGTTCACCTACCGCGACGGGCTGCCGTACCCGACCGGGGAGGACGGCACGCCGTCGACCTTCGAGATCCTCGGCACCTGCCCGACCCAGCACTTCACCCGCGAGACCGCCCCTCGTCCGCCCCGGCCGGGGGAGCCGAGCGAGTTGGAGTACATCGCATCACGGGTATTCGGGACACGGGAGCCCGAGGCGATGGAGCGGATCCGTCACGGCCATGCGGTGTTGGGCGCCTACACCAACGGGACCGGTGCCACGGTGGTGACGTCGGGGTCGACCGACTGGGCCCACGGCCTGGCCGGGCGCGACCCGCAGATCGAACAGATCACCCGGAACGTGCTGACCCGGTTGGGGTAGGCCGATTCGCTCCCCTCTCTCGAGGCAGGACTTCGTCACCAGCCACGTTGCCGAGTCCGGGGCGCGCCCAGGGAGTGCCCGAGGGCAGCTTGGAAGGATTCACACTCGCGGCACAGCCGACGTACAGGCACCTCACAACAACGGCTGGCACGCTGGCCTGGCGGCGCGAGGAGGCCGCGGCGTGAGCAGAGAGGAGCACCATCATGAATGATCACGAATCAACCAGCCCAACCAGCCCCACCAGCCCAACCAGCCCCGACGAGACAGCTCCAATTCCCCCCGCATCGGGCGCGGCTGGGCCATCGGCCCCTGGCTCTCCAATCGGCGCCGGCACCGCCCCGCCTCCCCCGCCCGTATCGTCGCCCGATGGGCCAGCGGCGGTGGCCGAGCCGGCCCCCGCCTCGAGGCTCCGGCGCTGGTTTTCGAGCCGACGGAACAAGCGAATTGGATGGATCTCGGCGGTTGCCGTGATCGGTCTGGTGATCGGACTGACGGTCAGCCTCACGACCTCCTCCTCGGCCACCGCCGGGCACGTCGCCTCGACCAGCACCTCGGCGGCCCCCGGCGCCGCCGGCGGCTCCGGGGGTCCTCGTGGCCCTCTCGGATCCGGCGGCGGGGGGTCCAACGCCCGGTCTGGGCCGGCGGCCGGGGGCGCGGTGGGCACGGTCAGCCGCGTGTCCCCGTCGAGCTTCACCCTGTCGACCTCCGCGGGTCAGAACGTGACCGTCAACGAGGCGTCCTCCACGACCTACCTGAAGGGGACGAGTCCGACCTCGGCGAGCGCGGTTACCACCGGCGAGCCGGTCCTCGTGCTGGGGACGACCAGCAGCACGACCATCGCCGCCACCCAGGTCATCGTGAACCCGACGACCAGCGGATCGGCGGCTTCCTCCGCGGCCCAGGTGGTCCCCTTCCAACCGGGGGCGCCGAGCACGTCGAAGCAGGTCGGTCAGATCCCCGCCAACTACAGCCAGGGGTCGGGGACGATCGTCAGCGGAACCGCCGCCAACCAGGCCACGGAAGCCGCGCTGGCCGCCTATCCGGGAGGCGTCATCGACCGGGTGGTGCAGCTGAGCAACGGCGAGTACGAGGTCCACAACATCGGGGTCAACTGGCCGCACCATGTCTTCGTCGACCAGAGCTTCACGGTGGTCGGCGCCGACTAGGTCGCCGGGGTCCGGCCCGGGCCGGACGGCCGGCCCACGGCGTTCAGAACCCCAGCCGGTCGAGGGCGTCCGCCCGGTGCTGCCACCGCTTCTCGACCCGCACGAAGAGCTCGAGGTACGCCCCCGGCGGCATCTGCTTGCGCACCGCGGTGCCCACGTCCTTGAGGGTGCTTCCGCCCTTGCCGATCACGATCCCTTTTTGGGAATCCCGCTCGACCAGGATCTCGCACCGTACCCGGGGCCACTCCCACTCGGTGACCCGGCAGGCGATGCTGTGGGGGAGCTCGTCCTCCACCCGGAGGAGGAGCTGTTCGCGCACCAGGTCGGCCACCCAGAACGCCTCGGCCACATCGGTGACCATGCCCTCGGGGTAGTAGCGGGGGCCCTCGGGCATCCGGGCAACCACCGCGTCGACCAGGGCGTCGACGCCGTCGCCCTCGGAGGCGGACACCGGGAAGTACTCCACCGGCACCGGGGCGGCGCCGTCCGCTTCGGCCAGCGACTCGATCACCTCGGAGACGGCGGTGAGGTGGGTGAGCACCCCGTTGCCGTCGACCCGGTCGATCTTGTTGACCACCACCAGCAGGGTCGGCTGTCCCACGCCATCGCCCCCCGCGACTCCGACTTCCCGTTCGAGGTCCGTCACCCGGGCCAGCGAGCGGACCCGCCGGCTGGCCTGGGTGAGCACCATCCGGTCCCCCGGCCCGATGGCGCCGGTGGCTTCGACCATGGCGATCACCACATCCACGTCGTCCATCGATGACGACGCCGAGTCGTTCATCCG
>DASZNG010000143.1:0-7704 GCA_035551535.1 Acidimicrobiales bacterium | reverse complement strand
CCGTCGCTGATGGTTACGGCGTGGAGCTCGGTGTGAGCACGTTCTCGAGGTCCAGTACAGCTTGACGGTCTCCGGAGGCACCGCCGTAGCTGACGAAGGCGACCGGTTTGGCGCTAACGCGCGGCGGTGGCTTCGATCTCGGCCATGAGTTCGGAGAAGGCGAGACGGTTCGCCCCGATGACGGTCATAGCCGGAAGGTTCGTACCCAGTACTTCGCCGACCGCGCCGTAGGCCGCCAACCGCGCGTCAACGTCCGTGGTGGAGAAGTGGAGTCGGACGATGTCGGCGAATCCCATCCCGGCGCCCTCCAGGGCCGTACGCAGGTTGGCCAACGCCGCCGTCACCTGTTCGGCCATGTCCCCGGTGCTCGGCAGCGCACCATCCGGGCCGATGGCGGTCTGACCGGAGCAGTACAACACCTGGGCTGATTCCGCGACCAGCACCGCCTGGGAGAACCCGAAGGCCTTTGACCATTCCCACGGGTTTATATCAGAGCGCTTCATCACTGATCTCCGTTCCTCATCGGCCACCGCCCGGGCGGGACCGTTACGTCGAGAGCGTACTCAGCAAGGCGCGTATCGACTTGGCCACCGCGTCCCGGGTGGCCCTCGGCCGGTCGGAGTTGGCGATCAGCATCCCGCCCCGGGTCAGCGCGCCGAACAACAGCCGGGTGAAGGTATCAGGGTCGTCAACCCGCAGTTCCCCCTGGGCCACCGCCGCCTCGATGACCGCCACGATCTCCGCGAAGGCGTAACGCTCGTCGAGCTCGGTGAAACGGGCGAGTCCGAGGACGGCCGGCGCATCGGTGATCACGATGCGTTGCACATCGGGTTCGAGCACGGCATCGAGGAACGACTCGAGCGCCCTGGCCAGGAACTCCACACTGCCGGGGGCGCCGGCGGCCGACTGAGCCGACGCCTCCAGGAGCTCGGTGTGGACCTCTTCGAACACCGCTTCGAACAACGCCAGCTTGGAAGGGAAGTGGTGGTAGAGGGCGCCGGTGGTGACCCGGGCCTCCCGGGCCAGGTCGTCGACCGAAGTGGCGGCAAAGCCGTCCTGGCCGAACAGCCGGCGCCCGGCTGCGGTCAGGGCGGTACGGGTCTGGGCCACCTGCTCCGCCCGCAGGTTCGGCGGGTTGACGTCGGGCGACGATGGCTCGGTCACCTCGACTGTGTAGCGCGTTTGGTGCTCTTGACTCTCATCCACGATCTTGACATAGTACTACTATGCAAAATAGTTTTGATATGTCAACGAGGGAGGGAGGCACCCGATGAAGGGGGCGATCGAAGGACTCCAGGCTGACCGCGAGGCACTGCTGGGAATCTGTGGTGGGCTCACCGAGGCGGAATGGAAGACGGAAAGCGGCTGCCCCGGCTGGTCGGTCCAGGACGTCGTCGCCCACCTGGGCGCGCTGTTCTGGGTGGTGGTCGACCCGTCGATGCTCCCCGATGCCGGCGACCTTGCGACCGAGCGGGCCCAGGATGCCTACGTCGAGGCCCGGCGGCAGATGAGCGCCGAAGACGTGGTGGCCGACTACACGACGGTGAGCTCCGAAGCCATCGACCGGTTGTCCGGACTCGAGGGTCAGGACTTCGAGGTGCCGCTCGGCGACCTCGGCACCTACCCGGCGTCGGTCCTCCCCAACGCCTTCGCCTTCGACCACTACACCCACATCCGGACCGACCTGTTCTCGCCCCGGGGACCGTTGACCGGAGACCCACCCGCGGCTGACGAGCTCCGGCTGGTGCCGGCCATCGACTGGATCGAGGCCGCGCTTCCCCAACAGAACACCGACCTGCTCGCCTCGCTCGGCGGCCGGGTCGATCTGGTGCTCGAGGGCCCGGGCGGTGGGGCCATCCATCTCGGCTCCGGCCCGCGAAGCGCCGAGATCCATTCCGGCTCCGCCGCGTTCGTCCGTTGGATCACCCAGCGGTCGACCTGGGAGGGTGAGGGCGTCGAGACCTCCGGGGACAAGGGAGTATTGGACGTGGCCCGAGAGTTGAAGGTGTTCTGATGGCGCCCCAGGTGCGACCGCCCACCGCGGTGGGGCAGCGGGCGCTCCGGGACGCCGCCGTCCGGGCGGCGGCGATGCTGGGTTCGGTATCCGACCCGACGGTGCCGGTGCCGGGGCTGGAGTGGAACGCGTACGAGACTGCCGCCCATCTGGTGGCCGAGATCGAGGACTACGCCGGCTTCGTTGCCGGTGAGCGTGACGCCAAAGATGTCCTGGCCCGCCCGTCGACCGGCAGCACCCCGTCGCAGCTGAGCGCGGTGTCCAACGCCCGGCAAGTGGGGGAGCGGGCCGGGAGCGACATCGGGCAACTGGCCCACCAGTTGGTGCCGGCGGTCGAGCGCTTCATGGCCGCGGGTTCCGACCGGTTCGACGGCGAGCACATTCTGACGTCCAACGGGCTATCCATGTCCGTGCCGCTGATGACCTCCACCCTCCTCGGCGAGGTGCTCATCCACGGGTTCGACATCGCCCGGGCCACCCGCCGCCCGTGGCCGATCTCGAGCCAGGATGCGCTCCAGGTCATCGGCGGGGTCATGACCATGGTGCCCGACTATCTGGACAGGGAGAAGACGGCGGGGCTCCACCTCAGTTACGAGCTCCGGTTCCGGGGCGGTCCTCGGTACCGGTTGGCCATCGACGACGGCGCCGCCGAGGTGACCGAAGCCGGCCCGAAGGTCGATTGCTGGATCTCGGCCGATCCGGTCGCCTTCCTCTTGGTCGGCTACCAGCGGATCGGGCAGTGGGGCCAGACACTTCGGGGCAAGATGATGGCCGGTGGGTCGAAGCCGTGGTTGGGGTTCCGCTTCGGTGGGTTGCTGACCGGCCCGTGAAGGGCGCCGAAGGGAACAGCCGCCCTCAGGGCTGGACGTAGCCGTAAATGGGATCGCCGTTGTACTGGTTGGAATCGGCCGGGAGGAACGGGCCGTTGGTGATGACCGCGTACTTCCCGTTGGGCTCCGGCCCGGCGTCGCCTTCGACGGTGACGATGGCGCCGTCCGGCCACACCTGGGCGACGATCCCCATGTGCGGTGAACTGGACGATGACTGGGGTCCGGTCCCGTACATCACGAAGTCGCCGGCGGCGGGCACCGCGCCCCCGCCGAGGTCCAGACCCTGGCCCGCCCCCCAGGCGAAGACGTCGCCGGTGAACGAGTACCGGGGTATCCCGATGCCGTGCTGGTTCCATACCCAGGTGGCAAACAGCGAGCACCACTCCACACAGGGCCCGTAGGGGTTACAGAAGTCCCCCTGGTTGGCCAGCGGGTCCGGGCCGACCTGCGATGCCGCGGTCTGCACGATCCCGGCGCCGGCACCGGGTGGGGGATCGGTGAAGCCAGTGGCGATGTCGTCGGGTTGCAGGATCCAGTAGCCGCCCCCGTCGCGGGTGGCGACGATCGCCGCGGTGGGGGAGAAGGGAGGGAGGTTGGGGGACGGTCCCAGGAATTTGGCGTCGCCGTAGGACAGCACGCCGGCGGTGGCGGCCACCAACCAGTAGCCGCGCCCGTCGTGGGTGGGGGCGATGCCGGTGATCGAGGTGCCGATGTTGTCGTTGGCCGCCGAGCCGAAGTAGGTCGCGTCCCCGAAGGCGAAGATTCCTCCATCGGCCGCCACCAACCAGTACCCCCGCCCGTCGGGGGTCGAGGCCATCCCGTTGATCGGCTGGTTGAGCACGATGGCCCCGGTCGAACCGTAGAAGGGGGCGTCGCCGAAGGCGAAGATCCCTCCGTCCGAGGCCACCAGCCAGTACCCGCGCCCGTCGGGGGTGGCGGCCATGCCCACCACCGGTTGGTTCAAGTGCATGGCCCCAGTCGAACCGTAGAACTGGGCGTCACCGAAGGAGAAGACCCCGCCGTCGAGGGCGGTAAGCCAGTAGCCGCGTCCGTCGGGAGTCGCGGCCATGCCCACCACCGGCGCGTTGATGGTGAAGCTGCCCGTCGAACCGTAGAACTGGGCGTCACCGAAGGAGAAGACTCCGCCGTCGGCGGCCGCCACCCAGTAGCCGTGGCTGGTGGCGGTGGTGGCCATGGCCACGGCCGGAGACGCCAGGGTGATCCCGTTGAAGCTCCCGTAGGTGGCGGCGTCGCCCTCGGCGACCACACCCCCTCCGGCGAACAGGCCTCCCGACGGCGCGGCGGCGTGCCCGGCGGTGGCACCCAGGAACGCCGACGGAAGCACCAGTGCCGCCAGGGTCAGGGAGACGGCGGACGCCACCAAGACGACAACGCGACCCCCCCGGCGACTTCGCACCCCGGAAGCATAAGGGACAAGCGGGCGCCTGGGAGGCGCGCCTCGGAGGTCCTAGGCGTCCCCGGAGAACATCTTGGTGATCTGGCCCAGGTCGAAGTAATCGCGCCAGGCGCTGATCTTGCCATCTCGGATCTCGAAGGTCCCCATCACCGGGAGCGGGGCCACGATGTTCCCCATGGTGAACGTGTCGATCCGCTCGGTGAGCACGACGTTGTCGCGCACGGCCAGATGAAGGGTTTCGATCTTCAGGCTCTCGGACATCGCGAAGAATCCCTCGATCACCGCGATGGCGGCGTCGATCCCGACGGCGGGATCCATCGGGATGTTGTGATAGACGACATCGTCGGTGAAGAACGGGCGCAATGCTTCGGCGTCGTGCTTCCCGACCGAGTCGCAAAGATCTCTCACGATCTGTTCGGCGTCTCCGGCAGATCCCATGGTGTACCTCCTGGGGGTGGGCGGGCGTGCCAGGCCAACGCTAGCGAATCCGACGATCAAGGGCCCAACCAGAATCCCTTTGGGCTCAGTCACCCTCGAACAGCGGGCGGAGGCGGAGCTCCAGCCCGGTTTCGTCGGGTTCGGAGAAACGATTGGCCGTCCACACCTCCAACCCGCTGGCATAGACGTCGACGGGGATGCCGGTGACTTCGATCCATCGAACCACCGCATCACCCCAACGTTCTTCGAGGAGCGCCTCCCGGATGCGCTCGCGTTGGCCGGCGGCGATGGTCGCTCCCGGGGTGGCCGCCACCACCCGCAACGCCAGGACGTGGTGAAGGGTGTCGACGTCATCGGCGGCGTACACGGCCGGTGGATCCCCTCGCACCACGGCGTAGGCCAGGGTGGAGTCGGGCACGGGATTCAGCGAGACGGTTCCAGCTCCGCCGGCGTCCAAAAGCCGGGGAGCGCTCGCCAACGATGGCCGCCGCCGGCGTAGCTGGCCAGCCGCTCCCGGTCCGAGTTGTTGAGCATTCCCATCACATCGAAGACGCCGCCGGGTCCGATGGTGCGCAACGCCCGGTCCCCGGTACTCCGCCGGGGCGGAAGGTGCGAGGAGAGGAGCACCACCGGCCTGATGTCGCTGGTCGCCAACACGCTGGCCCGGCCCAGGCACTTCCAGAGGGCATCGGTGCGGAGCAGCCCGCCCCGGGTCGAGGTGAAGGCACCGGTCACGTCGAAGTACCACTTCTCCCCGTCAGCATCGTCAGCGACCAGGTTGACCAGGAGCCCGAGACCCGGGATCTTGTAGTTCCGCTGGCAGATCTCGAATCCGGCGTCCTCCAGGATGTCGGCGGCGAGGGCCTGGGCGGCCTTCCCCTCTTCGGTCGACCGGGACTGGCTGTTGGCGTTGTTGCTCGAAGCCGGCGCCACCACCGGTGACACCCGTGACCGCTTGGTGCGTTTGGCCGCTTGGGCCTTGCGCTCCTCGGCCACCCGGGTCTTGGCCAGTTGGATATAGGCGCGGTCGGTGTCGTAACCGACGTACCGGCGCTCGGTCCGGATGGCGGCCACCGCCGTGGTGCCCGAGCCGAGGAACGGATCGAGGACCAGATCGTCCTTGAACGTGTAGAGCTCGATCAGCCGTTGCGGCAACTCGACCGGGAACGGGGCCGGATGGTGGACCCGACGGGCCGACTCCGGCCGGATGTGCCAGAGGTCGAGGGTGGCATCGAGGAACTCGTCGGTGGAGATGGTCCGTTGATGGGGTCGGCCCTGGGCGCGCCGGTCCTCGACGTCGACGGCGCGGTCGAATCGGCCTTTGGAGGCGATGATCACCCGTTCGGTCACGTCCCGGAGGACCGGGTTGGTCGGGGACCGGTACGACCCCCAGGCGCAGGATCCGGCGGCGCCGTCGGCCTTCTTCCAGATGACTTCGCCCCGCAACAGCATCCCGAGATCGTCGTCGAGAATCCGGATGACATCGGCGGCCAGCGAGCGGTAGGGCTTGCGCCCGAGGTTGGCGACGTTGACCGCCACCCGGCCTCCGGGTTCGAGGACCCGTTGGCACTCGCGGAACACGTCGCTCAACAGCTTGAGGTAGGCGACGTAGTCGGCCGGGATCACCCCGAGACCCAGGGCCTCCTCGTACTCCTTCCCGGCGAAGTACGGAGGGGAGGTGACCACCAGGGCCACCGAGTTGTCCGGCAGGTCCATCGACCGGGCGTCGGCACACACCAGCGGTCGTTTGAGCGTGAACGGCTCGGCCAAGGTGTCCTCGATCGAGAGGATCTTGGGGCGGAACCGGGCGTAGAAGGCGGTAGCATCGTGGTTCTCGCGGCCGCCGACACCGAAATTGCTGGTCGCGGTGCCGCGGGGTTTCACCATGGCCGGGACCTTACGGCGAGGGTGTGACAGGAGACGATTCGCGGAACCCCGGGACGACGGCATGGTCGCCTCGGGGTCACGGTGGGGCGCCGACCAGATGCTCCACCGGCGCCAGACGGTCGAGGTACTCGGCGATGGCCTGTTCGACCAGAAGGTTCGCAGACACCTGCCGTTCCGCCGCCGCCTCCCGCAGCCGCTGGTGGAGCGCGGGAGGAAGTCGCACGGCGGTGGCCCGTCGCTCGCCGTATACCTTCGGCCTTCCCATGTCGCCGAGCGTACGGCCGGGAGCCGGGTAAGTGGTGGATAGTGTTCGCTCAAAACCGGGGACGATCGGGCGTTGGCGAAGAGGGACCCCCGAGGCGCCGGGCCCCAGGTGGATTCGGCGTTGGACCCGGTTGCGGCGGCAATACATCGGATCTCGAAATTTCAGGGTTCGATCCGACCCCGGTGGGTATCTACCCCGGATGGCGAATAATTCTGCGAATAATCCGAGTCCGGGCTGTGACGGCGGCATTAATTCTGCGACAAATTCGTATGACCGCTCGACCGATCGGGTGCGCGACTTGGTGGAACTCGCCCGCCAGGGCGATGAGCAGGCGTGGGAAGCGCTGTACCGCCGGGCCTATCCCAAACTTTTGGCCTACGCGGTCCGCCGCTTGCCGACCCACGAGCAGGCGAAAGACGCGGCAGGCGAGACCATGACCCGAGCGGTTGCGAACATCGACAGCTTGCGGAGCGAGGGAGGTGGGTTCGACGCCTGGATGTACGGCATCATGCGGCACGTGGTGGTGGACGCCCAGCGGCTGTTGTCGCGGGAGGGACCGGGGTTGATCCCTGACGCCGCCGACGCGGGTCCGCTGCCCGGGGAGCGGGTTGTCGACCAGGAGGACGCCGCCGCAGTGCGCGAGGCGTTCGGGCAATTGAGCCCCGCCGACCAGGAGTTGCTCGAGCTGCGGGTGGTGGCCGAGCTGTCGACTGACGAGGTCGCCGCCGTGCTGGGACGAAGGCCCGGAGCGGTCCGGATGGCTCAGAGCCGGGCGCTTTCCCGCCTCCGATGGCTCCTTGGCGAAGAAACAGAACAACGTGGGGGGAGTGCAAGTGCCTGATGATGACCGATT
>DASZNG010000142.1:0-3773 GCA_035551535.1 Acidimicrobiales bacterium | reverse complement strand
GTGGTGGAGACCGAGCGGCGGTTCTACCTGGCCAACAACGTCGAGGTCGCGGTGCGGGACGGTTCCTCGCCGGCCTGCGTCGAGGTCACCCTGACCGACGCCTGGGTCTGGGACATGTACCGACCGGCGCGGTTCGTGCCGTCGGTCCGGATCCTCACCTTCCGGGACGTCAACATCGAACGGCTCCCGGAAACGGAGTTGTGACGGTGGCCGCGGCCGGCGGCGGCGTCGCCGGCCGACCCGATCGCCGGCGAGTTCTGGGGGCGGAGGGGGAGTCGATGGCGGCGGCGTGGTACGAGGCGCAGGGCTACGAGGTCCTCGAGCGGAATTGGAGGCGGCGGGAGGGGGAGATCGACCTCATCGTGCGCCGGGGGCGGACGGTGGCCTTCGGTGAGGTGAAGACCCGGAGCTCCGACCGGTTCGGGACCGGGGCGGAGGCGGTGCTGGAGGCCAAGCAGCGCCGGATCCGGAGGCTGGCGTCCCGGTGGCTGTCCGAGCTCACCCCGGCGTCGGGGCGGGAGCTGGTGGAGCTGCGATTCGACGTGGTCTCCATCGTCGGCGGGGAGATCGAGGTGATCGAGGACGCCTTCTGAGCCCGGCTGGCGGGATCAGCAGGCCATCTCGTAGGTTGCGCCCCATGGCAACTGAGCTCGAGACCATCATCGTGGCGAGGAACGAGGGGGTGGTCACCGTCACCATGAACCGGCCCGCCCGCAAGAACGCCGCCAACGGGACGATGTGGAACGAGCTGCTGGCGGTGTTCCAGCAGGTGACCGCCGACCGCCACGACCGGGTGATGGTCCTGACCGGCGCGGGCGACGCCTTCTGTTCGGGGGCCGATCTGGGCGACGCCTCCGACGTCGCCGGGCTCCCCGGGGATCCCTACCTGGTCCAGATGCGGGCGCTGGGTGAGGTGGCCCTCGCCCTCCACCGCATCCCCAAGCCGACCATCGCCAAGGTCGGCGGGGTGGCCGCCGGGGCGGGGATGAGCATGGCGCTGGGCTGTGACCTGGTGGTGGCCTCGGATACCGCCCGCTTCTCGCAGATCTTCTCGAAGCGGGGCCTGTCCATCGACTTCGGTGCCTCCTGGCTGCTCCCCCGGTTCATCGGGATGCACCGGGCCAAAGAGCTGGCCTTCTTCGCCGACATCATCGACGCCAAGCAGGCGGAGGACTTCGGGATCGTCAACCGGGTGGTCCCGGCCGGCGAGCTCGACAAGTTCGTCGACGATTGGGCGGCGCGGTTGGCCCTGGGCCCACCGCTGGCCCTGTCGATGACCAAGACGATGCTGAACAACTCGTTGGCGGTGTCGATGGAGCAGGCGCTGGAGGACGAAACCCGCTGCCAGTCGGTGAACTTCGCGTCCGCCGACACCGCCGAGGCCATCTCCGCTTTCATCCAGAAGCGGGAGCCGACCTTCGAGGGTCGCTAGCTCCGGCGGGCATAGACCCCGACGAGTTCGAGCCGGGTGGTCCATTGCACCGCCCGAAGGGCTGGCGCTCGGCTCCGGCGTCGGGGGCGCCGCCGCCGGGGTCTCGGCCGTCGGGGGCTCCGGGCGAGAGTCTGTCATCACCCCGGACATTGTCGGCTGGCACACCCTCGGCCTAACCTGACGGTGGTGCCTCGAGTGGTCGCTCGCACCCGGTCTGTTCCGCCTGGCGACCCTCCATCGTGAGCCACCCGCCCCGGTACTGGTGCCGTCCGGTGTCGACGGCGGGACGGGTATGTACCGATCGGAGGCGAGATGATCGCCACCATTCCGTCCGCCGTCCTCATCGGGGTCGACGGCAACCGTGTCTCCGTGGAGGTCCACGTCACCAACGGGCTCCCCGGCTTCACGGTGGTCGGTCTTCCCGACGCCGCAGTTCGCGAGTCGAGAGACCGGGTCCGCGCCGCGCTCATCTCCAGTGGGCTGTCGTGGCCACGGCGCCGGGTGACGGTCAACTTGGCTCCGTCCGGCGTGCGCAAGGGCGGAGCCGGGCTCGACCTGCCGATCGCGGTGGGAGTGCTGGTGGCCTCGGGTGAACTGCATCCCCGCGCGGTGGAGGGGATGGCGTTCGTGGGGGAGCTCGGCCTCGACGGCTCCCTCCGAGGAGTACCGGGCACCGTGGTGCTGGCCGAGACGCTCGAAAGCCACCTGGTGGTCGTCCCCGAGGTCGGTGCCGGTGAGGCCGGCCTCTCCGGCGATCACCTGATCCGATCGGCGCCCACCCTCGCCTCCCTGGTCGACCGGCTGGAAGGCCGGCAGCCGTGGGCCGAACCCGAACGCCGGCCGGGTTCGGTGGCCAGCGAGCTGGAGGGACCCGCCGGAGGGCGCCGTGTCGGCCACGGCGATCTGTCGGACGTTCGGGGACAGCGCTGGGCCCGCCGGGCGCTGGAGGTGGCGGCGGCCGGCGGTCACCATTTGCTGCTGGTCGGCCCACCGGGCTCGGGGAAGACGATGCTGGCCAACCGGCTTCCCGATCTGTTGCCGGCGCTGGACAAGGCGACGGCGCTGGAGGTGAGCCGGGTCCACTCGGTGGCCGGGCTTCCGCTGCCCCCCGGCGGGCTGATGGCCCGCCCGCCGTTCCGGGCCCCGCATCACGGTGCCTCGCCGGTGTCGATGATCGGCGGCGGGACCCACTGGATGCGGCCGGGGGAGATCAGCCTGGCCCATGGTGGGGTGCTGTTCCTCGACGAGATGGGTGAGTTCGCGGGCGTGGTGCTCGACGCGCTGCGCCAACCGCTGGAAGACGGCCAGGTCCGGGTCAGCCGGGCCCGCGGCTCGACCGCCTTCCCGGCAAGGTTCATCTTGGTGGGGGCGATGAACCCGTGCCCGTGCGGCCAAGGTGGTGCGCCGGGGATGTGTGAGTGCTCCGAGGCGGCCCGGGAGCGCTACGCCCGGCGGTTGTCGGCGCCACTCCTCGATCGGTTCGACATCGCCATCCGGATCGATCGGCCCGACGTCGAAGATCTGCTCGGGTCCGTGCCTGGCGAGTCCACCGCCGAAGTAGCTCGGCGTGTGCGGTCCGCCCGGGGCCGGGCCGCCGCCCGTCAGGTCCGGGTGAACGCGGAACTGCCGGGGGCCACTCTCCAACGCGAGGTGCCGATGACCAAGGAGGCCTCGAAGTTGTTGGAGTCGCGGATGCGATCAGGCTCGCTCAGCGCCCGCGGCTTCCACCGGGTTCACCGGATCGCCCGCACCATCGCCGATCTCGAAGGGTCCGGCGAGGTGACCGACCTTCATATCCAGGAGGCCCTGCTCCTCCGGAGCCGACGAGATCTCCTGTTGGGAAAGGAGCGACGGTGACACCCATCGACACCGGGTTGGTTCACGCCGCGGCGATCGCCGGGCTCCCGCAGATGACCCCGGTGCGTCTGGCCAAGGTGCTCGTCGGGCTCGACCCGCTGGAGGCGTGGACGGCGTTGCGCCGAGGAACCCATCCGGAGGACCCGAACCGACGGTTTGCCGCCGCCGCCCGGGCGACGGATCCGTCGGCGGTGGGGGAGTCGTATCGGGGCGCTGGCATCGAGGTTCTGCTGCCGGGCTACGGTCGGTATCCGACGGCGCTGGCCGGCGACCCCGGGGCGCCGGCGGTGCTGTTCGCCCACGGGGACCCGTCGGTACTTGAGGATCGATCCCGGGTGGCCATCGTCGGGACCCGGGCGGCCACCCCCTACGGGCGCCAGGTGGCCGCCGATCTCGGCCGCGATCTGGCCTCCGCCGGGGTGGTGGTTGTATCGGGGCTGGCCCGGGGGATCGACGGCGCCGCGCACGCCGGGGCGCTCGGTGC
>DASZNG010000141.1:0-18494 GCA_035551535.1 Acidimicrobiales bacterium | reverse complement strand
GCGACCTGGGTCATCCAGTCTCTGGCCTGGACGGTCGGGTTCCTGGTGGTTCTCACCCCGCTCGCTGTCTGGCGCTACCGGACCCGGACCTGAGCCTCCACACCGGCCCGACCGACCCGATCGGCACGCCCAGGCGGGTGGTCGAGTGGCCAGGTAGCCGATTACGTTCGGGGCGAGCAGAATGGGGGCATGGCACAGTCTTCCCCCGCATCCGCCGGTCCCAACAGCTTCGATGCCCGCGCCGACCTCGTCGTCGGCGATCGGACCTATGAGATCTACCGGATCAATGCCCTCGCCGATCGCTTCGACGTCGGTCGGCTGCCCTACTCGGTCAAGGTCCTGCTCGAGAACCTGCTTCGGCACGAAGACGGGCTGACCGTCCACGCCAGCGACGTCGAAGCGGTGGCCGACTGGGGGCGTCATCCCGAACGGCACGGCTTCGGCGGCGCCGATTCGGCCGAGATCGCCCTCACCCCTGAGCGAGTGCTCATGCAGGACTTCACCGGCGTGCCCGGTGTGGTCGACCTGGCCGCCATGCGAGACGCGCTGAGCGTCCTGGGCGGCGATCCGGCCCGAGTCAATCCCCTGGTCCCGGTGGAACTGGTCATCGACCATTCGGTCATCGCCGAGGTTTCGGGAACCCCCAACGCCTACGACCAGAACGTGGACATCGAGTACCAACGCAACATCGAGCGCTACCAGCTCTTGCGGTGGGCCCAGGAGGCATTCGACGGCTTCCGGGTGGTGCCGCCCGGGGCGGGCATCTGTCATCAGGTCAACCTGGAGTATCTCTCCCGTGTGGTCTTCGCCACCGACGACGGCCGGGCCTACTGCGACACCCTGGTGGGCACCGACTCCCACACCACCATGGTCAATGGGCTCGGCGTGCTGGGGTGGGGGGTGGGGGGCATCGAGGCCGAGGCAGCCATGCTGGGCCAGCCGCTGTCCATGCTGCTCCCTCCGGTGGTCGGCTTCCGCCTGACCGGCGAGATGCCCGTCGGCACCACGGCCACCGACCTGGTGCTCACCATCACCGAACTGCTGCGCAAGCACGGCGTAGTGGGCAAGTTCGTGGAGTTCTACGGGCCCGGTGTCGCCGCCGTCCAGCTGGAGAACCGGGCCACCATCGGCAATATGTCCCCCGAATACGGGGCGACGTGTGCCATCTTCCCCATCGACGAGGTAACCCTCGAGTACCTGCGGTTCACCGGGCGGGACGAGCACCACGTGGCTCTGGTCGAGGCCTACGCCAAGGAGCAGGGCCTGTGGCACGCTCCCGATGGGGACGAGCCCGTCTTCTCCGAGACCGTCGAGCTCGATCTGTCCACCGTCGTGCCCAGCATCGCCGGGCCGTCTCGTCCGCAGGACCGGGTCTCGCTGAGTGATGCCGGCAGCGCATTCCGCACCGCGCTGGGCCGGGAGAAGAAGTCCCAGAGCACCACGCTCGGCGACGGGTCGACGGCCGAGATCGAGGACGGACATGTCGTGGTGGCCGCCATCACCAGCTGTACCAACACGTCCAATCCCCAGGTCATGCTGGCCGCCGGCCTCCTGGCCAAGAAGGCGGTCGACAAAGGCTTGCGCCCCAAGCCGTGGGTCAAGACCAGCCTGGCCCCCGGGTCCCGGGTGGTCATGGACTACTACGACCGGGCCGGGCTGACCGGGCCACTGGCCGAGGCTGGATTCGACCTGGTCGGCTTCGGCTGCACCACGTGCATCGGTAACTCGGGGCCGCTGTTGACCGGGGTGTCCGAGGCCGTCCAGTCGGGAGACCTGTCAGTGGTCTCGGTCCTATCGGGAAACCGGAACTTCGAGGGACGGATCCACCCGGAGGTGCGGATGAACTACCTGGCCTCGCCACCGCTGGTGGTGGCCTACGCCCTGGCCGGCACCATGGACATCGATCTGGACACCGACTCCCTGGGGACCGGGTCCGATGGCCAGCCCGTCTACCTGGCCGACCTGTGGCCCAGTGCCGACGAGGTCACCGAGGCCATCCGCGCCTCGCTCACCTCGGACATGTTCCGCCAGCGCTACGGGGCCGTGTTCGACGGCGACGAGCGCTGGCAGGCGGTGGAGACGGCCACCGGCGACACGTTCGCCTGGGACAGCGATTCGACCTACGTGCTGCGCCCGCCGTTCCTGGAGGGCCTGGCGCCCACACCGGAGCCGGTCACCGACCTCGCCGGGGCACGCGCCTTGGCCGTGTTGGGCGACAGCGTGACCACCGACCACATCTCGCCGGCCGGGAACATCGGTCCGGCCACGCCGGCTGGTCACTATCTGGCCGAGCACGGGGTGGAGCGGACCGACTTCAACTCGTACGGCGCCCGACGGGGCAACCACGAGGTCATGATGCGCGGCACCTTCGCCAACATCCGCCTGCGCAACCAGTTGGCTCCGGGAACCGAGGGTGGGATCACCCTCCACCTCCCCGACGGTGACCAGACCAGCATCTACGAGGCGGCCATGCGCTATGCCGACGAGGGAACACCATTGGTCGTCCTGGCCGGCAAGGAGTACGGCTCGGGCTCGTCGCGGGACTGGGCGGCCAAGGGGACCTCGCTCCTGGGTGTGCGGGCGGTGATCGCTGAGAGCTACGAGCGGATCCATCGCTCCAACCTGGTGGGCATGGGCGTGCTCCCCCTGCAGTTCGGCGACGGCGAGAATGCCGGCGCGCTCGGGCTCACCGGACACGAGGTGTTCGAGGTGACCGGGGTCACGCCGCTCAATGACGGCGAGGTGCCCAAGGAGGTGGCCGTGCGGGCCGTCGACGGCGACCGCGTGGTCGAGTTCAACGCCCGCCTGCGCATCGACACCCCCATGGAGGCGGAGTACTACCGCAACGGAGGCATCCTGCCCTACATGCTGCGGCAGATGGCCCAGAGCTGAGCCGGCCTGGCCCGGCGCCGAGCTCGCCTCGGCGCTTTGGCGGTTGGAGTCAGCGAGCCAACGGGAGCACGAACACCGCGATCACCACGTAGTGGAGCACGGCCCCGACGATGGTGCAGGCGTGGAACACCTCGTGATAGCCGAACACGCCCGGCACCGGGTTGGGCCGTTTGCGCGCGTAGACCAGGGCACCGAACGAGTAGGCCAGGCCTCCCGCCACCAGCAGCCCGAAGCCGAGCCCGCCCAGGGCGTGCACGAGCTGCGGGATGACGACGACGGCCGACCACCCGACGATCACGTAGGGCAGGGCGATGACCCACTTGGGGGCGTCGAGCCAGGCCTGCCGCAGGGTGATGCCGACGATGGCACCGCCCCACACGATGCACAGCACGGCGATCCTGGCCCAACCGCCCAGGGCGATCCCGGCCACCGCCGTGTACGACCCGGCGATGGCGATGTAGATGGTCGAGTGATCGACCCGCCGCATCCGGCGGCGTCCGGCCGGGGCCCAGGTGTGCCGGTGGAAGAGGGCACTCACTCCGAACAGCGCCGATACCGAAACGGCGTAGACGGCCAGGACCAGGCTGGAGCCGACGGTGGGGGCCACGGCCACCAGGACCGCCCCCGACACCAGGGACACAAAGAACGCGCACTCGTGGAGCACGCCCCGCATGCGGGGCTTGGTTGGCTCGGTGTCCACCGAGCCCATCGGCCCTTCCCCGACCAGGCCGTCGCCGGGGCTCACAGCGGGACCTCGGCGCCATCGAGCGACCCGATCGCCACCGAGACGAAGCGGCGCAGGATCCGTCGACCCACTGTCTCCGCCTCGACCAGGCCGCCCTCGTCGAACGGCGTGCCGTCGGGGATGAGCGGCACCCATGCCCGGGCCAGGGAGCGGTCCACTTCGACGTGGAACTGGAGCCCGTAGACCCGGTCTCCGACCCGGAAAGCCTGGTTGGGGTAGCGCGGGGTGGCGGCCAGGTGCACGGCCCCGGGCGGGAGGGCGAACGTGTCCCGGTGCCAGTGCACGCAGGCAATGTCCGAGCGGGCCAACCCGCCGTACTCAGGGCCGAGCACGGGATCGAGCCGCCCCGGACCGGTGAGCTCGACCGAGCCCACACCGATCTCGGCGGTGGGGCCGGTGGTGACCTCGGCACCGAGGGCGAAGGCCAGCTGCTGGGCTCCGAGGCACATGCCGAGGACGGGGAGGCCATCGTCCACTGCTGCGGCCAACAGCTCCCGTTCGGCCAGCAGCCACGGGTGGTCGGCCACATCGTGGACACCCATGGGGCCGCCCATCACCACCAGGCCACCCAGCTCGTCCACCCTCGGATACCCGTCACCCAGATCCGCTCGCACCACCTCGAACGTCCGGCCCGCCTGGCGCAGGGCATCCCCGATCAGACCTGGGCCCTCGTGGGACACGTGCTGGACGACGGCCCAGGGGCGACCCGGCCCAGGGGAGGCCGCCGGGCCGTTGGTGACGCCGGGATCCATCTTCTCCCTCACCCGATCGCGACCACCTGGAACGCTTCGGCCAGACGGCCGTCAGGCAGGCCGGCTGCCTGCGCGTTCCCCGACATCCACGAGCGCAACAGCTCCTCCAGATGCTCACCGTCGCCCACCTGGCTGCGGTGCGAGCGCAGCGCGGCCAGCTTGGCGGCAAAGACATCGGTGGTGTCCACCGCCCGATCGGCGCGGTCGGTGGCCATCAGCCACAGCTGGGGAACGGTGTGGGGCTCCAAGCCCTCTTCGAGCAGCTCGGGGTGGGCAAAGGGATTGCGGGCATCGGGGTACACGGCGCAGGTGGTGGCCTCCCCGGCGGCCAGGTGGTCGGGGTGGCTGGCACCAAGCCGGTCCCAGCTGCGTTCGGGCGACTGGGTGATGACCCGCTGGGGTCGGAATTGTCGGATTACCCGCGAGATGTCGCGGCGCAACTCGAGGCTCGGGGTCAGTCGCCCATCGGAGTAACCGAGGAAGGTCACATCGGCCACACCCACCTCGGCTGCCGCGGCCCGCTGCTCCTGACGTCGGAGCGTGGCCATGTCGGCTCGGCTGATGGTGCGGTCCGACCCGCCGGCGTCTCCGTCGGTGACGATGCAGTAGGCCACGTGGACTCCGCCACCGGTCAACGTGGCCACCGTTCCTGCCGCGCCGAAGTCCACGTCGTCGGGGTGGGCGGTGACCACCAGGACCCGTTCGACCCCTTGGGGACCGCCGTCGACTATCAGCCGCGTCGGGTTTGGTTCGTCAGCGATGTCGTTCCTCCATCGGGTGCACGCGGCGAGCCGTCGGGCTCACCAGGCTGATCGTTCGTTCGTGAACCTCGTCGTCGATCCGGATGGCCGTGCATCCTCGTCGGCGAACCGGAGGCTCAGGCCGCGTCCTCGGACGGGTCCCATTCGGCCAGATTGGCCAGGCGCGGGTCGTTGGAGAAGATCTCCACGATCGGCATCTTCAGGCCGATACGGGTTTGAATCCGCTCGACTTCGAGGACCTGGTTCCACTGCACCAGCGTGACCACCACGCCGGCCTCGCCGGCCCGGGCCGTCCGTCCGGAGCGATGCAGATAGGCCTTGTGGTCCTCGGGCGGGTCAAAGTGGATCACCACATCGACGGCATCGATGTCCAGGCCCCGTGCGGCGACGTCGGTGGCCACCAGCGCCGGAAGCTTGCCCTCGGAGAAATCCTTGAGGGTGCGTTCCCGATTGGCTTGGCGGAGGTCGCCGTGGATAGCGGCGGCGTCCACCCCCTCTTTGCGCAGCTGCTCGACCAACCGGTCGGCCCCCCGCTTGGTCCGCACGAAGACGATCGACTTGGACACGTTGCGGCAGATGGCTGCGGCTACCTTCACCCGGTCCATTTGATGGACGTGCAGGAACCGGTGCTCCATCTCCTCGACCGTGGTCTGAGGTGAGGCAACCTCGTGCATGACCGGGTCGGTCAGATAACGCGATACCAACCGGTCGACGGCGCCGTCCAGCGTGGCCGAGAAGAGCAACGTCTGATGGTCGCGCTCCAGACGACGCAGCACCCACTCGACCTGGGGCATGAACCCCATGTCAGCCATCCGGTCCGCCTCGTCGAGCACCAGCGTCTCGATGTCGGCCACGGTCAGCTCACCGCGGTCGCCCAGATCGATCAGCCGTCCCGGGGTGGCAATGATGACGTCGACACCGCGGCGAAGCTTCTTGACCTGACGATCGATGTCGGCGCCGCCGTAGACGGCGACGAGCCGGAGGCCGACTGCGTCAGCCAGCGGTTCCAGAACATCGTGCACCTGGACGGCGAGCTCGCGGGTGGGGACCAGCACCAGGCCGCGAGGCCGACCGGGTTCGGTGGCCTCGTTGCCCATGGTCCGTTGCAGCATTGGCAGGCCAAAGGCCAGGGTCTTACCCGACCCCGTCTTGGCCTTGCCACAGACGTCTCGGCCGGCCAGGGCATCGGCGACGGTCATGGCCTGGATGGGAAAGGCCGTGGTGATTCCCTGGGAGGCAAGCACCTCGACCAGGGCCGGCTCGACGCTGAGGCTGTCAAAGGGAACAGGGGTGGTGAGGGTGGTGCTGGATAGGCCGGTGGTTTCGGCGCGTTCCGGCCGCTCAATGGTAGAAGTCATAAAGGTCGTGCTCTCTCATCTGTTGGTGCCGACTGTGCGGCCGGCGCTCGGATTCCGCCGGGTCGGCAGACGGGGCGGAGGCGGGCCCGCCTCGGGATGGTTCCGCACGCGCGGACGACAGGATGAGGAAGACCCCGCCACCGAACCAGTAGTTCGATGGCGATACCCAGTGTACCCGGGGTGGCGCCGCAGCGGTGGCATGCCGTCCACCTGGACTTTCTCCCGGCGACTAGGCGCCGGGAGGGTCATGGTCCTGATGGTTCCCGGTAGACCCCGGATCCCCCGGACCGGAATTCCGCCGCCTTCTCCTCCAGCCCGCTCTGGACCGCAGTGTCGAGCGGGAGGCCCTGGGACTCGGCATAGTCCCGGACGTCCTGGCTGATCCGCATGGAACAGAACTTCGGGCCACACATCGAGCAGAAGTGTGCCGTCTTGGCCGGCCGGGCCGGCAGGGTCTCGTCGTGATAGGACCGGGCCGTCCCCGGGTCGATGGCCAGGTTGAACTGGTCTTCCCACCGGAACTCGAACCGGGCCTTGGACAGCGCGTCATCCCACACCTGCGCACCGGGATGGCCCTTGGCCAGGTCGGCTGCGTGGGCCGCGATCTTGTAGGCGATCATCCCCTCCTTCACGTCCTGGCGATCGGGGAGGCCCAGGTGCTCCTTGGGCGTCACGTAGCAGAGCATGGCTGTGCCCTGCATCCCGATCACCGCCGCCCCGATGGCCGAGGTGATGTGGTCGTACCCCGGCGCCACATCGACGGTCAGCGGACCGAGTGTGTAGAAAGGGGCGCGATGGCACACCTCAAGTTGGCGCACCACGTTCTCGGCGATCCGGTGCAGGGGCACGTGCCCCGGGCCTTCGATCATGGTCTGGACATCGTGGCGCCAGGCCACCTCGGTCAGCTCCCCGAGCGTGTCCAGCTCGGCGAACTGTGCTTCGTCGTTGGCGTCGGCGATCGAGCCTGGACGCAGCCCGTCGCCCAGTGAGAAGGCGACGTCGTAGGCGGCCATGATCTCGCAGATCTCCTCGAACCGGGTGTAGAGGAAGTTCTCGGTGTGATGGGCCAGACACCAGGCGGCCATGATCGAGCCGCCCCGGCTGACGATGCCGGTCATCCGGGTGGCGGTCATCGGCACGTAGCGCAGCAGCACCCCGGCGTGGATGGTGAAGTAGTCGACCCCCTGTTCCGCCTGTTCGATCAGCGTGTCGCGGTAGAGGTCCCAGGTGAGCTCCTCGGGACTCCCGTTGACCTTCTCCAGGGCCTGGTAGATCGGCACCGTGCCGATCGGCACCGGCGAGTTGCGCATGATCCACTCCCGGGTGGTGTGGATGTCCGGGCCGGTGGAGAGGTCCATCACCGTGTCGGCCCCCCAGCGAGTGGCCCAGGTCAGCTTCTCCACCTCCTCGTCGATGGAGGAGGAGACCGCCGAGTTGCCGATGTTGGCGTTCACCTTCACCAGGAACCGGCTCCCGATCACCATCGGCTCGGACTCGGGATGGTTGACGTTGGCGGGCAGGATGGCCCGGCCGGCGGCGATCTCGTCGCGCACGAACTCGGCGTCCATCCCTTCCCGGGCGGCCACGAAGGCCATCTCCGGGGTGACCTCCCCCCGGCGGGCGTAGTGGAGCTGGGTGACCGGGGTGCCGGTGGCGCGCAACGGGGACCGGCCCGGAGCCGGGAACACCTCGGGCCCGACCCCCTCCCGGCGGACCGCGGCCCGCCCGTCGTCGCGCCGGTTGGCGGCCCGGCCGGCGTACTCCTCGACGTCGCCGCGCCTGAGGATCCACGGGGTCCGGAGAGGAGGGAGGCCCACCATCGGATCCGAACCGGGACCGGAGGTGTCGTAGAGGTGGAGCGGGGGGTTGGGGGTGGCGCCGTTGCGCCCCGGTGAATCGGACAGCGAGACCTCGACGAACGGCACCCGCAGGCCATCACCTCCGTCCACGTAGACCTTGCGCCGGTTATGGGCATCGGCCTTTGGCTTGGAGGTGACGGTGATCGGCTCGGTCATGGAATCGGTTCCCTTCGCACTGCGTTCTGCCCCGAGTCTCCCACGGGGACGGCGTTCTCGTTCCACCGGTTTGTGCCAAGGTGAGGGCAGAAGCAACCGAAAGGACATGACCATGGGAAAACTGGCATCCGGCGACCGGGCACCGGCGTTCACCCTGCCAGATCAGGACGGGAAGAAGGTCTCGCTGAAGGACTTCGCCGGCTCGCAGGTGGTCATCTACTTCTACCCGAGGGACGACACCCCGGGCTGTACCAAAGAGGCGTGCCAGTTCAACGACAATCTCCAGGCCTTCTCGAAGGCCGGCGTCCCGGTCCTCGGCATCTCCGCCGATTCCGCCGAGAAGCACCAGAAGTTCCGGGCCAAGTACGGGCTCACCTTCCCGTTGCTCACCGACGCCGATCACAAGGTGGGCGAGAAGTACGGGGCGTGGGGGGAGAAGACGCTCTACGGGAAGAAGACCATCGGGGTGATCCGGTCCACCTTCCTGATCGGTGTCAACGGGAAGATCGAACGGCCCTGGTACTCGGTGAAGGCCGACGGCCACGCTGCCAAGGTGCTGGCCGAGATCCAGGGCTGACCGGCCGGGTCCTCCCCCGACCGTCGGCGGCGGCCCCGGCGCTCAATGCTGGTGGGCGGGGCACCAGTAGGTGGTGCGGCCCCCGATGGTGGCCCGGGCCAGTTCGGTCCCGTCCTTCGGGCACCGGCCGCCCCGGTGGCGCTCCTCCATCAGGTCGCCGAGGTGGGAGCCGCCCCGTTGCAGGAGCAGTCCGAGCGCCCGGATCATGCCGCTATGCAGGCGCCGGACCTCGGCCGGCGTCAGGGAACCGGCCGGACGTTGCGGTGACAGGCTGGTCCGCCACAGCAGCTCGTCGGCGATGAGGTTGCCGATGCCGGCCACCTTGGACTGATCGAGCAGCCGGGCCTTGAGCGGGACCGCCGACCCGGCCAGTGCCGCCGCCAGTTGGGCCCGGGTGATCGACAGCGCGTCGGGGCCGAGGTGGTCGAGGGTCGGGTCGATGAGAACGCCCCCGAGCCGCCTCGGGTCCTGCACCTCCATGGTGCCCCCGTCGTCGAAGCCGACGACCAACCGGTCCCAGGCGGGGTTGGTCCGGCGGGAGGTGTACAAAAGGTGCTCGACGCTGGACGAACCGTCGACCAACAGGGTGCCGGTCATCCCGAACCGGATGCCCACCACCGGACCGCCGTCGGTGTCGAGCAGGAGGAGCTTGCCGATACGCCGGGCACCGGTGAACCGGTGGCCGACCAGCGCCCGGCGCAACCCGGCGGCGGTGGCCCCGGACTTCAGGTACCAACGGTCGGGTGCCTTCACCGAGCGGATGCCCCGATCGAGGGCGGTCACGGCCAGCCGGCGGTAGGACTCGATTTCGGGGAGCTCGGGCACGGACCGAGGGTAGCCAGGTTCCGGGCGCCGGAGCCGTCCGGACCGACCTCCTAAAGTGGGAAACAGTCGGACGGAGAGGGTGGTGGCAGATGGAAGTACGCGGCGTGGTGGCTGGGGCCAAGGGCAAGCCGGTATCACTCGAGACCATCGTGGTCCCCAATCCCGGGCCCGGCGAGGCGAGGGTGCGGGTGCAGGCCTGCGGGGTGTGCCACACCGATCTCCACTACCGGGAAGGGGGGATCAACGACGACTTCCCCTTCCTGCTCGGCCACGAGGCGGCCGGCATCGTCGAGGCCACCGGCGACGACGTGACCACGGTGGCCCCGGGCGACTTCGTGGTTCTCAACTGGCGGGCGGTGTGCGGCCAGTGCCGGGCCTGCCGGCGGGGCCGCCCCTGGTACTGCTTCGCCACCCACAACGCCACCCAGAAGATGACCCTGGCCGACGGGACGCCGTTGACTCCCGCCCTCGGCATCGGCGCCTTCGCCGAGCAGACCCTGGTGGCCGCCGGACAGTGCACCCCGGTGGACCGGCGGGCCCGGCCCGAGGCGGTCGGGCTCCTCGGCTGCGGGGTGATGGCCGGGCTCGGAGCCGCCATGTTCACCGGCGAGGTCGGGCTCGGTGATTCGGTGGCCGTCTTCGGCTGCGGCGGGGTCGGCTGTGCCGCCGTCGCCGGTGCCCGGCTGGCCGGGGCCACCACGGTCATCGCCGTCGACCTCGACCCCGGCAAGCTGGAGCTGGCCCGCAGCTTCGGGGCCACCCACGTCGTCAAGGCCGGGAACGAGGACCCGGTGGAGGCCATCCGGGCCCTGACCGGCGGCAACGGGGCCGACGTCTGCATCGAGGCGGTCGGAAACCCGGCGGTGATGGAACAGGCGTTCTACGCCCGGGACCTGGCCGGCACCCTCGTCCAGGTCGGGGTCCCCACCCCGGCCATGCGGATCGACCTGCCGATGATCGACTTCTTCGGCCGCGGGGGCCAGCTGAAGCCGAGCTGGTACGGGGACTGCCTCCCGTCCCGGGACTTCCCGATGCTGGTCGACCTCTACCTCCAGGGCCGGCTCGACCTCGACCGCTTCGTGTCGGAGACCATCGACCTGGAAGACGTCGAGGGGGCGTTCCACCGGATGGAGCGGGGCGAGGTCCTCCGCTCGGTGGTGGTGATGCCGTCGTGATCGAGCAGCTGGTCACCTCGCGGACCTTCTCGCTCGACGGCCAGGACTTCGAGGTGGACAACAACATCTGGCTGGTCGGCGACGACCGCGAGGTGCTGGTCATCGACGCCGCTCATGACCACCGGCCCATCGTCGAGGCGGTCGGCTCCCGGCGGACGGTGGGGATCGTCGCCACCCACGGCCACAACGACCACATCAACGCGGCGGCCGCCCTGGCCGACCAGCTCGGCGCGCCGATCTGGCTCCATCCCGACGACCGGCCGCTCTGGGACCATGTCTATCCGTCCCGACCCCCCGACGCCGACCTGGACGACGGACTCGGCTTCGATGTCGGCGGCTCCAGCCTCCGGGTCATCCACACCCCCGGGCACACCCCGGGTGGCTGCTCGCTCCACGACCGCGGCCTCGGGGTGGTGTTCACCGGGGACACCCTCTTCCGGGGCGGGCCCGGAGCCACCGGCCGGAGCTTCTCCGACTTCCCGACCATCATCGAGTCGATCCGGCACCGCCTGTTGACACTCCCGCCCGGGACCCGGGCGCTGCCCGGGCACGGAGAGGGGACCGTCATCGGGGACGAGGCGTCCCATCTCGACGAGTGGATCGCCCGGGGCCACTGACGGCGAGGCGACCCGGCTCCGGGGTGGCCGGTTCCCCCTCCTGGCCTACGCTCACCCGATGACCAGGAACGCCCTCCCCCGGGCCCGGCCCGGGGGATCATCCCCACGACGGATCGCCCGGCCCCTGTCATTGCTGACGGTGGCCGGCACCGCCGCCCACCACAGTTTCGAGCTGGGCAACGGCGTCGGTTTGGTCTGGCAGCCTGAGCTGGGCCTTGGCGGGGCGGGGACGCTCTGGGTGATCCAGCTGGGACTGTGGTCGTGGATGGCCGCCCGGGGCGGTAGGCGGTGGGACAGGATCCTGGCCATGCTGGCCGGGTCCGGGGTGGCGGGGGTCGTCGTCCACTTCACCCTCTGGCCCTGGAAGCGGAACCGGTTCGGGATCCCCGTGCTCACCGAGGCGGAGGGACTGCCGGCCTCCCGGTTGCCGGCCTACAACACCATCCTCGGGGTCTGGGGGCTGGCCTCGGTCCTCTCGATCCTGGAGCTCTCCGCCTCCCGTCGCCGCTGGGCGCTGGTCGGGGTGGCCGCCCTCCCTGTCCTCCGCCTCTCGGCCCGCCATCATTTCAAATGGGCCTCGGCCCAGTCGGCCGAGAACCCGGCCTGGTGGAACCGGGGATTCCGCGCCGGTCCCATCCCGGCGGCACCGGCTTCGACCGGCGGGTAACCGGGTCACCGTCGCCAATTCCACCCTGCCGAAGACCGTCGCTAGGGTGTCGGGATGCCTCCCGAAAAGCCGCAGTGGTTCGAGCTCTACAAAGAGGTGGTGACCTCCGGACTCTGCACCGGCTGCGCCGGGTGCATCGTCGCCTGCCCCTATGACGTCCTCTCCTATGACGACACCGGCGGCAAGTACAAGCCGTTCCACATCGACGCCGACGGCGGTCCGGACAACTGCACCCACGGCGTCAAGGGCTGCACCATGTGCACCCGGGCCTGTCCCCGGTTCCGGTTGTGGGAGCCGGAAATCGACACCCACCTGTTCGGGCGGGAGCGGACCCCCGAGGAGGTGGCCGGGGTCTCCTCCGACATCCTGCTGGTCCGGGCCACCGATCCCGACGTCCTCCAGGTGGGCCAAGACGGCGGGCTGGTCTCCGCGCTCCTCATCTGGGCGCTCGAACACGACATCATCGACGCCGCCCTCGTCTCCTATCTGGAAGGTGACGGGTCGAGCTGGAAGGCGGTGCCCGGGGTGGCCACCACCCGCCAGGAGGTGCTGGCGGCGGCCGGTTCCCGCTACACCTACTCGGCCAACCCGCTGGCCTACCCCCAGGCCATCGAGGCCGGGGCCGAGCGCATCGCCCTGGTGGGGATGGGCTGCCAGGCCTCGGCACCCCCGGTCATGCAGGCCCGGAAGGCGGGCAAGATCGCCCGGCGGCTCTCGCTGTCGATCGGGCTGCTCTGCTCCAAGACGTTCGACGACGCCATCTTCCCCGAGCTGTTCGAGGCCAAGTACGGCATCGCCCGGGCCGATATCACCAAGATGAACATCAAGGGCGTCTTCCAGGTATGGACCCGGGACGGGCAATTCCACGAGATCCCCCTGAAAGAGGCCCACGCCTGGACCCGGGAGGGATGCAAGTCGTGCCCGGACTTCGCCGCCGAGCACGCCGACATCTCCACCGGGGGCATCGGCGCCTTCAACGACTGGACGCTGACCATGGTCCGCACCGACAAGGGCCGCGATCTCCTCAACGGGATGATCGACGACGGGGCGGTCGAGACCCGTCCCGGCGACGACGATCCGGGAGCCATCGCCCTGCTGCAGCGACTGGCCCGGGTCAGCCGGAAGCGCTGGCCGGAGACGGCGGTGGCCATGCCCCGCCGGCTCCCCGACCCGGTTTGAATCTCCCGCCGAGCCGCAACCGGGGCGGTTGGGCCCCGGTGGCGACAGGGTACGGTTGACGGGAAATGCCCAGCCGACGGACTCCCCCGCCCCGACTGACGGTTGTCCTCTTGGTCCGTCACGGAACCACACCCACTACCGGGAAAATCCTCCCCGGTCGCGCCCCGGACCTCCACCTCTCCGACCACGGGCGGACCCAGGCCGACCAGGTGGCCGAGCGCCTCGGCGAGCTGATCGGGGAGGGGAAGCGGGGCCCGGTCGCCGTCTACGCCTCCCCCCTCGAGCGCACCTTCGAGACCGCCAAGCCCATCGCCCGGAAGCTCGGGCTCCGGGTTCGGTCGGACCGGGGACTGCTCGAATGCGACTTCGGACAGTGGACCGGGGCGGCGTTGAAGACCCTGGCCAAGAAGCCGGAGTGGACCCAGGTCCAGCGGTGGCCGAGCGGCTTCCGGTTCCCCGGCGGCGAGTCCTTCCTGGAGATGCAGGCCCGCATCACCTCGACCATCGCCCGCCTCGTCCATCTCCATCGGGGCGAGACCATCGTGGTGGTCTCACACGCCGACCCGATCAAGGCGGCGGTGGCGGCGGCGGCCGGCACCCACCTCGACCAGTTCCAGCGACTGGTGGTGTCGCCGTGTTCGGTGAGCGCCCTCGCGTACGGCGAAGGCGGTCCGCACGTGCTCTGCGTCAACACCACCGCCTCCCTGTCGGGACTGGGGCTGTCGTGAGTGAGGGTTACGACCTCTCCGATCTGGACCGCTTCACGGTGGGGACGGTGGGCCCGGTGGGCCAGCGGCTGTTCCTCATCCAGTGCCGTCAGGGGCCGGTGCTGCTCACCCTCAAGATCGAGAAACAGCAGGTGTCGGTGCTGGCCGACTATCTGGCCCAGATCGTCAAGGGCCAGGATCGCCCGGCCCACCTCCCCGAGGACCTCTCCCTGGAGGAGCCGTCGGAACCGGCGTGGGCCATCGGCACCCTGGGCGTCTCCTACGACAACGCCGACGACCGGGTGATCATCGTGATCGAGGAGCTGGTCGCCGAGGACGAGAGCGGAGCCATCGCCCGCCTGTCGGTGACCCGGGAGCAGGCCGCCGCCTTCGCCATCCACGCCACCAGCCTGGTCAGCTCCGGCCGACCCCCCTGCCCGCTCTGCGGATCCCCCCTCGACCCTTCCGGACACGAATGCCCGCGGACAAACGGCCACCGGCCTCCGACGACCTGAGGGGCTGGAGGCCGGCCGACGGCCCTGAACTCGGGGACGCCCTGGTCGAGCTGGCCGGCTCCGACCTCGTGGTTGAGGGACGGCTTCCCTGGAGCTCCAACCTGACCTTTCTGGTCACGGTGGGTGACGGGCCGCTGCGGGCCGTCTACAAGCCGGGAGAGGGCGAGCGCGATCTCTGGGACTTCCCCGGCAACCTCTACCGCCGGGAGGTGGCGGCCTACGCGCTGTCCGAGGCGCTGGGCTGGGGGCTGGTCCCACCCACGGTGGCGATCGAGGACGGTCCCTTCGGCCCCGGGTCGCTCCAGCTCTTCGTGGATGCCGACTACGAGCAGCACTACTTCACCCTCTTCGAGGGCGGCGACCACGACCGCCGGCTGCGCACCATCTGCCTGTTCGACGTGGTGGCCAACAACGCCGACCGCAAGAGCGGTCACGTGCTCAACGGCGGCGACGGCCGGCTGTGGGGCATCGACCACGGGCTGTGCTTCCACTCACAACCCAAGCTGCGCACGGTGATGTGGGACTACGCCGGCGACGAGGTGCCGGAGTCGGAGCTGGCCGACCTGGAAGGGCTGGCGGGCGGTCTCCCCGACGAGCTGGTCCGCCACCTCGACGGTCGCGAATGCGAGGCGCTGGTCTCCCGCATCCGGGCGCTGCTCGACCATCCGGTGTTCCCGGAGCCGGAAGGTGACGGCCACCCCTACCCGTGGCCGCTCATCTGACCGGCGATTTCGGCGTCAGCCGGGAAGGCCGATCTTGAGGACCGAGCGCATGCAGTTCATGACCGCCTGGGACAGCACCTCGCCCCCGTCGGGGGTCAGGTGAATCCCGTCGGGGGTCCGGATGTTGACCTCCGCACCCGACCCGGTGGTCAGGTAGGCGGTGTAGCCGCCCTGGGGGGTCCCGAGCACCGTGCGGGAGCTGAGGAAGGTGACCCCGGCGGACCGGGCGGTCGCCTGGGCCTGCACCAGGCTGTTCACCGTGTTCATCTGCCCATCCAGTCCGGCGCCGGCCATCGGCGGCATCCCCACCCAGAGCATGTGGGCACCCGATGAGGTGGCACTGTCCATGAACGCCCCGGCCCGAGCCGAATAGGCGGCGTTCCAGGCGGGGGTGCCGAAGGCCACCGCCGTCCCGTTGACCACCAGGCTCTGGGGATCGTTGGCCCCCATCATCACCACCACCAGCTGGGGATGGTGGATGGCGAGGTCGGCCTGGAGCTCGGCCGGCCAGTTGAAGTAGTCGGGGCGCGACAGCCCGGTGTCGATCTTGCCGTCCAGGGTGGCCGACACCACCCCGGTGCCGATCAGGTCGTTGGTCAGCGGCTGGCCGAGGTCGATGCCGATGGAGTCGCCGATGACCACCACGTGCAGCGGGTTGGCGGCGGTCGGATGCTGGGGCAGGGGCGGCAGGGTGGTCGGGGTGGGGGCGATGGTCGGGGTGGCGGTGATCGGGCCGGTGGTGGGCGTCGGCGTCTGACCCTTGGGAATCAGCGGCGGGGTGGCGACGGCCAGCGACGGGCCGCCGCCGACCGACCGCCCGAGGATTTCGTCGGCCCAGCCGACGAAATGGGACAGCCCGAGCCCGCGGCTGACGGCGGCGATCGGGCCGACCAGATCCAGTGACACCGTGCGCCGGGCGCCGAGCGGGGAAGACTGGGCCGACTTCTGGAGGCTGGGGGCGTCGAGGACCAACCACACGGCAAAGCAGATGAGGCCGATGTAGAGGACCCGGGTCCAGGGAAGCACCTGCGGGTTGGCGGGGGGCCCGGCCCGGCCGTTCCGACCGGGGACCTCGGAGACCGCCGTCTCGGGAGCCTCGGGCTCGGCCACCGCCGTCTCGGTTCCCGCCGGGCGAGGCGTCGCGGTCCCGCGAACCCCGGAGTCCTGAGTCGTCTCGCCCACCGCGGAGCCAGCCGCCGTGGAGTCAGTCGCCGCGCTGGCGGTCGCCGACCCGATCGGGAGCGGGAGCTCCGGTTGGGACGTCGACGGAGTGTCAGGAAGAGTGTTCACGTCAGAACCGGTAGTAGATGAACGGTGCCACGCCGGCGGGCCCCAGCGTGGTGATACCCAACAGGATCACCCCCAGTATGCCCCCCTGGACGGCGAGTCGACGTTCGCCGAAGGACTTCTTGGCCAGTTCGATCCACCCGTCAGGCATGAATTGGGTGGCGATGCCGACGGCCACCGCCAGCACCGCCAACGGGGTGACCAGGGGGGACGATCCCCATCCATGGAAGAGCTGGCCGAACATCGACCAGGCATTGGAGAACGACGCGGCCCGGAAGAACAGCCACCCGACGCAGACGAGTTGGAAGGTGACGAACTGGGCGAGCACGATCCGACCCCGGCTGCCCGGCTCGAGCGGCAGCCCGTGGGCCTTCCGCCACAACCGGCGCTGGCGCCCGATGATCTGGCCGACGCCGTGGAAGACGCCCCAGCCGATGAATGTCCAGGCCGCCCCGTGCCAGAGTCCCCCGAGCAGCATGGTGATGAGGATGTTGAGCGAGATCCTCCACTCCGGGCCCCGGTTGCCGCCCAGTGGGATGTAGAGGTAGTCGCGGAGCCAGGAGGACAGCGTCATGTGCCAGCGGCGCCAGAAGTCCTGGAGGGACACCGCGGTGTAGGGCCGGTTGAAGTTCTGGGGGAACCGGAATCCGAGCAACAGGGCGATGCCGATGGCGATGTCGGTGTAGCCACTGAAGTCGGCGTAGATCTGCACCGCGTAGCCCCACACCGCGAAGATGACCTCCAACCCGGAATGCTGGTGGGGGGAGGCGAAGACGGGGTCGACCACGTAGGTGGCCAGGTAGGAGGACAGCACCACCTTCTTGGCCAGTCCGGCCACGATCAACCAGAAAGCTTCGGTGTACTGGATGTGGGCGGGATCCCGGCGGCGGCGGATCTGGGGCAGGAGCTCGGTGCCCCGCACGATGGGGCCGGCGACCAGATGGGGGAAGAACGAGAGATAGACAGCCAGGTCCATCGGCCGGGCGGTCTTCAGCGTCCCCCGGTATACGTCGACCACGTAACTGATGGCCATGAACGTGAAGAACGAGATGGCGATGGGCAGGACCACGTTGAGCAGCGGCAGCGGCCGACCGGCCCCCATGAAATGGAAGACATTGTCGACGTTGACGGTGAAGAAGACGTAGTACTTGAACCAGGCCAGCAGCCCGAGCAACAGGGCCAGGGTGACCCACAGGGTGATCCGCTTCGCCTGGCCCTCCAGCCGGTCGAGAATGCCGGCTCCGGTGTAGGCGATGACCGTGGAGGCGGCCAGCAGGAAGATGAACCTCCAGTCGGCCCAGGCGTAGAAGAAGTAGCTGGCCGCCACCATGAACATCTTCCACGGCCCCGAATAGGGGTTGAGCAGCCAGCTCACCGAGAAGACAACGGCGAAGAAGATGGCGAAGTCGATGGTGGGAAAGAGCATGGTTCAGTTCGAATCGTGCGGTCGGTAGAGGGCGCGGCGGCGCGACACGAGCCTCGACCCTACCCGTCACGGTGCCGGCGGCTCTTGATGCATTCCACTACCTCTCGATAGTGGCTGATGTGCGAGACCTTAGGAGAGTCCCGCCGTCGGATCGATCAGCTCCGGGCTTTCAGTGCCTCGATGAGCTTGGGAAGGACCTTGTGGACGTCGCCCACGATGCCGAGGTCGGCCACCGAGAAGATCGGGGCGTCCTGATCCTTGTTGATGGCCACGA
>DASZNG010000140.1:0-4709 GCA_035551535.1 Acidimicrobiales bacterium | reverse complement strand
GGTGGGCCCTACGAGCCCCTGGCCGCTGCCCAGGTCGCTGACCTCCGGGCCGAGTTCCGAGGGCACGGTCGGGCCGCGGCTCTCGGTTAGGACACACCGGCGGGGCGACCCATCGGAGCCGGGTTCCGGTAGCGTCGCAGCATGGCACGCACGGAAGCCGTACACGGGTGGGACACCGACTTCGACGTTCTCGACGCCGACTACATCGCCGACCCCTTCACCATCTGGGACAAACTGCGCACCACCTGCCCGGTAGCCCACACCGACCGCCGGGGGAGCACCTGGCTGCCCACCCGGTACGACGACGTCGTCGCCCTGGCCCACGATGTCGAACACTTCAGTTCGCTGGAGGTCGGGGTGATCCCCTTCGAGGGCGAGGAGCCCGAGGATCCCGTCCTGCTCTACGGCTTGCCCCCCATCTCCGCCGATCCGCCCCTCCACACCTGGACCCGGCGGCTCCTGCTCCCGTGGTTCTCCCATACGCGGGTCGAAGGGTACGAGGAGCTCACCCGGCAGTTGTGCGTTGGTTTGATCGACGGGTTCCTGGCCGACGGCCACGCCGATGCGGCGGCGGACTACGCCCAGCAGATTCCGGCCCGGGTCATCGCCCGGATCCTCGGCGTGCCCACCGAACTGGCCGACACCTTCACCGGCTGGGTGCGCGATGTGCTCGAATTCGCCGACGACGCCGAGCGACGGGCTCGCGGCGTCGAGGGGCTTCTCACCTTTTTCATCGAAGAGGTGGAGAAGCGCCGGGACGAGGCCGGTGACGATCTGCTCAGCGAGTTGCTGCACACCGAGGTCGAGGGGAAGCCGCTCGAGGAGAGCATGGTCCTGGGCATGGGCGCCCTGGTTCTTATCGCCGGCGTGGATACCACCTGGAGTGCCATCGGATCCTCGCTGTGGCATCTGGCCACCCACCCCGACGACCGGGCCCGCCTGGTGGCCGAGCCCGCGTTGATGCCGTTGGCCGTGGAGGAGCTCCTGCGGGCCTACTCGCCGGTGACCATGGCTCGGATGGTGGCGAAAGACGTCGAGTTCGAGGGCTGCCCGATGAAGGCCGGGGAGAAGGTACTGATGAACTTCCCCGCCGCCAATCGCGATCCCGAGGCCTTCGACGACGCCGACCAGGTGGTGCTGGATCGCGCCCTCAACCGCCACGTGGCCTTCGGTTCCGGGATCCACCGCTGCGCCGGCTCCAATCTCGCCCGGATGGAGCTGCGGATCGCCCTCGAGGAGTGGCTGGCCCGCATCCCCGAGTTCCAGCTCGCCGACCCGGCTGAAGTCACCTGGGCCGGTGGACAGGTGCGAGGCCCCCGCATCCTTCCGGTGGTGTTCGGTTGAAGATCCGGGTCGACCCCGACAAGTGCCAGGGCCACGCCCGCTGCTACGCGTTGGCCCCCGAGCTCTTCAATGTGGATGACTACGGGCAGTCGACGGCAATCGGGGACGGCGAGGTGCCCGAAGGGCTAAAGGACAAGGCCCGTCTGGCCGTGGCCAACTGCCCGGAGTACGCCATCGAGGAGATTGCCGACTGAGCCGACGGCGGCAAGGCCGGTTACGACAGGCGTTCGACGATCATGGCCATGCCCTGGCCGCCGCCCACGCACATCGACTCGAGGCCGAAGGTCTTGTCGGCGTCCTCCAACCCATTGAGGAGGGTGGTCATGATGCGGGCCCCGGTCTGGCCGAAGGGATGGCCGAGGGCGATGGCCCCGCCGTGGACGTTCAGCTTGTCGTAGCTGATGCCCAGCTCCCGGGCCGAGGGGACGACCTGGGCGGCGAACGCCTCGTTGATCTCCACCAGGTCGATGTCGTCGATGGTCATGTTGGCCCGCTTCAGGGTCTGGCGGATGGCATCGATGGGGCCGAGGCCCATGATCTCGGGGTTCAGCCCGGTCACGCCGCTGGCCACGATCCGGGCCAACGGGGTGATGCCGAGCTCGCGGGCCTTGGTGTCGCTCATCACGATGACCGCGGCGGCGCCGTCATTGAGCGGGCAGGCGTTGCCGGCGGTGACGGTGCCGCCCTCCCGGAATACTGGCTGCAAGCCGGCCAGTCCCTCCAGGGTGGTGCCCGGGCGGGGGCCGTCATCCTTGGTCACCACCGTCCCGTCGGGGGTGGTCACCGGGATGATCTCCCGATCGAAGAAGCCCGACTCCTGGGAGGCCACCGCCCGGAGCTGCGACTGGAGGGCGAATTCGTCCTGCTCCTGGCGGCTCACCTTCTTGAACTCGGCCACGTTCTCCGCCGTCTGGCCCATGGCGATGTAGACGTCGGGGAGGCCGTCCAGCGGCGTCCAGGGATCACCGGCCTTCGGGGTGCGGGCCACCGTGCGGGCCTCGGCCTCGGCGAAGAGCGGGTTGTGCGGGCCGGTGTCGGAGGCCCCGTTGCGGTAGCTGCTGACTGCCTCGACGCCGGCGGCCACGAAGATGTCGCCCTCGCCGGACCGGATGGCGTGGGCCGCCATCCGGATGGTCTGGAGCGAGGACGAGCAATAGCGGTTGACCGTCACCCCGGGCACATTGGGAAGACCGGCCATCAGGGCCGCCACCCGGGCCACGTTGTAGCCGGCCTCGCCTCCCGGCTGGCCACATCCGAGGAGCACGTCCTCCACCGTCTGCGGATCGAGCTGGGGGAGCTTGGCCAGCACCTCCTTGATGACCAAGGCGGCCAGGTCATCGGGCCGGCAGTCCTTCAGCGATCCCTTGACGGCCCGGCCGATCGGGGTGCGACCGGTGGCGACGATGACAGCTTCGGGCATGGGGAACTCCTGGGGTTGTGGCGGACGAGACCGCGCTGGACGTTGGCAGCGGTGCCCGGCGACGGCCGGCCACCCTTGCCGGAGGCCACGATACCGTCTCGCCCCAGTCGGCATCCAAAGCCGGCACCGGGGGAATCGGCGATCCGGTGTGTTGGCGCGGGGGTCGGGGATCGGCAAGAATAGAACGTGTTCCGTTTTCCCGGTGCGGGAGGCGGCGGAGAGGGGGCCAGATGGAGATCGGCTACACCGAGGAGCAGCAGGCCCTCCAGCGCGAGCTCCGCGCCTACTACGCCGAGCTGCTCACCCCCGAAGTGGAGGAGCAGCTGGTGGCCGGGGCCGGGATCGGGCCGGACATGCGCCGGGTGGTCAAGCAGATGGCCGACGACGGCTGGTTGGGGATCGGCTGGCCCAAGGAGTACGGAGGCCAGGGCCGTTCCGCCCTCGAGCAATTCATCTTCTTCGACGAGTCGATGCGGGCCGGCGCCCCGGTTCCGATGCTGACCATCAACACGGTGGGGCCGACGATCATGGACTTCGGGACACCGGAGCAGAAGGCGGACTTCCTGCCCCGGATCCTGGCCGGCGACATCCACTTCTGCATCGGCTACACCGAGCCCAACGCCGGTACCGATCTGGCTGCGTTGCAGACCCGGGCGGTGCGGGACGGCGACGAGTATGTGATCAACGGGTCCAAGATCTTCACCTCGCTGGCCGGCGGGGCCGACTACATCTGGTTGGCCACCCGCACCGATCCGGAAGTCGCCAAGCACAAGGGCATCTCGATGTTCATCGTGCCCATGGACACCCCCGGGATCAAGGTGGTGCCGATGCAGCTGTTGGGCGGCCACAACATCAACTACACCTTCTACGAGGACGTCCGGGTCCCGGCCACCAGCCTGGTGGGGGGCGAGAACAACGGGTGGACGCTCATCACCAACCAGCTCAATCACGAGCGGGTGACCTTGTGCTCGCCGGGCATCATCGAGCGGGCCCTGGCCGACACCCGGGCCTGGGCCCAGGCCACCAAGCTGGCCGACGGCCGACGGGTCATCGACCAGGAGTGGGTGCAGGTCCACTTGGCCCGCATCCACGCCAAGCTCGAGTTCCTCAAGCTCATCAACTGGAAGGTGGCGTGGACCGCCACCCAGGGCCACCTCGATGTGGCCGACGCCTCCACCATCAAGGTGTTCGGCACCGAGTTCTACATGGAAGCCTTCCGGCTCATGCTGGAGGTGGTCGGACAGGCCGGCTACCTCACCCGGGGCACCCCGGAGGCGGTGCTGGCCGGCCGGCTGGAGATGTACGCACGGAGCCTGGTCATCCTGACCTTCGGCGGCGGTACCAATGAGATCCAGCGCGACCTGATCGCCATCTTCGGCCTGGGCCTGCCCCGGTCGCTGCGCTAGAGGACAGAGGAGACAACCATGGATTTCTCCTACAACGAAGAACAAGAGGCCGTTCGCCAGCTGGCCGATCGGATCTTCACCGATCTGTCCACCCACGAGCGCCTGCGGGAGTTCGAGGCGGATCCTGACGGCGACCGATTCGACCGCAAGCTCTGGGCCGAGCTGGCCTCCGCCGGGCTGTTGGGCATTGCCCTTCCCGAGGATGTGGGCGGGGCCGGCCTCGGTTTCATCGAGACGTCGCTGTTGGTGGAGGCCGCCGGTCGGACCGCCGCCTACGTGCCGGTCATCGAGGCGTTGGCCACCGGGGCCGCCGCCATCGACCGATTCGGGTCGGATGCCCAGCGCCAGCAATGGCTCCCCGGGGTGATCGCCGGGGACACGGTGGTCACCACCGCCCTGGTCGAACTGCTGGGCTCCCCCCTGGCGCCGGCGGCCCGGGCCGAGCGGGCCGGGGACGGTTGGACGCTGACCGGGGCCAAGTCGTGTGTCCCCTCCGGGACGGTGGCCGATCTGGCCCTGGTGCCGGCGGTCACCGGGAA
>DASZNG010000139.1:0-25367 GCA_035551535.1 Acidimicrobiales bacterium | reverse complement strand
ACCCTCCTGGCCATCGTCGGCTCGACCCGACGTTGGGGCCGCCTGGCCGTCACCGTGGGCGCCGGCGCCGCGTCGGTGGCGGTCTGGATGATCCCGATGGCCCTCCAACAACCGGGTGGCATCGGCACCTGGATCCGGGCGACCCGCACCGAGGCCACCGGTGCGGCCCAGGCGACGTCGATCCTCGACCACGCCCCCGGCGGCCACCTCAACCTCGGGACCTTCGCCGGCTACACGGTGGTGGCGCTGGCCCCGTTGGCGGCGGTGGCGCTGCTGGCCGGGGCGGCACTGGCTCTCCGCGGCGGGGTCCGGGGTGTGCGATCCCGTGCCGAAGCCGGCGGATCCGATCCCGATCCGACCTCGGCGACCGGATCGACCTGGTCCCGTCCCTGGTACCAGAGCAAGGCGGTCATTCTTACCGCCGCCATCCTTCCGCCGGTGGCCATCGTCGCCCTCGTCCAGTTCGCCAAGGGGGGCTACCTGCTGGCCTACCTGCCCGCCGCCGTCATCGCCCTGCTGCTCCCGTTGTCCACCCTCACCCGACAGCCTCGTCGTCGGGGAGCCCCGACTCGCTACTCCCGGTTCTGGCTGGTACCCACCTCGTTGGCCGTGGTCGCGGTGGTGGCCCTCGGCACCCAGCGCTTCCTCGACGGCAACGGGGTCCTGCCCCAACGCTGGCTGAAGGCCACCACCGGCGGCCTCTGGCTGCAGCAGGCCCGCTACCAGGCGCCGTATGCCGACACCCGGTCCGCCATCACCGGCGCCGACGCCATCGACGTCGCCCTGGCCGGTCTCGGACCGTCGGTCAATCCGGTTCGTGACGTGGTGGTGTTCGACACCGTCGACGGCGGGGCCAACATCTACCGCAACGCCGGCTACGCCCTCCCCGACCTTCGCATCGCCCTCGTCCAGCCCGGCGGCGTGCTCTACAACCAGGTCCACGGGACGCTCTACTACGCCAAGGGCAACGCGGTGGCCACCGCCCCGTCGGGCTCGGTGTTCCTGGTGGCGTCGCCGGGCCTGGCCGGATTGGCGGCCCTGGTGGCCCAGGGCTACGCGCTGCCGGTGGCCACCCCCCGACCCATCGGCGGCTACCGGGTATGGCAGCTGCTACCCGGAACCACCGTTCTCGGAGTCCACCTGGTCAGCCGGGCCGGCCCCCGACCGCTGGGCACCGGCATCTGATCGTCGGGGCGCGGCCGCCACCGACTCGAGGAACCGGGCGTAGCGACCGATCACGATGGGCCACCGAAACTGGCGGTCGACGTAGGTGCGGCCCCGCCGGCCGAGCTCGGTGGCCAGGGCCGGGTCATCGCCCAGCCGCTCGACGATGACCTCGAACTCGGCGTAGCTCTGGAACGACAACCCGCCGCCCGAACGCCGGGCGTGTTCGGCGGTGGCCCCGCAGGCGGCGTTGACCACCACCGGGGTCCGGGCGCTCCACGCCTCGGCGATCACCAACGAGAACGCCTCCCACCTCGACGGGGAGACCAGGGCCACCGCCCGACCCAGCAGCTCCCATTTGACCGCCTCCGACACCGTCCCGACCACGTCGATGTCGGGATGCGGGGCGGGGGCGTCGACCACCGGTCCGGCCAGCACCAGCCGGAGGGGTCCGGGATGACGCTCCTTGTAGGCGGCGAACATCGTGGCCAGATCGGAGGTTCCCTTGTGGCTGTCGACCCGGCCCAGACACACCAGATAGGGAACGCCGGGCACCCCCGGGTCCGTCGGTTCCCGGGTGAGCGAACCGGGCTCGGGGTCGTCGACTCCGAGGCCGAGCAGCATCTGGTGGTGGGAGGCGACCGGAAAGATCCCCTGGACCAACGCCCGTTCTGCCTCGGTCTGGAACACCAGGGCGTCGGCGGCCTCGAACACCGGGGGGAAGACCGGCAGGTAGAGGGCGGGCTCGTCGTGGGCGGCCGGATGGAGCACGGTGGGGGCACCCACCCGTTCGATGACCCGCGCCGTCGGATAGTAGAGGTACGGATAGAAGACCATGACGTCGGCGTTCGAGGTGGCGGCGGCCGCGGCCAGGGCCGGGGTCACCGGACCCTGGAGATCCAGCCACCGTTCGGCGTCCGCCACCGAGGCTGAGGTCGGATCGGCCAGCAGGGCCGCGGAGAGGGGGTGGAACGACGGATCCCGTCCCGCCGCCGACCGGAATCGGTGGACCCTCACCCCGTTGATCTCCTCCTGCCCCTCGGGGTAGACGTCGGCCCAGGTCACGAAGTCCCTCGCCCCGGTGGTCAGGACCTCGACGTCCCAGCCCTTCGCCGCCACCAGCCCCTCGGCCAGCCGGCGGGCGGCGGTCTCCGCCCCGCCGATGATGTCGGGTCCGTAGCGGGGGACGACGAAGGCGACGCGCATCAGGACGGGCGACGGCCCGCCGTCACGCGGCGTAGGCAGTTTCGAGGGCGGAGGCGAAACCCTCCTTGACCCGGGGCAGGGCGAAGCACGCCACCCGTTCCGACGCCGCCGAGGCCAGGGCGGCCCGGAGACTTTGGTCGGTGATCACCCGGTGGATGGCGGCGGCGACCCGGGCCGGCTGCTTGTCGGGGAGCACCAGTCCGGCGGTGGCCACTGTCTCGGGGACTGCGGTGTTGGTGTAGGCCACGATCGGCACCTGGTGGTACATCGACTCCAGCAACGGCACGCAGAAGCCCTCGTGGTTGGAAAGGCAGACGAAGGCGTCGGCGGCCGCGTAGTAGGCGATCAGCTCCTCGTGGGACACCGAGCCGGCGAACTCGACGGCGTCGCGGAGCCCGAGCTCGTCGGCAAATCCCTCTACCGCCTTCTGGTACTCCTCGCTGATGGCTCCCCCCACCAGCCGGAGGCGGGCGGCGGGATCGTAGAGCCGGCGATAGGTGGCCAGCGCCTTGACCAGGTCGTGCTGCCCCTTGTGGGGAGACACCTTGCCGACGAACAGCAACTCGGTCCCCCCGTCGGCCTTCTCGGCGCGCAGCCGCTTGGCCAAGGTGGGGTCCGGGGATCCGGCGAAGCTGTCGAGGTCGAGCAGCAGCGGCACGGTGGCGGTCGCCCGGTAGCCGGCCGCCTGCAGCTCCCGCTCGTTGAACATCGAATCCGCCACCGCGAACTCGGTCACCGGCGCCAGGTCCCGGAGTTGGGACCGGCCCCAGCGGACCTCCTCCCCCACCGCCGGGATCCAGGCCTCCAGCAGATCGGCCGGGGTGATGTTGTGGTAGTTCACGAATTTCCGTTCGCTACGGTCCCGGAAGATGTCGGCGACCCCGCTCCCGATCGAGAGTTGGTAGAGCAGCACCCGGCCGTTGGACGACGGGTCGCCCAACCGGGAGATGGGGAACCCGTAGTCGAACCGGTCGGCGCTGGCATTGCCGTAGAAGATGTCGGATTCGAACCCCCGGGACCGGAGGAGATCCCGAAGCTGTACGACATGGCCCCCGATGGCGTCCCGACTGGCCAAGGTGGGGATCACCTGGTCGATCCGAGGCGTCAAGAAGCGACTTCCTCCGGAGCGTCGAGCCGCTTCACCACCGGCACCTCGCCGGTGAGCCCCGTCGACCGGTGACGGAAGCTCACCGCCGGCAGCAATCGCACCTTGCCGGTGGCCCGTCCGGGATTGGCCACCTCGAACTGGGTGACCTGATCTTTCCAGTCGAAGATGGCCGTGTCGGTCAGGCTCCGAATGCCCACGCTGACCGAGTAGGTCCCGTCGAGCAGCGGGACCTCGGCGAAGTCGAACCGGATCTGGCCCCCGCCCACCGGCACCTCCATCTGACACCCGGGGTCGTCCGGGTCGGAGGCGAAGACCAGCTCGTTGTTGTCGTCGTGGATGGCGATGGTGGCCATGGCGTTGGGCACCGCGGCCAGGCTGTCGAGCTCGGCGGTGATCGACAGCGATTCGCCCGGGTAGAGGTGGTGCCGGGTGCCCATGCCGCCGTGCTCGGCCTGCACGGTGCCGATGGCGAAGACGTTGCCGTCGATGCCGCCGGACTCCGAGTTGTCCAGGGTGCCGACCCCGAGGAGGTCGGCCAGGTAGACCCGGATCCCCTCGCCGGGCTCGTCCACAGTGATGACCCGGCCGTGGTTCATGACCATGACCCGTTCGCAGTTCTGGCGGATGGTGTCGGTGCCATGGGAGACGACCACGATGGTCCGGCCCTCCTGCTGGAACTTCCGGACGTGGTCGAGGCACTTGCGCTGGAAGGCGGCGTCGCCCACCGCCAGCACCTCGTCGACCAGCAGGACGTCCGGCTCCACGTTGACGGCCACCGCGAAGCCGAGCCGCACGTACATGCCCGACGAGTAGTACTTGACCTGGTTGTCGATGAACTGCTCGAGCTCGGCGAAGGCCACGATGTCGTCGAACCGCTTGGCGATCTCCGAATGGGGCAGCCCGAGCAGGGACCCGTTGAGGAAGATGTTGTCCCGCCCCGACAGGTCGGGCTGGAAGCCGGCGCCCAGCTCGAGCATGGCGGCCAGGCTGCCCCGGACCCGGATCTCGCCGGAAGTCGGCTTGAGGATGCCGGCGATGCACTTGAGCAGCGTCGACTTGCCGCAGCCGTTGCGGCCGAGGATGCCGAAGGTCTCGCCTTCCATGATGTCGACGTTGACGTCCTGCAGCGCCCAGAACGGGGTGAAGGGCATCTTCCCGCCGTGGATCACCCGTTCCTTGAGCGAGGTGTACCGCTCGTTGTAGAGCCGGAACTGTTTGGAGATGTCCTTGACTTCGATGGCGACCGACACCGCCTACAGCTCCTCGGCGAAGTTGCCCTCGAGCCGGCCGAAGACCATCAACGAGAGAAGGAACAGGATGATGCTGCCGGCCAGCACCGCTCCCATGACCAGACCGAAGGTGGCGGGGCTCCAGGTTGGGAGCATGTGCTGGACGGTTCCGGCATTGTCGGTGTACTGCGACCGGCCGTAGAGGGTCCGCTGAAAATCCATGGCGATCGGGGTGATCGGGTTCAGCAGATAGACCACTTTGAGGGCGCCAAGACCATGGCTGGTGAGCACCTTGGCGATCTGCCCGTAGGGATAGACGATGGGGACGCTCCAGAACCAGGCCATCAACAGCACCTCGGTCAGGTGCTGGGTGTCCCGGAGGTAGACGTTGACCGCGGACAGGAAGATGGCGACCGCCCCGGTGAAGACGAGCAGCGCGGCCAGGCCGACGGGCAATGTGTAGAAGAAGGCGAAGCTGGGGACGATGCCGAAGGCGACCAGGGCGAGGATGAGCACCACCACCTGGATGGCGAACAGGATGAAGGCCACCCCGACGGTGGACAGGGCCAGCAGCTCCCTCGGGAACGCCACCTTCTTCACGATGCCGGAGTTGGCCACCACCACGCTGGTGGCGGCGTTGGCCGAGTTGTTGAACAGGTTCCAGACCAACAGGCCGCAGAACAGGAAGATGGCGAAGGAGGGAATGGTGTTCCGGGCGATGACCTTGAACACCGTGTAGTAGATGGCCAGCACCAACGCCGGGTTCAACATCGACCACAGGTAGCCGAGCACCGAGCCCTTGTACTTGACCTTCAGCTGGGTCTTGGTGAGCAGGATCAGCAGATCGCGGTTGGTCCAGAGGTCCTTCAGCCGCTGCCCGAGCTGGACCTTGCCGTTGACCACCGTGACCTGACGGTTGGACTGCCCGTGAACGAAGCGGGTGCTCCCGCCGATGGTGGAGGCGATTCCGTCGTCCGGGTCGATCCCAGTGGCTGCCGGCGTTGAAGGCGCGGGCTCTACCGCGCCCACACTCACTTGGTAACGGCCCCCGCGGTCGACGGACCGTCGACGCCGTCCTTCTGGATCACCTCGTCGATGAAGCCGTAGTCACGGGCCTCGTCGGCGGTGAACCAGCGGTCCCGGTCGGAGTCGGCTTCGATGCGCTCGACCGTCTGGCCGGTGTGGAAGGCGATCCGCTCGGCCATCATCCGCTTCAGGTAGATGATCTGCTCGGCCTGGATGGCGATGTCCGAGGCCTGGCCCTGCATCTGGCCGGACGGCTGGTGCATGAGGATCCGGCTGTGGGGCAGGGCGAACCGCTTGCCCGGGGTGCCCGAGCACAGCAGGAATTGGCCCATCGAGGCGGCCAGACCCACGCAGATGGTGCGGATATCGCAGCGCACGAACTGCATGGTGTCGTAGATGGCCAACCCGTCGGTCACCGAGCCACCCGGCGAGTTGATGTACACCGAGATGTCCCGTTCGTGATCCTCGGCCTCGAGCAGGATCAACTGGGAGCACACCAGGTTGGCGGTGTCCTGGTCGATGGCGGAACCGATGAACACGATCCGTTCCTTCAGCAACCGTTGGAAAATGTCCGACCCCGGGCCGGTCTCGGAGCCGAACTTGGATCGGCCGGTTTCCCCGGAGTCGAGGTGAGTGGGTACGTGCAGAGCGTGCTGACGGGCGTCGTCCATAGTCGACAAGCCTACTTGCTCACCGCTCCCGGATGATGCAAGGGCAGGATCAGGCGGCCCCGGTTTCCGCGGGAATCGCCACCGGTTCGGCCAGGGATCGAATGGCCGCCACCAGGCGATTCCCCGCGTTCGGGAGGTCCAGGGCCTCGACCCGTCCCCGACCCTCGGCCACCAACCGGTCGACCTCGGTGGGGTCGGCCAGGAGCCGGTGGACGGTGGCGGCCACATGGCGGGGATGTTTCCGGTCGAGGAGCACGCCGGCGGTCCCGAGGATCTCGCCCACCGCGCCGGCGGCGTAGGCCACTACCGGGATCCCGTTGGCCATGGCTTCGATGAGCGGTACCCCGAAGCCTTCATGCTCGGACAGCATCACCAGCACATCCGACGCGCGGTAGTAGGCGGCCAGCTGGGCGTCGTCGATGCCGCTGACGAACTCGACCGCCTCGGAGAGCCCGAGGGAGTTGGCGTAGCGGCGGAGGGCGTGGGCGTAGTTGGGCTCGGAGGGGGCCCCGATCAGGGTCAGGCGGGCGGCGGGGTCGATGGTCATCCGGGCCACGAACAGGGCGGCGATGACATCCTGGTGCCCCTTGTTGGGGGCGAGACGCCCCACCGACAACCACGCGGCCCCGCCGGGATCCCGGGCCTGCCGTTGGCGCTCGAGCCGCACCGCGGTGGCCGGGTCGGGGGCGATCGGCGGGTAGGTCGCGTTGGCCACCGGGATCACCACCGTCGAGGCACATCCGGCCGCCCGGAGCTCGGCGGCGTCGAACTCCGACACCGCGACGCCGAGATCGGCCCGGGGGGCGATGTCGGCCAGCTCCAGGAGACTCTGGACCTGCAACCGGGCGATCCCGTTGTTCCAGGGAATGAAGTATTCGGGCGGGGTGGCGCTGTGATAGTTGAGCACCAGGGGTTCGGGGCGCGCCGCCAACCAACGGGCGATCACCGACTCGGTGGCGAACTGGTACACCAACACGTCGCCCGGCTCGGCCTCGTCCGGGTAGGCGAGATACGGACGGGTTTCGTCGACCGTCTCCGGATCGGGAAGCTCGGTGTAGATCCGGCTGGCGACCCCGGTGGCCTCCAACCGGTGGCGGACGGCTCGGGTGTGCTCCCCCACCGCATCGTGACGGTGGAGCATGGGCACGAACTGGTGGATCCCGCTCACGGGGCCATCTTTCCCACCAGCGCATGCATCGAACCGTCGCTCGATCGGTGCCAGGTCGGATCCACCACGCCGAACCGCCGGAGCAGAAACAGCCAGGTCTCGGGGTGCAGCGGCCGCCCGGGGACCAGATCCCGGGCCACCGTCGGGAGGGACCCGTCCCACCGGGACTGGTCGGTCACCAGCAGCGCCACCGTGCCCGTGGGGGCGACCACCCGCACGGCGTCGGCCAGCAGCCCGAGCTTGGCCGGAAGGTCGAGCCGGTCGACCGCCCCGACCAGGACCACGCCCGACGCCGATCGGTCCTCGGCGGCAGCCAGGAACTCCCCCACCTCGCCCAACACCACCCGGGCTCGGGTCTGCGGACCGGCCAGCGATGACCAGACCTCGGGGCCTCGGGGTTCCACCCCCCGGACCCGGTGACCGGACCGTTCGAGCGCGGTCAGCAGGGCGCCGTTGCCGGACTCGCCGACGATCACCGGACCCGACGGATCCGGCGAGTCGAACCACTCCGCCATCACTCCTGTCCACTCCGACACGTCGGGCTCGGGGACGACGACCCGGGGCCCGTCGAGCCGGGTGCCGACGGGGTCGACCCGCGACTCGAGCGATTCCAGCCGGGCGGCCAGATACCGGAGCGCGTCCCAGGCGGCCACCAGCCGGTCATCCATGGCCGCGTCGGCGGCGTTCCGGGCATCGGCGGCCAGGATCGAGGCCAGCACGCCGGCCACGTCCCCCACGAACCGCTGGCCGATGCGGGCCGAACGGCCCCGCGCCCAGAGGTCGTCGGGCAGCCCATCCCAGGGAACCCCGGCGGCCCCGGTTCCCTCCCCCCGTTCGGACAACCGGCGCATGGCGTCGTCGAACCCCCACCGCAGGCTGCCCTGGGGCCGCAGCCGCTCGAACGCCGCCAACAGCTCGGCCTCGTCGGGTTCGGGGCCGTCGGCGGAGACCGGAGCGTCGGAGGTGCCGTCCTCGGCAGTCATCGGTTCATCCTCCTCGTCGGTAGGCAGGACCGTCGGTCACCAGGGGCAGGCGTCCGGTACGGATCGAGGTGCGGGGACCGCGGGCCACGACCGACGCCAGGAAGTCGGAGTAGCGGTCGATGATCGAAGGCCAACGGTAGTACCGCTCGGTGTACCGGCGGCCGGCCTTCCCCAACCGGGCCCGGATCGCCCTGTCGCGCACCAGCCGGTCGACGGTGGCCTCGAAGGTCCGGTACGACTCGAAGTAGAGGCCGCCGCCGGATCGGCGGACGTGTTCCATGGTTGCCGCGCAGCCGGCATTCACCAGCACCGGCACGTCGAGCGTCCAGGCCTCCAGCAGCACCAACGAGAACGACTCATAGGCCGAGGGCGAGACCATCACCTGGGCTCCGGCCAGGATGTCCCACTTGTCCGCCTCGGACACCGTGCCGGTGACCACCATGTCGGGATGCTCGGGTGCCTTGTCCGACACCGGACCCACGAAGGCGAGGGCCAGGTCGCCCGGGTGGCGTTCCTTGTAACGGGCGAAGTACTCGGCCAGCATGCCGCAGCCCTTGTGCTCGTCGACCCGACCCAGGTAACAGAGATACGGCCGCTCGCCGATGCCGAGGATCTCCCCTCCCCGCCTCCCGGCGCCGGCCGGTTCGTTCACCCCCAGCCCGAGGACGATCTGGGGCTTGGCCCCGATGGCGAAGACGTGTTCCATCAGATCGCGTTCCGCCTGGGTGTGGTACACCACCCCGTCGATGTCGTGGAAGCTCTGTCGGAACGCCTTCAAGTAGAGGGCCGGCTCATCGTGAGCGGCGGGGTGGAGGACGGTCGGGACCCGGGCGGCGGCAATGGCGTCGATGGTGGTGGCGAACAGGTACGGGTAGCAGGCGATGACGTCGGCGTCGCTGGCCGCCACCGCCTCGACCAGGTCGGGACACATCGGCCCGTTGAGCGCCACCCAGCGGCGTGACTCGGCCAAGCTGGCGGAGGTCGGCGACCCCCGGAGCTTGCCGTCCAACTTGAAGTATTCGAGCAACCGGGGGGTGGCGGTCGGGAACCGGCGCACGGTGACCCCGTTGATCGAGGTGGTGCCGGCCGGCTGGGTGTTCTCCCAGGTGAGGTGGTCGAGGGCACAGCTGGTCAGCACCTCCACCTCCCAGTCGGGGCGCTGGGTCATGCGTTCGGCCAGCATCCGGGCGGCGGTCTCCGCCCCACCGATCACCTCGGGGCCGTACCGGGGGGTGACGAACGCCAGTTTCACGCCGGGACCGCCGGTCGGGCGGCGACGGCGCCCAGCACCTCGAGGAAGCGGGCCCGGATGGCGGCACCGCCGAAGGCATCGAGCCGTCGGCGGCCCTCGGCGGCCAGGAACCCGGCCAGCGACGGGTCGGACCGGACCCGATGGACGGCGGCGGCGGCCAGGCTCGGTCGTTTGGCGTCGATGAGGATGCCGCCATCTCCCAGCGTCTCGGGCACCGCCCCGGCGGCCAGGGCCACGATCGGGAGGTCGAAGTGCATGGCCTCGAGGAGCGGGATGCAGAAGCCCTCGTGGTCGGACAGGCAGACGAAGATGTCGGCATCCGAATACCAGGCGGCCAGCTGGGCCGGGGTGAGGTGCTCGCCGTGGTCGACGGCGTCGGCCAGACCCAACTCCTCGGCGTAGCCGATCACCGCCTCGGCGTACGATCCGGTGATCGACGGTCCGACCAGGGCCAGGCGGGCCTCGGGGTCGTACCAGCGTCGATAGAGCCAGAGGGTCTCCACCAACAGGTGCTGGTTCTTGTTGGGCGACAGCCGGCCCACGAACAGCAGCCCGGTGCCGGGACCGTGCGCTTGCTTCCGCCGGGCCAGCTCGGCGGGGTCGGCCAGCGCCCGGCTCCCCCAGGCGTCGATGTCGGTGAGGATGGGCACCACTTCGGTGGCCGGGCAGCCGAAGGTCCGGAGCTCGGCGGCGTTGAAGGCCGAATCGGCGATCCCCAGGGTGGCCCGGGGCGCGAGGTCGGCCATCTGCCGCCGGCCCAGTGCCACCTTTTGCGCGGTGTGCTCCTCCCAGTCTTGATAGAAGCCTTCCGGGGTGATGTTGTGGTAGTCGAGCACCAGGGTCTCGTGCCGGCCCAACAGGAAATCGGCGACCGGTGAGGCGGTGCTCAGCTGGTAGAGCAGGACGTCGCCGGGTCGGGCGTGCTCGGGGTAGCGCTCGAAGTAGGTGGCTTCCTTCTGCAGCTCGTCGTGCGCCGCCTCGACGTAGATGTCGGAGGTCCAGCCGGCCCGGCGAAACGTGTCGCGCAGGGCGAGGGTGTGGTCGCCGGTGGCGTCCCGGGGCAGGAGCGCCGGAACGAACTGGTGAACGGCGGTCACCGCTCCCGAACGGCGACCAACAGGTACTCGCCCGGTCCCAACCACAGCTCGTTCAGGGTGTCGATGGCCGCATTGATGGTGGTGGCATCGGCCTTCGACGGGTCCAGGCGGTCGAGGCGCCGGTCTTCCCCGCCGGTGTGCAGCGCCGTCCGGACGAGGCCGGCGTCGGCCAGCACGTGGGTCCAGGTGCCGGGGTGGAGCGGGCGACCCGGGGCCAAATCCGCCACCAACGGGGAGTTGCTGCGGCGCCAGGACTCCGGGGTGGACGAATGGATGGCGAGGACGCCGTCGAGTGCCAGCCGGGAGGCCGCCAGTCCGATCAGGCGATCACGCTGGTTGGGATGGAGCCATTCGACCGATCCGCTCAGCACGATCCCGGCCAATGCCTCCTCGGCCACCACCCCGAGATGCTCGAGCGCGGCTTCGGCCCGCACATCCAGTCCGCGCTCGATGGCCGGCTCGATCAGCGCCGCCTCGGGGTCCACCCCGTAGGCATCCACTCCCTGGTCGATCAGGCGACCGACCAACGAGCCGTTTCCGCATTCGGCGTGGAGGACCCGCCCGTGGGCCGCGGACATGGCCGCCACCGCCGGGTCGGCCCACCAACTGGTCCCGGGGTCGGTGACCGGCACCGCGGTGGCCGGCAGCTCGGGGGTCCGGAGGGACTCGACCGTCGACTCGAGGTCCTCGACGTGATCCACCACCAGATGGAGCATGCGGGACACCGCCCAGGCGAACTTCACCACCTGGTGGACGATGAAGCCCATGTACCAACTGAGCGACTTCCGGATCAGCCGCTTGACGTAGCCCCCGGCCCGTTTGTCGGAGGCCACCGGCACCGCGATGTCGATGTAGGCGGCGGTGTCGACCAGGGCGAGGTTCTCCCGGAGGCGGGCCTTCCCCTGGAGGCCGACCGGGGAGAATTCCAAGAAGAGCTCGTCGAGCTCGCGTTCGAGACCCGCCGGCAGATCTCCCGACGCCCGACGGTGCCTGACTTCGGCGTCGATCTCGGCCATCACCGTGGTCAGGTACTCGGCCCGCTGGGTGGCATCGAACTCGTCGGACGACGCCGGCGGAGCCTTCGGGGAGGCCGCCGTCGGGGGTGCCTCGGGCGCCGGCGCGGCCGCGGTGGGCTTGGACGGGGTCGATGCGGACATTCCGACGACTATAGCCAGCAGGCCAACGGCCTCCCGTGAAACTGATGGGCGCGGCTTGGTAGTTTGTCGGTCTTGCGGGTGTGGCGGAACTGGCAGACGCGCCGGGTTTAGGTCCCGGTCCCTTCGGGGGTGGAGGTTCGAGTCCTCTCGCCCGCACCGAGAAATTTCGGCGGCCGGCCGGAGCCAGAGCCGCCCCGACCAGGTCGTGGCCGGACGTCCGCCCTGGGCGGCGATAATTGGCGGATGGAACTCCGCCAGGTTCGGTTGTCCGACCCGATCGTCGGTCCCCTGCTCGCCGGTCTGGCGGCCGAGTACGAGCACCGGTACGGACCGAGCGACGAGATGGCCCTGGCTCATCCCGACGATTTCGATCCCCCCACCGGGGCGTTCGTCGTCCTCCTCGACGGCGGGCACACGGTGGCCGGCGGTGGCATCCGTCGGCTGGATGGCGACACCGGCGAGGTCAAGCGCATGTGGACGTCTCCCGGGTACCGCCAGCGCGGCCTGGCCCGTACCGTCCTGGCCGGGTTGGAAGCCGTTGCCGGCCAACTCGGCTACACCCGGGTGCAGCTGGAGACCGGGCCGGCCCAGCCCGAGGCCATCGCCATGTACGGACACCTCGGCTACCGGGCCATCCCGCCCTTCGGTCCCTACCCGGAGGCGTTTGCCTTCGAACGAGACCTAACCCCCGCCGACCGCTGATCGGCGGGGGCCACCGGTCTGACTTCGTCGACGCTCGGGGTCCGGTGCCGAGCGGCCTCAGCCCCAAACGGTCACGGCGTGGCCGCGGTCGTCGTCGAGCTCGGATCCGTGGTGGTGGTCGTCGCCGTCGGCGGCGTCCAGACCCGGGTCGGGATGGTGGTCGGCGTCGCGTTCGGGTCCGTCGTCGGGGTGGTGCTCGGGTCGACGGCGGCCGGGGCCGGGGTGCTGGGGTCGACCGTGGTCGGGGTGGTGGTGGTGACCGGACCCCCCGGGCCGATGTTCACGTTGTTGGTATTGCCGCTGCCCTCGTTGGAAATGTGGACGATGTTGATGGGGGCCAGCACGTTGACATTCTGGAACTGGAGTCCGACGTCGCCGAAGCCACCGTCATTCCCCTGGGTCTGGTTTCCCCTCCCGGCCACCGCCAGGTTGCTCGAGCCCGAGACATTCTGGTTGATGCCGATCGGAGCCGGGGGCGGGGTCGGAGGCGGGGTCGCCACGGTTGTGGCGGCCGCCGTCGTCGGGCAGACCGTCGGAGCGGGGGTGACCGCGGCCACCGGAGTTTGCCCGGTGGCCACCGGGCGCAACTCGGTTCGCAGGCCCAGCGAGAACACGAACAGGATTGCCGCGATGAGAACCAAACTCAGGCAGGCAGGGGTCTGCCAGCGTTGGACAGTGGACATGGTGAGCCTCCGGTGGTTGGGCGCAACCCACGAGCCCCGGATGTCCAAACCAGCGAAAGCCGAATACGCGCTCCTCAGCTGGCCAGCCCCGTCACTAGCGGGCTACGCGTAGTGTGCGGCCACGCTAACCCTGGACCAACATATTTGCTTGGTTGTAGCCGTTAGGAGCCCGCCATGCCCACCACCGCTCTTCTGCTCATGGACCTGCAAACCGGCGTCCTGGGTCGCTTCGGGGCCAATTCCGGCTTCGTGCCGCGGATCAATGCGGCCGCCGAGACCGCCCGATCGGCCGGGTTCCCGGTGCTGTGGGTGAAGGTCGGGTTTCGCCCCGGCTATCCCGAGGTGTCCCCGCAGAACCAGAACTTCTCGGCGCTCACCACCTCCGGCGCGTTGCTCGACACCGACCCCGGAACCGACCTCCACCCCGATCTCGAAGTTCGGGACGCTGACGTCGTGGTGGTAAAGAAGCGGGTGAGCGCGTTCGCCGGCAGCGACCTCGATGTCCTCCTCCGAGCCGCCGACGTGGACTCGTTGGTGTTGGCCGGGGTCGCCACCAGCGGGGTGGTCCTCTCCACCCTCCGCCAGGCCGCGGATATGGACTTCCGGCTGGCCGTGCTGGCCGACGGCTGCCTGGACGCCGACGACGAAGTTCACCGGGTGCTGACCGAGAAGGTCTTCGCCCGGCAGGCCGAGGTCACCACCGTCGAGGCGTGGTCGGCCGGGGTCGGCCGAGCTCAGATCTGATCCAGGGCCTCTTGGCTCAGAGCCAGCGAGCGGAGCGCCTCGATCTGCTCCAGGTTGCCGATCACGACCAGGACATCGCCCTCGCCGATCTCGGCCTCGGGCGGAGGGTTGGTCCGGAACTCCTCGGTCGGGTGGCGGAGGGCGAGGACCAGGGCGCCGGTGTGGGCATGGACCCGGGCGCTCCGCAGGGTCTGACCGACCAGCGACGAGTTGGCGGGCACGTCGATCTGCTCGAGGCGGAACTCGAGGCTGCCGTCGTGCATGACGACGTCGAGGAACTCGGCGACGTGGGGCTGCACGGCCAGCGCCGCCATCCGGGCGCCGCCCAGGTCCTGCGGGTTGACCACCCGGTCGGCCCCGGCTTGGATGAGTTTGGCGCCGGCGGATTCCGAGGCGATACGGGAGACGATGAACAGGTCGGGTCGCATCGACCGCCCGGTCAGGGTGACATAGAGGTTGTCGGCGTCCCCGTTGAGGGCGGTGATCAGCACCCGGGCCCGGTCGATGCCGGCCGCCCGCAGCACCTCCTCGTCGGTGGCGTCGCCACACACCGCCGGCCCGTCCACGGTGGCGATCCGGTCGGCGGCCGAGTCGACCACCACCACGTCGTCGTTCGAGGTCAGGAGGTACCGGGCGATCGACTGCCCCACCCGCCCCCATCCGCACAGCACCACGTGGCCCCGCATCTCCCGGATCTGACGTTCCATCCTTCGCCTCCCGAATTCGTCGGCGAGGTAGCCCTCGACGAGCGTTTCCACCCCCACGCTGAACGTGTAGGCGGCGGTACCGACCCCGGTGACGATCAGCACGATGGTGAATATCTTCTGGCCGTTGCCGAATTGGTGAGCTTCACCGAAGCCCACCGTGGTCACGGTGATGATCGTCTGGAAGATGGCGTCGAGGACGCTGTACCCGAACAGCAGGTACCCGACGGTTCCCGCCACCAGCACCACCAATAGCCCGATGAGCCCGAACCAAAGCCTCCTGGACGCCCGGCTCTGACGATCTCCGCCCTCCGGACTGCGCCCCACGGTTCTCGGCATGACCCATTCTGGCCCGGTTGGCTGCCACCGAAGCGATGGCCTCGGCCGGACCCCTCTGCGACACTGAGGCGGTTGCCAGCCACGGGCCGACCCGTCGGCCACCACCAGAGGAGCGCCGGGTGCAGATCGAGATCATGACCTTCCGGCTGCGGCCGGAGACGTCCGAGGCCGACTTCGTGCTCGCCGACCGTCGGGTCCAGGTCGAATTCGCCTATCACCAGCCCGGGATGGTCCGCCGGACCACCGCCCGTAACCCGGACGGCGCCTGGGTGGTCATCGACCTGTGGGCCTCGGCCGCCGATGCCGCCGACTATGTCGACGGATGGAACCGGGATCCGGCGCCGCGGGCGTTCATGGCCCTCATCGACGAGGACAGCGTCGAGACCCGGTCCTACCAGACCCTGGACTGATCGCCGGGCTCACGCCTGGACGAGCATCACCTCGTTGCCCTCGGGATCGTGGATCACCGCCAGGGTCGGGGCGCCGGGAAGGTCGAAGGGCTCGGAGATGACCTCGCCGCCCAGCTCGGCGGCCAGCGTCAGCGAGGTTCGCAGGTCGCGCACCTGGATGTAGAGGCGCACCCCGGCGTCGTCGCCCTGCCGGAGGTGGCCGCCGGGCCCGGGTTCGGGGCCCCCGAGGCCGGGAGTCACGGTCATGATCGGACCGTCACCGATCTCCCAATTGAACAGGCCCCGGTAGAAGTCGCCCAGCCGGACCGGGTCGTGGGCCACGATCTCCCAGTGCACCACCGGTCGGGCCCAGTCGTCGGTCATCCCCTCACCCTGACACAACCCGACCCGGAAGGCGCCGGAGCTACCGGCGCGGGCGATGGAGCCCGAACGAGGCTTCGAGCCCGCCGGCATCACCCGGAGACATCAGCCGCAGGGGTTGGCGCCGGTCGGGTCGCCAGTACACCGGGCCGTCGGCCCGCCAACCGGTCTCTTTCAGCACCCGCTTGTCGAGCTTGTTGGTCGCGCCGACCGGCAGACGATCCACCACCCGGACATAGCGGGGTGTCCACTTGGTGCCCAGGTCGGGCTGGGCGGCCAGGAACTCGTCGAAGGCCGACGGGTCGAATCCGCCCGGCCCGGCAAGTTCGAGGACGGCCATCACCTGGTCGTCGACGGTCCGCTCGTCGGGGACCCCGAAGACCGCCACCCCGGTGACGCCCTCGAATCGGTGCAGCACCCGTTCGACCGGCGCCGAGGCGAAATTCTCCCCGTCGACCCGCAGCCAGTCGACGTTCCGCCCGGCGAAGTAGAAGATCCCTCGCGCGTCGCGATACCCGAGGTCGCCGGACCAGTACCACCCGCGGCGCGAGCGGGCGGCGGTCGCCTCGGGGTTGTGGTAGTAGCCCTCGAAGCGCCCGAGGGCGTTGCGCCCGACGATCTCCCCGATGGCGGAGGCGGCGTTCAGCATCCTCCCCGATTCGTCGAACCGGGCGCGCTCGCACTCCTCCCCGGTGTCGGGATCGGCGATGGCGACATCCAGACCGTCCAACGGCACCCCGAGGGCGTCGACCGGGAGACCCGGCTGGGGGACGAAGATGATGGCATTCTCGCTGGAGCCGTACCCGGAGAAGACCTTGACCCCGAACCGGGCCTCGAAGGCGGCCATGTCGGTCGGCGACGACTCGGGGGCCAGCACGAACCGGAGGTGGTGGTTCCGATCCTCCGGATCGGCCGGGGTGCCGACGATGAAGGAGAGCGCCCGGCCGATGGTGGCGAAGAAGGTGGCCTCCGACGCCCGGACGTCGGGCATGAACTCCGAGGCCGAGAACCGACGGCGCAGCACGATGGAGGCGCCGCAACCCATGGCCGGGAACACGCTGGAGAACAGCGCGTTGCCGTGGAAGAGAGGCATGGCGCAGTACATGACGTCGCTCGCACTGAATCCGGGGCCGGTGGCCGACCGGGCGATCCTTCCCTGGGTGACCCGTACCGCCTTGGGGGTGCCGGTGGAGCCGGCGGTGAACAGCAGGAGGGCGAGGTCGTCGGCGGACGGGACGGCGGTTTCGGGATCGCCGGTCCGGGTGCCGGCGGGGGCGTCGTCGACATCGACGACCCGGGCCGACCCGAGATCCAACCCGTCCAGCAACCAGGCGTGCTCGGCATCGGTGGCGATGACCGCACAGTCGGTGTGGCGGATGTCCGTGGCCAGCTCCGCGCCCCGGCGGGTCGAGTTGAGGCCGACCAGCACCGACCCCGACAGGATGGTCGCCCCCAGAGTGAAGAGGAATTCGGGGACGTTGTCGAGCAGCACCCCGACATGGGGCGGCCGACCGGCGGTGAAGGTCCGGAGCCAGGCCGAGCGGGCCGACATCTCGGCCACCATCTCGGCCCACGTCCAGGTGGACCCCTCGAACACCAGACCGGGCGTGGTGTCACCGGCCCGGGCCCGCAGCGCCTCGGCCGCGGTCGCCGCCACCTCAGGGGGCAATGGACTTGAGCTCGAAGTACTCCTCGAGCCCCTCCCGGCCGTACTCCCGGCCGATGCCGCTCGACTTGTACCCGCCGAAGGGACTGGAGAGGTCGGGGGCGTACTTGTTGACGCCGACGGTCCCGGTCCGGATGCGGCGGGCCACCTCCACTCCGTGCGGTTGGTCGCCTGTCCACACCGAGCCGGCCAACCCGTAGTCGGAATCGTTGGCGATCCGGACGGCGTCGTCCTCGGTGTCGTAGGGGACGACCACCACCACCGGGCCGAAGATCTCCTCCCGGGCGATCCTCATGTGGTTGTCGACCGAGGCGAAGATGGTCGGGCGCACATAGCAACCGTCGGCCAGCCCGTCGGGAACCCCCGGGCCCCCGGCCACCACCCGGGCGCCCTCGTCGGTCCCGACACCGATGTAGCCGGCCACCCGCTCCTGGTGGCGTCGGGAGACCATCGGACCGATCTCGGTGGCATCGTCGAGCGGATCGCCGACCACCAGCCCGCGGGCCATCTCCCCCAGGGCATCGGCGATCTCGTCGTGCCGGCGCCGGGGAACCAGCACCCGGGTCTGGGCCGCGCACGCCTGCCCGCTGTTCATGAACGAGGCGAAGCGCAGCCCGGCGACCGTCTCGGTCAGATCGGCGTCGTCGAGGACGATGGCGGCCGACTTGCCGCCGAGCTCGAGACCCACCCGCTTGATCTGTTCCCCGCAGATCGCCCCGATCCGCCGGCCGGCGGCGGTGGAGCCGGTGAAGGCGACCCGGTCGACTCCGGGGTGTGAGACCAGATGCTCACCGACCTCCCGATCGGCGGGCAGCACACTGACGACGCCGTCGGGGAGGCCGGCCTCGTCGATCCACTCGGCCATCAACAACCCGTCCAGCGGGGTCTCGGGCGACGGTTTGACCACGATGGTGCACCCGGCCACCAGCGCCGGGGCCAACTTCGAGATGATGGTCATCTGGGGCACGTTCCAGGGGGCGATGGCGGCCACCACCCCGACCGGCTCGCGCCGCACCAGGGTGGTCCCGAAGGGGCCGGCCCGCGCCTCCTCCCAGTCGACGACCGAGGCGAGGTCGAGCGTGGTATCGAGCAGCGACCAGGGGGCCCAGGCCTGGGCAAGCCGGGAGAAGGTGATCGGCGAGCCCGACTCGGCGGTGATCAGCCGGGCCATCTCCTCCAGCCGAGCTTCGTAGATGTCGGCGAAGCGCCGGAGCACCTCCACCCGGGCTCCGGGCTCGAGGCGGGACCAGGGGCCGACGTCGAAGGCGTGGCGGGCGCCGGCCACCGCCAGGTCGACGTCGTCGGTCGTCGCCATCGGGGCCCGGCCCACCGGCTGGGCGTCATGGGGAGAGACGACCTCGAAGCCGGGACTCCCGGCCCGGGAGACCCAGTGCCCACCGATGAACAAGGCGTCCCACTCCGGCGCCCGGCTGCGGCGCTCCCCGGTGGAGGTGGCCCCGGTCGTCATCGGGCGAACAGTACCGGCGCCCGGGTGATCTGGCGAAACAGCGTCGAGGGGGCCCGCACCACCTCTCCGGCCAACTGGTAGTCGGGCCAACGGGCCAGGACCTCCTCGAGGAGGATCCGGGCCTCGAGCCGGGCCAGGCTGGCCCCGATACAGAAGTGCTCGCCGAAGCCGAACGACACGTGGGGATTCGGGTTCCGGGAGATGTCGAAGACGCCGGCGTCGTTGCCGAACACCTCCTCGTCGCGGTTGGCCGCCCCGTAGGCGAGGACCACGAACTCCCCCGCACCCAGCTCGGCGTCGCCGAGGCTGACCGACCGGGTGGTGGTGCGGGCCATGGCCATGATCGGGGTGACCCATCGGAGCATCTCCTCGACGGCCACCGGGATGAGCTCGGGGTCCGCCACCAGCCGGGCCCGTTGGTCGGGGTGCCGGGCCAGCTCCACCATCCCGCCGGAGACCAGCGACCGGGTGGTCTCATTGCCCGCCACCATCAGGGTCATACAGAACCCCTGGACCTCGGCCCGGGTGAGGCTGGCCCCGTCCACCTCGGCCATGAGCAGCCCGCTCAACAGGTCCTCGGTGGGTGCGTCGGTCCGCTGGTCGAGTTGGACGTCGAAGTAGGCGATGAGCTCCATCGCCTGGACGGCGTTCTCCTCGTTGAGGTCGGTGGCCGCCTCCATGATGGCGTCCGACCAACGGCGGAAACTCTCCCGGTCCTCGTCCGGGAGGCCGAGGAGCTCGGCGATGACCAGCATCGGGAGCGGGGCGCACAGGGAGTCGACCAGGTCGACCGGACTGCGGGGGTCGATGGTGTCGAGCAGCTCGAGGGTCAGCTGCCGTATCCGCGGTTCGAGGGTGGCCACCCGGCGGGGGGTGAAGGCCCGGTTGACCAGCTTGCGGTACTGCTCGTGGCGCGGCGGGTCGAGATACAGCAGCGAATCCTCGGCGGCGATGTCCCGGCCCCGGTCGGACATCAGCACCCCCTGGCCGGAACAGAAGGTGGCCGGGTCCTTGCCCACCGTCTGGATGTCGCGCAGGCTGGTCACCGCCCAGAACTCCCCGTCCGATTGCCAGCTGATCGGGCAGCGGCGGCGGAGCTCGGCCAGCTCCGGGTGGGGGTCGCCGGCAAAGAAGGCCGGATCCCCCAAGGGAACCTGGAGGGTGTCGTCGCTCATGTGCGCACCCGGGGTCGGGCCGGTTCCTCCCGGGGGGCCGGCGACGTTCGCGACCCCCCCGGTGGGGCCGATACCGCAGGGACCGTTCGGAGCACGCTCCACAGCACCGCGGACATCGCCGCGGCCGGCACCCAGATGAGGAGAGCGGACCCGGCCAGCTCGTCGGCGCCGAGCACCATCGCCACGATGGCCAACCACAGGATCTGGCCGTTGTAGGTGACCAGGCTGACCAGGTGGGGATGGTCCACCCAGCGTTCGATCCGGCGGTTGGGCTCGTCTCGGGTCATGGAGGTGAGGATGGCCAACAGGATGGCCGCGGTCAGGGTGAAGCCGGCCTGGCTGCCGAGCGGGAGCCCGAACCAGAATCCGGGGCCGCGATAGTGGAACACCGGGCCCAGGAACCACCGGGGCCCGAGACGGGACACCGGGTCCATGATCCACAGCGCCCACACCGTGAGGACGAGGGCGACCAGATACTCGTGCCAGGGACGGCGGGCCCGTGTCTGCCCGGGGCCGCTGGTCAGCAGCCGTCCGGCGGTGAACCCGAAGTAACCGAGGAAGGTATAGGAGAGCGGGACCATCAGCGGCACGTCGCCGATGAAGATCTCATGGTGGCGAAGGGCCGGGTTGAAGCTGTAGCCGGTATAGGGAAACCCGAAGTGGACCGAACAATTCTCGGCCAGCGCCCCGACCCCCACCGCCGCCACCGCATAGAGCATCGTCCGCTTCCACCCCAGGTACCGGCTGGCCCTCCACAGGAAGGTGGCTCCGAACACGGTGACGTACCAGCGTCCGCCCAATGTCCCCCAGATCTGATGCACTTCCTCTCCCGTCGCCCACCCCGTGGATCCCGCTACCATCCAAAACCCTCCGATAGTCGTAGAGTCAAGGGCCTTGCCCCAAACCGGCTCCCTGTTCATCGGCGACGTGACCGCCCTCACCGGCATCACCGCCGGCCGGATCCGCCACTACGAGGCCATCGGGCTGATCGCCCCCGACCACCTCGACAGCGGGTACCGGACCTTCCGCCCCGCCGATGTGCTGCTGTTGCTCCGGATCGACCTGCTCCGGAGCCTGGGCATGGGGCTCGACGCCATCCGGGCCTGCCTCCACGACGAGCAGGAGACCCTCCACACCGCCCTGGTCCAGCACCGGCTGGTCCTCGACGGCGAGCGGCGGCGCATCGAGAGCCTCCTGGAGGCGGTCGACCACGCCCTCGGACAGACCGACGACGACCCGTCCGGGTCGATGGCTCGGCTGGCCACCACCCAGCGGGACAGCATCGGCATGTTCGGTCGCCTCAGCCGGCCGCTCTCGGGTCGGGCGGCCGCCGCCTATCTCGAGATCTTCAGCTCGTGGGAGCTCCCGGTGCCCCCGCTGTTCGGCCAGATGCTCCTCCCCGAGCAGGTCACCGAACTCCTCGAGCGGTTGGTGGCCGCCCCTGGGCACGAGATGCTGTTCGCCCGGCTCCGGAGCCTGGCCACCCAGGTGGTGGGCCTGCCCGCCGATGACGACGAGACCACCCGTCGGCTGGCCCGGGAATGGGTGGCCGAGCAACTGGCCTCCCCGTACCCCGAGGCGGTGGCCGTCGCCCTCGACGATTTCGTTCCCCGGCTGGCCGACCTGACGGTGATCCAGCAGGGCCTGCGGGCCTGGTCGGAATCGCTGTCGCCCCAGGCCGGCACGTTCATGCGCGAAGTGGAGGCCGAGACCGAGCGCCGCAACGCCTCGGTCCTCGGGGTGATCGTGGTCCCCCGGTAACCGTTGGCGCTCAGCCGGCGACCGGCTTCCGGCACAACAGGGCCAGCAGGTAACAGGACTCGGCGTCGAAGAAGGTCCCGTAGTGGGCGGCCAGGGTCTCGGGATCGAACTCGCCCCGGGCCACCGCCGGCCCGCCCCAGTTGAGCCCCCGCTCGGCCACCACCTCGAAGCCGGCGGCCCCGACCTTGGTGCGGAGCTCCTCCAGGGTGTACTCGACTTTGTGGTCGGGATCGATGAAGCCATCCTGCTGCAATCGGCAGACCTTGCCGTTGGGGGTGTCGATGGCCAGAAAGCCGCCGGGCTTCAGCACCCGGAGGGCCTCGCCGAGGACGATGTCGCCGTCGGCCGGGGTCACGTGCTCGATGGACTGGCCGCTGTAGATGAGGTCCACCGAGTCGTCGGCGGCGAACGACAGGTCGGCCATCGACCGGTACTCGTAGCGCACCTGGCCCCGCTCGGTGTCGCCGGCTCCGAACCGCTCGGAGTGGTACAGCGGGTGCCGGTCGTCGGGGGGAAGATCGACCACCACCAGCTCGTCGAAGTCGTAGGGATAGCCGAGCACCACCAGCGCCCCCCGGGGATCGATGGTGTGGCCGCCGCCGAGGTCGATGATGCGCCGGGCCGGGGGCAGGCCGATGATGAACTCGCAGCGGCTGGCGTGCAGCGAACTGTGGAGGTTGTTCACCCCCACCGGGACCTGGGTCCGGTACTCGCTCGAACAACGGACCCGGTCCATCACGTCGTCGTGGCTCAGCTGGCCGGCGGACATGGCCGTGGTCAGGTCGGTCCAACCGGTGGGATCGGGCTCCCGCCGGAGCAGCACGTTGTAGACCATCCGCACCGCCTGGGCGGGGGGAAGCTGGGCGAACGACAGCCCGGCCAGCCGGGTGGCCTCGCGACGGGCCTTCATCTCCACCCGGGACAGCAGGGGGGTGACCTTGGCGGCGGCGGTCGCCAGCGGACCGGTCCCGTTGGGGCTGGCCGCGGCGTCGGTCTCTCCGCTCACTTCATCTCCGTTCACCATGGGACGACGTCCGAACCTAGCATCGCCGTCTTGCCGGGAAGGGTGGGTTTCGGCCATGCTTCGCGGGTTCCACCGCTCCATCGGCGCCGGTTTCTGCCCGCTTGGACGGCGCACATCGGCTCAATTCCGCAACCAGGCACAGGAGGCCACTCATGGGACTGCTCGACGGCAAGGTAGCCATCGTCACCGGCGCAGGTCGGGGCATCGGACGGGAGGAGGCCCTGCTGCTGGCGTCCGAGGGGGCCAAGGTCATCGTCAACGACGTCGGCGCCTCGGTCAAGGGCGAGGGGGGCGACAAGCACCCGGCCGAAGAGGTGGTCGAGCTCATCAAGGCCGGCGGCAGCGACGGGGCGGTCAACTCCTCCGACGTGAGCTCCTGGGAGGGGGCCAAGGCGCTCGTCGACCAGGCCGTCGACACCTTCGGCCAGCTCGACATCCTGGTCAACAACGCCGGGATCCTGCGGGACAAGATGAGCTTCAACATGGACGAGTCCGACTGGGACGACGTCATCCGGGTCCACCTGAAAGGTCACTTCGCCCCCACCCACCACGCCGCCATCTACTGGCGGGGGCGGGCCAAGGCCGGCGAGACGGTGACCGGCCGGATCGTCAACACCTCGTCGGAAGCCGGGCTGTACGGGAACGCCGGCCAGGCCAACTACTCGGCGGCCAAGGCGGGCATCGCCTCGATGACCTGGGTGCTGGCCCGGGAGCTCGAGCGCTACGGCATCACCGTCAACTCCATCTCCCCCCGGGCCCGGACCCGGATGACCGAGGGCCTGTTCGGGGAGATGGCCAAGGCGGAGGAAGGGTTCGACGAGTGGGATCCCCGCAACGTCGCCCAGCTGGTCGGGTTTCTGGCCTCCGACGAGGCGGCCGACGTCACCGGCCAGAATTTCATCGTCTTCGGCGGCAACATCTATGCCACTGCCGGGTTCCACCCGGTGGGGGAGATCCACCGGGACTCGATGTGGAGCCCCAAGGAGCTGGCCGACGCCAAGGGCGAGCTGTTCAAGGGCATCTCCTCGGGGATCCCGAAGTTCAGCTTCTTCTAGACCTCGGCGCCATCAGTCGACCGGCTCGGGCTCCTGGGCGCCCAGCAACTCGTACATCGGGTTGATGACGGCCAGGCAGCCCTTGTGCCGGCCGATCATCCCCTCGGCCCGGAGCTGGGCGCCGGGCTCGATGCCCGGCACCGCCCGCCGACCCAGGAACACCAGGTTCAGGGCCCCGGTGTCGTCCACGATGGTGCACTCGAGGGCCACCGCCCCCGACCACGGCTGGACCCGGACCGATCGCACCCGGCCGGCCACCACCGTCCGCTCTCGATAGGTCAGGTCACACAGCCGGGTGGCCCCGGCCACCTCGATGAGGCGCTTGTCCAGCGGTGATCGGCGGATGGGCACCATGGCCGGCTTCCGCTTGCCCGGCGATCGCTCCTCGGCCAGCAGGGCCGAGCGCCGCTTCACCAGTCCGGTGACGTCGAACGGGGCGATGGTGGCGCTCACGTGCGGCAGGGTGCTGACGGCGGTGACGATGCGGTCGGCGGCGTGGCTGTGCAGCAACCGGTTGGCCACCCCGCGGTAGAGGCGCCGGGGGAGGACCAGCATGACCTCGGTCTGCCCGTCGGCCGCCAACTCGGCGGCCATCTCGGTGGCGGCCCGGGACAGGCGCCGGTCGGGGCACTCGACCAGCTCCAGCGGCAGCTCGCCCATACCCAGCTTCCGCCACTGGGTAGCCAGCAGCTCGGCGTGGGCCGAGTCGATGACGAAGTGCACGGCCCGCACCTCGCCGGACGGGGAGAAGGAGCGGGCCAGCTGGAGGGCCCGGATGGTGGCCAGGTCGAGGTTGTCCACCAGCACCAGGGTCACGCTGTGCCGCAGGGCCCGGGTCTCGGTGGCGCCGGCGGCGGCGCCCGAGGCGTCCTGGATCAGGACCTGCTTCTCCTCCTGGTAACGGCGGTGGGTGCGGGTGAGGAAGAACACGATGAGCGGGATGGCCACCACGATCAGCCAGGCCCCGTTGGTGAACTCGGTGACCACGAAGATGAGGGTCACCACCGCGCTCAACACGAAGGCGATGGCGCTGATGGCCAGGTTCTGGGTCCGTTTGGGCCCCGGGTGGGTGAGGAAGTACTTGGTCATGCCCGCCCCGGCCATGGTGAAGCCGGTGAACACGGTGCAGGCATACAGCGGGATCAGGTCGGCCACCCGGGCCCGGGTCACCACCAGGAGGATGATCGAGACCACGGTGAGGGCGGCGATGCCGTT
>DASZNG010000138.1:0-4353 GCA_035551535.1 Acidimicrobiales bacterium | reverse complement strand
ACCGGTTGGTTGAGGTGGATGGCGCCGGTCGAGCCCATGAACGGGGCGTTGAAGGCGAACACCCCGCCGTCGGCCGCCACCAGCCAGTAGCCACCGGTGGCGGGATCGACCGCCATCCCGACGATGGGCTGGTTGAGGTGGATGGCCCCGGTGGAGCCCTGGAAGGTGGCTCCCGGCCCATAGTTGAAGATGCCCCCGTCGGAGGCGACCAGGAAGTAGCCGTCGCCGGTGGCGGCCATCGCCATGCCCACGACCGGTTGGTTGAGGTGAATGGCGCCGGCCGAGCCGTAGAACTTGGTGTTGAACGTGAACACTCCCCCGTCGCTGGCCGCCAGGTCGTAGCCGTCGCCACCCGGCGCGGTGGCGATGCCGACGATCGGCTTGGTCAGCGGCAGCGACGACACGTCACCGAAGGACGGCGCGTTCGGACCCAGCCCGAGCACCTTCCCATTGGCGGTGGCGAGGTAGTACCCCCGACCTCCCGGCGCGGTGGCAATGCCTACGAACGGGGAGGAGGGCGAGGTGCCGGCTCCCGATCCGAAGAAGCCAGCCGCTCCGAGGGCGAAGGCGCCACCATCGGCTGCCCCCATGGTGTATCCGGTCAAGACGCCGCTGGGCACCGAGATCGGGGTCAAGGGACCCGCGGGTACGGCTGGTGTGGGCGGGGGTCCAGGATTGGCGGGCTCGGGGGCCGGATTGGCGGCCAGGGTGCCGAAGCTGCACTGTCCCACGGCAAAGCCGGTCACCACGTTGGGCGACCCGGCCGAGTCACCGTATTGGTTGGCCGGAGAATTTCCCTGGCAGATCACGTTTCCGGCCACGGTGTTGGTGAGGACCTCATTGGCGTCAGGGTCGGCCATGGTGTTGTTGCTCATGGTGATGCTGCCACCCACTTGGACCCGCAGGATGCCCAGCCAGCACGATCCCAGTCCGGTCACCGAGAGGTTCCCGCCGACGCTGACGTCCTCGTAGTCGCTGTACACCGGCGACATGAACTGGGCGAACGGGCCGCTCGGGGTGCAGTTGACTCCCCCTCCCCCACCACTCTGAATGACGTCACCGCCAATCGACGAGTCATGAACGAGGATCCCGAGGGCTCCGGGCGCGCTGAGGCTTCCTCCCACTACCACCGCGCTCGACAAGGTGGGATTGGACTGGTTGGGGTCATCGAGGCAGGCGAAGTGGGCTCCTTCGCAGCCGAGGATCACGGTCGAGCCGGTCCCGGCCGTGATGTTGCCGCTCACCGTCAAGCTCGAGGTGCCGGGCCCGGTGGAGTTGTTAGCGTAGGCGGCCAACAACGTCGCCCCCGGCTGGACGGTGACGTTGCCGGCGACGATGACGGTTCCGGCATTGACAGCGCAGGCTCCCGAAACCAGGACGCTCGAATAGGTGCCGGCGGCGAGCGAACCCGGATTGGCGCCGTTGTTGGTGCAGGTCGTACTCGGCGGACCGGCCGCGGCCGCCGTACCGCCTCCGATGGCGAGTGGCACCGCCAGCCCGGCGGTCGCGATCAGCGAGGCCAGAAGGAGACGACCCCGCCGCCTCGGTCCGGTCGAACTCGGTCGATGCGGAGCTCCGATCACGGTTTCCCCCTTCGGTTCCAACCCTTCTAGGTTGGATGTTCACCGCTTTACGCGGCCCCGCTTCTGGTCGCCGAAAGAATAGCAATCACGTCAAAGTCATGCCGGGTTGACTTGCAGGCGCCCGGACGAGACGCCCCAGCTCTCCTGACCGCCCGCCGATGTCGCTGACCCGGGAACCGGTCTCGGGCCTAGACTGGGGGAAGTAGGTCGATACCGTTTCAGAATTCACCGAAACGTCGAGGAGGAGCCATGCCAGAAGTCATCGAACGTCCGCAGTCAATGGTGTTCGACTCGATCGAGGAGGAGCGGCTCCACCGTAAGCAGCGACTGGCCGCCGGATTCCGGCTGTTCTCCAAGTTCGGGTTCGACGAAGGGGTGGCCGGCCACATCACCGCCCGGGATCCAGAGCACCTCGACCACTTCTGGGTGAATCCGTTCGGTGTCCACTTCGGACACATCCGGGTGTCCGATCTCCTGCTGGTCAATCACGAGGGCAGCGTCGTCGAGGGCAACCGGCCGGTCAATACCGCGGCGTTCGCCATCCACTCCCAGGTTCACGCCGCCCGGCCCGACGTGGTGGCCGCCGCCCATGCCCATTCCATCTACGGGAAGTCCTGGGCCACCCTGGGCAAGACCCTCGATCCCATCACCCAGGACGTCTGTGCCTTCTACGACGACCACTCGGTGTTCAACGACTACACCGGCGTGGTCCTCGACATCGAAGAAGGCAAGCGGATCGCCCACGCCCTCGGGGAGAACAAGGCCACCATCCTCCGGAACCACGGGCTGCTCACCGTCGGTGAATCTGTCGACGAGGCGGTGTGGTGGTTCATCACCATGGAGCGTTCGTGCCAGGCCCAGTTGCTGGCCTCCGCCGCTGGCGAGCCGATCCTCATCGATGCCGCCATGGCCAAGACCACCCACGACCAGGTCGGTTCGCATCTGGCCGGGTGGTTCAGCTTCCAGCCCCTGTTCCAACGCATCGTGCGGGAGCAGCCCGACCTGCTGGATTGACCCTCCGGCCCGGGAACCGGGCCCGATCTGACTTTGGATGCGCGCCTGTATAGCCTCAGCCGGGTGCCGAGACGCGGTTCCTTTCGTTCCCATCGGTATTCCGGCACGGTCGTCTTGGCACTGGTCACGATCGCGGTGGGTGCCGCACTGCTGTCCGGTTGTTCCTCGAGTGCGGTGCCCGGGGCGCCCCCGGCGTCGCAGGGCATCGTCCAGAACCGGGCCGTCCCGTCCATCCCGATGGTCAACCAGAACGGGGCGCCGACCACCCTGGCCGCCTTCCGAGGCAGGACCGTGGTGCTGGCCCCGATGTTGACTCTCTGCCAGGAGGTCTGCCCGCTGACCACCGAGAACCTCGCCCTGGTGCAACAGGCGGTCGAGAAGGCCGGCCTGGGCCAGCAGGTGGCCGTGGTGGAGTATTCCGTCGATCCGGATCGGGACACCCCGGCCCGGTTGGCCGCCTACGCCAAGGTCGCCGGGGTCAGCTGGACGCTGCTCACCGGCACCGACGCCAATGTCACGGCCATGAACTCGTTCTTCTACGTGGAGGCCCAGAAGGTCGCCGAGGGCTCACCGCCGCAGCTGGATTGGTGGACCCACCAGCCCTTGACCTACGACGTCGATCATTCCGACGGCTTCTTCATTATCGACCCAAGCGGGCATGAGCGATTCGCCACCGCCGCCACCCCCGACGTCTCCTCCCACAAACTCCCGACCGCCCTCAATGCCATGCTCGACACCCAGGGCGAGCAGAACCTCAACGATCCGATGATCAACGGGCAGGTCTGGACGGTCCCTCAGGCCCTGTCCGACCTCGGCTGGGTCGTCCACCGCAGCATCCCCGCCGCCTGACCGGCTAGGGACGGTCGGGGGTGATGATCACCACCGGGATCTCCCGGGAGGTGTGCCGCTGGTGGACGTCGTAGCGACCGGCCGCCCCCGGGTGGAACAGCGGGGCCATTCCCCGGTTGGTCCGGTTGACCCGCGGCCACAGACGGCTGCGCTCCTCCGGGGTGGCCACCCGGGCGGTGGCCCCCACCACCTCCCGCCCCAGCCGGACCTTCACCCTCGGTTCGGCCTGCAAGTTCAACAGCCAGGCCGGGGGATGGTCGCTCCCCCCGTTGGAGGCGACCACGATCACGTCGTCGCCATCCCGGTAGTAGGTGAGCCCGAGCCTTCGGGCTTGGCCGGACTTGCGGCCGGTGGTGGTGAGCAGCAGGGCCGGGACCCGATTGGAATGCTTGCCGATCCGGCCGTCGGTGCGCTCGTAGATGTAGGCGTGGAACTTCAGGTACGGCCCGACGAACCGGGTGCTGAAGGTTCCCCCCTCCATGACGACCTCGGGTCTAGTTCTCGGCCCGGGCGTCGAAGGTCGGTATCAGGGTGCGGGCAGCCCGAGCCTCGTCGACCCGGCGGACCGGAGTGTTGCGGGGAGCCTCGGCCATCGATCCGGTCGGAAGGGTCGTCGCCTCCCGGGCGATCAGTTCGAGCGCTTGGGCCAGGGCTTCGAGGGTCTGGGGGCTCTCCGTCTCGGTGGGCTCGATCATCAGCGCCTCCTCCACGATGAGGGGGAAGTAGACGGTCGGTGAATGGAACCCCTCTTCGAGGAGACGCTTGGCGACGTCGAGGGCCCGCACCCCGTGGGCCTGCTTGAGATTCCGGGACGACAGCACGACTTCGTGCATGCACTGCCGGTCGAACGGGACGTCGTAGGTGCCGGACAACCGGTGACGGAGCCAGTTGGCGTTGAGCACCGCGA
>DASZNG010000137.1:0-11638 GCA_035551535.1 Acidimicrobiales bacterium | reverse complement strand
GCCCTTGCCGTCGATCGGCTCGCCGAGGGCGTTGACCACCCGGCCGAGGAGGGCGTCGCCGACCCGGACCGAGAGGATCCGGCCGGTGGCCTTCACCAGCTGCTCCTCTTCGAGGCCGGTGTCCTCGCCCAGGATGACCGCGCCGATGGTCTCCTCGTCGAGGTTGAGGGCCAGGCCCTCGGTGCCGTCGGCGAATTCGAGGATCTCGTTCACCGCCGCCCCGGGAAGTCCGGTGATCCGGGCGATCCCGTCACCGACTTCGACGATCCGCCCCACCTGCTCGGTATCGACCTCGGGGGTGTAGTCATCGACGTGCCGCCGCAGCGCAGCGGTGATCTCGTCGGCGTTGATGGTCAACTCAGCCATCGGCTGTTTCCCTTCCTTGTGGAATTTGATAATCCGTTTCGAACCCGAGGAGGTGCTCCTCCAGCTCGTCCAGACGGTGGCGGGCGCTGCCGTCGACCAGCAGGTCGCCGACCTGGACGACCACCCCGCCGAGCAGGTTCGGGTCCACCGTCACCTGCAGCTCGACCGGCGATCCGGTCAACCGGGCCAGAGCCTCGCTCAGGCCGCGCCGTTGGGCATCGGCCACCTCGTCGGCCGACACCACCCGGGCGACTCGCCAGCCCCGGGCGCGGGCGGCCGCCGCCACCAGGGCGTCGAGGGTGCCGACGATGTCCCGGGCCCGACCGCCCTTGACCGCATAGGCGGCCAACCGGGTGGTGGCCGGGTTGACCTTGTCACCCAGGAGGTCCCCCACCACTTCCTGGCGGATCGAGACCGGGAGATCGCGATCGCCCAACGCCACCCGGAGGGCGGGGTTGGACTCCACGGTTCGGGCAAACCGGAACAGCTGGTCTTCGATCTCTTCGATCTCGGCGGTCTCCACCATCTCGAACACCGCGGCGGCATATCCCGCCACCCGGTTCCGTGAGGCCAGACGGCCCAGCACCGGGGCATCCTCGTCCACCCAGCCATCGGCGGTCCGGGCCACGATGGCGGCGCTCTGGTGGGTCAGCCAGTGCAGCGCGGCGGTGAGCTCGGAGGCGGGGACCACGGTCACCGTCCGGTTGACCAGCCGGCGGACCTCAGGGAGCACCTTCCCCTCCAGGAGGTCGTCGAGGACGGCCCGGCGGGCCGGAACGGGCACCGACCCGTCGTCAAGGGCCAGGGTCAACTCGTTGCTCCCGTCGACCAGGGCGGAGACGCCCGACAACTCGGACGCCGCCTGCTCGAGGGTGCCGTCGGCGGCCAGCCGCTCGCTGACGGCGGCCAGATAGCCCTGGAGGGCAGGGTTCACCGGGCGACCCCGGCGGAGCCGGCGGTGTTCCCGGACTCGGCTTCCGCGGCGATGGCGGCGACGGCCTCGTCGATCAGGTCCCGGTGATCGGCGGCCTGGATCTCCCGGCCGATGACCCGCTCGGCGGCGGCCAGCACGATCTCCCCGACCCGGGCGGTGACCTCGGAGACGGCGGCCTGGCGGGCGCCGGCGATCTCGACGTCGGCCGAGCTCACGATCCGGTCGTACTCGGTCTGGGCCCGGGCCTGGGAGGCGGAGACCACCTGTTCGGCGGTGGCGTTGGCCTGGGCCACGATCTCCCGGGCATGCCGGCGCGCCTCTTCCAGCTCGTTCCGGCGCTCGGCGTCGGCGTCCTCGGCGTCGGCCTTGGCCTTGTCGGCGGCCTCCAGCTCACCCCGGATCTGGTCCTGGCGTTCGGTCAGCGCCTTGTTGAGGATGGGCAGCACCTTCCAGCCCAGCACCCCGAGCACGAGGATGAAGGCGACCAGTTCGAAGATGAGGGTGCCGTTGGGAACCAGGAAGTTACTGTTGGCGGCGATGGGCGCGATGGGCATGTCCTGTCAACCTTGCTTCGTGGGAGGGTCGATGCCGTCTCCGGCCCGAGGGTCGGGGACGGCACTCGCCGGATAGGCCAGGGAACGGCCGGCCGAATGCACGGACCTACTTCTTGTACAGCGAGAAGACGAACAGCGCGGTGAAGGCCAGATTGATGAAGTACATGGCTTCGACCAGGCCGACGGTCAGGAACATGATGGTGAACAGCCGGCTCTGGGACTCGGGCTGACGGGCCACCCCGGCGATCGTCTGGCTACCGGCCAGGCCGTCACCGATGGCGGCGCCGACGGCGCCCCCACCCAGTGCAATGCCTCCGCCGACCATGGCGCCGGCAAGCTTTACTGCCTCTGCCATCGTTGGGTCTGCCATTTTGGTGCTTCTCCTTTTTCTGGTGATCTTCTACGACGATCGGTGGGTGGAAGGAACGAGGTGGGGTGGGGCCTGGGTGGCTAGTGGACGTCGCTCATGGCGGTGTCGAAATAGAGGATGGTCAACAGGGCGAAGATGAACGCCTGGATGATGCCGATGGCCAGGTCGAAGAGCTTCCAGACCGGGTCGAAGACGATGAACAGGATCCCGCCCACCGGGATGGCCCCGAGCTTCCACTGGACCAGGAAGGCCAGCAGGGCCAGCATCAACCCTCCCGACAGCAGGTTGCCGAAGAGTCGGAGGGCCAGGGTGACCGGCTTGGACAGCTCCTCCACGAAGTTGATGAAGATGTTGGCCGGGAACAGGAAGATCGGGAACGGCTGGGTCACGTAGTGCTTCACGTAGCCCACGATGCCCCGGGCCCGGATCGAGGAGATGTGGACCAGGACGATCACGAAGATGGCCATGGCCAGGGGCAGGTTGATGTCGGCCGCCGGCGGCAGCAGGAAGTCGTAGGTGGCGCCCAGGCCGACCACGGTGAACAGGTTGGCGATGAGGATGAAGACGAACAGGGTGACCGCCAGCGGCACGATGCGGGCGCCCCGGGGGCCGATGGAGGTTTCGACCTGGCGGGAGGTCGACGAGACCACCATCTCCCAGGCGAGTTGGAACTTGCCCGGGACGCCCGAGGTGTTGGAGGTCGCCTGGTGGCGCACGATGAGCCCGAGGGCGATGGTGATGATGCCGGCGGCGATCGTCGACCACAGCAGGTCGGCGTCGATGGTCAGCCCGAACACCTTTCGGGTGATGTGGTCGCCGACGGTCACGTCGGCGAGCAGGCCGTGGAAGCCCATCAGATTCTGGGTGAGGCTCATCGGCTCAGGCCTCGCCCCGCCGGTCGTCGGGACCGTCGGCCCCGTCGAGCCGGGAGACATCCAGTCCGTCGCCCTGGGGCCCGAACTTCATCATCGACCGGGCCACGTTGGCCAGCAGCACCAGCTGGAAGACGGCCAGCCCGGAGAGCACCCCGAACCCGAGCTGGAAGGAGAGCAGCAGCAACCCGATGGTGATCACCGAGATGACCCCGAGGCGGCCCACCGTGTTGAGGGCCAGCGGACGGCGCTTGTTCTCTTCCTCCCGCTTGCCCACCTTGATGACCGAGGCCCCCACCAGCCGGAAGTTGAGGGTGCCGAGGGCGAGTCCGATGCAGGCGCCCACCCCGATCATCGGCTTGCCGAACGAGATGCACCCGACCAGCGCGGCCACCCCGATGATCAGGGCCGCGGTCACCGTCCGGCGGGACACCGCGGGGATGTCGGGGAGCGAGAAATGGGCGAACATCTAGGCCACCCGCCCTTGGCCGTCGACGGCGGGGCGGAGCCGGGCCATCCCCGGCGCTACAGGTCCTTGAAGTTCTTGCGGACCTGGGCCACGGTGACCAGCACCGCGCACACCACTCCGAATCCCAGGCCGACGAACGTCCAGAGCGGAGAGGTGTGGGCCAACGCGTCGATGCCCACCCCGATGCCCCCGCCCAGGATCAGGCACAGGGCGCTGGCCACCCCCATGGACAGGAAGTCGATGATCCCGGGTGCAGTAGCCGGCCCGGCATCCGGATCGGGTTCCGGGGCAGCCGAAGGGTCTGGTTTCGGAAGATGGGAATGGTCCGCCACGTTCGGCTCGTGCCGCGTCAGGCGGTGTGGAGAGGAGGTGCTTCAACAGAGTTTTCCGAAATCACCGAAACCGTCGTCCATCGCTGCCGCGGGAGGCGGAGGTGGCGAGAGGCCTGCAATTCACGGGCGACATCATCGCACTTCCGGACCCCTATCGGCAAAACGCCGGGCTTGACGCGGCCCGCCCGCTAGCGGCGGGTTACCTCCAGGTCACCAGGGGGCACCGGGAGGGCGGAGTCAATCCCCAGGTCAGAACCGTGGCCGGGGGTGGCGCCGTTTTGGTCGACGCCGGCCGGCTCGGCGTCGGCCTCCCCGGCCCGCAACCCGGGATGGAAGGTGGCGAACAGCAACACCCCGAGGGCGGCCGCCCCGAAGGGGATCACCGCATTGACGCTCGACACGTACAGCGGGAACAGGATGAACCCGGACAGCAGGGCCGTCCACGCCCACAGGATCAGCACCGCTCGCCGGTGGCCGTGGCCGAGCCGGAGCAGCCGGTGGTGGAGATGGTTCTTGTCGGGGGTGGCGAACCCGGTCCGGTTGGCCGTCCGGCGCACGAAGGCGAAGGCCATGTCGAAGATGGGCACCCCGAGGATGAAGAAGGGGATGAACAGGGGCGCGAAGAAGAAGTAGGTCTGCCCGCTGCGGACGTCGCCCGCCGCCCGGCCCCCGATGAGCATGGTGGAGGCGGCCATCAGCAGTCCGAGGAGCAGGGCCCCGGCGTCACCCATGAAGATCTTGGCCGGGTAGAAGTTGTGGGGCAGGAAGCCGAGGCAGATGCCGCAGGTCACCACGGCCACCAGCGGCCCGATGTTGTCGGCCGGGAGATTGCCGACCGCCTGGAGGTGGAGCCCGTAGACGGCCAGCGCCCCCGAGGCGATGGCCACCACCCCGGCAGCCAGCCCGTCGAGGCCGTCGATCAGGTTCACCGCGTTGGTGATGGCGATGACCCACAAGGCGGTCAGCAGCGGCGTGTAGTCGGAGCCGAGGACGACGAACCCGGCCAGCGGCACCTTGAACTGGAACCAGGTCACCCCGAGGAAGTAGAGGATCATCGCCGCCAGCACCTGGCCGGCCATCTTGGCCGGCGCCGACATGTCCCGGATGTCGTCGATCACCCCGACGATGAAGATGGCGCCCGCCCCCAGCACCAGCCCGAGGGGCTCCGACGATCCCTGGAACAGCGACGACAGCGCCGGGATCGACGCCGCCACCGCCACGGTCACCAGCAGGGCCAGGAACATGGCGGCCCCGCCGGCCTGCGGGGTCACCCGCTGGTGGACCTTCCGGTCGTCGGGTTGGGCGACGTAGCCGATCCGGGTGGCGATCCGGCGGGTGGGAAAGGTGAGGACCCAGGCCGAGACGGCGGCCACGATCAGGAGGATGCCGTACCAATTGAGCGGCACGCTCGAGCTCACCTGGCGGTCGGCCCCAGCCCGGCCTGGGGATGACCGGCGTCGGGTGGGCTCACGCGCCGACCAGGGTGGGGTACGGCGGGAAGCCGGCGCACAGCTCACCGACCCCGGCCCGGATGGACGCCAGCTCGGCGTCGTCGTCCCGGCTCCGGAGCGTGCGGCTGATGAGCTCGCCGATGCGCAGCATCTCGGCCTCGCCCATCCCGGTGGTGGTGAGCGCGGCGGTGCCCAGGCGGAGTCCCGAGGTGATGAACGGGGAGCGGGGATCGTCGGGGATGGTGTTCCGGTTGCAGGTGATGCCGGCCCGGTCGAGAGTCTCCTGGGCCACCTTGCCGGTCAGCTCCTCGTCGAAGGTCCGCAGGTCGAGCAGCACCTGGTGGTTCTCGGTGCCGCCGGACACCATCCGGAACCCGCTGGCCGTCAATGACCGGCCGAGGGCGGCGGCGTTGGCCACCACACCGGCGGCGTAGGCGCGGAACTCGGGGCGGGCCGCCTCGGCGAAGGCCACCGCCTTGGCCGCGATGACGTGCTCGAGCGGTCCCCCCTGCAGCCCGGGGAACACCGCACTGTCGATGGCCTTGGCGTGCTCGGCGTTGCAGAGGATGGCCCCACCCCGCGGGCCGCGCAGGGTCTTGTGGGTGGTGAAGGTGACGACGTCGGCCACCCCGACCGGGGACGGATGGGCGCCGCCGGCGATGAGCCCGGCCGGATGGGCGGCATCGAACATGAACAGGGCGCCGACCGAGTCGGCGATCTCCCGGAACGGCATCGAGTCGATGATCCGGGAATAGGCGGTGGAGCCGGCCACGATCAACTTCGGCCGCTCCCGGCGGGCCACGTCGGCGACCTGGTCGAAGTCGATGATCTCCCCCGGCTTGTCGGCGTCGCCGGTGGCCGGTGACACCCCGTAGGAGACGAACCGCCAGATCTTGGAGGTGATGCTGGCCGGTGACCCGTGGGTGAGGTGGCCGCCGTGGTCGAGCCGCATGGCCAGGATGGTGTCCCCCGGCTCCAGCAGCGCCTGGTAGACGGCCAGATTGGCATTGGCGCCGGCGTGGGGCTGCACGTTGGCGTGGTCGGCCCCGAACAGGGAGGTGGCCCGCTCCCGGGCCAGGTCCTCGACTTCGTCGATGATCTGGTTGCCCCCGTAGTAGCGGCGACCGGGGTAGCCCTCGGCGTACTTGTTGGTGAGGACCGAACCGGTGGCGGCCAGCACCGCCGGCGAGGTGAAGTTCTCCGAGGCGATGAGCTGCAAGGTGGTCGACTGGCGCTCGGCCTCCTTGGCCAGCAGCCCGAGGATCTCGGGATCGCCGGCCAACCAGGTATCGAACGGGGAGGCGGCGGGAGCGCTGGTCATGATGACGGTTGCCTTTCATGTTCGGCGCCGGCGCCACCGACGGTGGTCCGGGCGGGCTTGGCGCGGGAGGACTCGTACTCGGAGATCTCGTCCAATCGCGGCTGGTGGCGACCACCTTCGTAGGCGGTGGTGAAGAAGGTGTCGACCGCATCGGTGGCCTCGGCCAGCCCGGTGATCCTCCCACCGAAACAGACGACGTTGGCGTCATTGTGGCGGCGGGCCAGGCTGGCGGTGGTGACGTCGTGGACGAGCGCGGCCCGCACCCCGTCCACCTTGTTGGCGGCGATGCCGATGCCGATGCCGGTCCCGCAGACGCAGACCCCCCGCTCGGCCCGGCCGGCAGCCACCGCCCGGGCGACGGCCAGCCCGAAGACCGGGTAGTCGACGGAGATGTCGGGCGAGTCGGTGCCCAGGTCGATGACCTGGTGGCCGGCCCCGGCCAGGTGCTTCCCCAGCGCCGACTTGAGATCGAAGCCGGCGTGGTCCGACCCGATGGCGATTCTCATACAACGAGTGTACTGAGGGCGGATCGGGCCGAGCGTCGCCGAGGTACGCTCCGGAATTCATGGCCATCGACCCCCGAACCCCGGTCATCGTGGGCGTCGGCCAGGTGACCAACCGGCCCGACGACGGCGAGGTGGCGGCCCGCCCCGAGCCGGTGGAGCTGATGGCCGAGGCCGTGCGGGCGGCGGCCGAGGACTGCTCGGGGGCCCGATCCGGAGGGCCGGCCCCCGCCGGCCGGACGCTGTTGCAGCGGGCCCAGTCGCTCCGGATCCTGAGCCCGAGGAGTTGGGACTACGTCAACCCGGGCCAATTGGTGGCCGAGGCGACGGGGATGGAACCCCGCCAACTCGTCCTCACCACCCGCGGCGGGAACAACCCGCAGCGGCTGATCAACCGGACCGCCCTGGCCATCGGGCGCGGCGAACTGGAGGTGGCGGTGATCGCGGGGGCGGACTGCGGCTACTCGGTGGCCGCCGCCCGTCGGGACCCCAATCGGCCGGTGCTCCCCTGGACCGGCCAGGGCGCCGACACCGCCAGGCCGGAGGGGTTCGGGAGCAGCCGGCCGGCCACCACCGACGCCGAGGCGGAACAGGGCCTCGATGATCCGGTGGCCGTCTTCCCCCTCTTCGAGAACGCCCTGCGGGCCGAGGCCGGCCGGCGGCCCGACGAGCACCGGGCCTGGATCGCCGAGCTGTGGGCCCGGGCCTCGCGGGTGGCGTCGTCGAATCCCTACGCCTGGCTCCGCGAGCCCCGGACCCCGGAACAGATCGCCACCCCCGACCTGGCCAACCGGATGGTCGCCTATCCGTACACCAAGCTGTTGATGGCCAACGTCCAGGTCGACCAGGGGGCGGCGCTGGTCATCTGCTCGGCGGGCGCCGCCGCCGCCGCCGGGGTGGCCGACGACCGGTGGGTGTTCCCGTTGGCCGGGGCGGATGCTGACGATCACTGGTTCCTGTCCCACCGGGCCGACTTCCACTCGTCGCCGGCCATCCGGCTGGCCGGGGGGGCGGCCCTGGCCCTGGCCGGGGCCGACATCGACACCGTGGCCCGCCTCGACCTGTTCCCGTGCTTCCCCTCGGCGGTGGAGATCGCCTGCGCCGAGCTCGGGGTGGCGGTGGACGACCCCGGCCGCCCGTTCACGGTGACCGGCGGACTGACGTTTGCCGGAGGACCCGGGAGCAACTACGGGACCCACGCGGTGGCCTCGATGGCGAACGACCTCCGGGCCGATCCCGGTTCGGTCGGAGTGGTCTCCGGGGTCGGTTGGTGCCTCACCGAGCACAGCTTCGGCGTCTACGGGACCCGGCCCGGGCCCGGCCCGTCCGGCGTCGGGGGCGGCCTGCCCGACCTCACCGCGGTGGAGGAGGCCGGGGGCTACCGGTGGGCCGACCCGACCCGGGCGGTGTCCATCCTGCCCCAGTGCTCACCCGACGCCGAGGCGAAGGGGGAGGTCACCGTCGAGACCTACTCGGTGGTCTACGAGCGGGACGGGACCCCGTCCCGGGCCATCGTGGCCTGCCGCACGGTGGACGGCCGGCGGGCCTGGGCCGCCACCACCGACCCCGACCAGCTGGCGGTGCTGGTCACCGAAGAGGGGTGCGGTCGGCTGGGCACCCTGCGGGACACCGGAGTGGTCGACCTCACCTGACCAGTTGATCGAGTTGCCGGTAACGGCGCTTGAACAGCGCATAGGCGACCGGGCCGGAGGCCAGCGGGATCCAGTAAGAGGCCAACCGGTAGGTGAGGGTGGCCAACACTGCCTCCCCGGTGCTCAACCCGGCCAGCACCAACAACCCGGACAGGCTGGCCTCCACGATGCCGAGGCCGCCGGGGGTGATCGGGATGAGCCCGATGGCCCCGGCCACCGCGTAGGCCAGCAGCACCAGGGGTGGCGAGGCGTGACTGCCGACGGCCAACACCGCGGCCAGGAGCGAGAAGAAGTCGAACCCCAACCGGCCGGCCGACAGCAGGGTGGCCTCCCACCACCGGCGGCCCAGCACCGCGAAGACCAGATCCCGCTGTTCGAGGAGCTGGCCGTCGAGCCCGACCATCGGCTTCCGCTTCCGGGCCAGCCGGTTCCGCACCTTCTCCACCAACTCGCCGATCCATCGGAGCGGGGCGTCGGTGACGGCGACCAGCGCCCCGAGACCGGTGAAGAGCACGAAGGCCACCGCGCCGGCGACGGCCGCGGTGTACAGGCCGGCACTGACCGGGGCCCCGAAGATGACCACCGGGAGCACCAGCACCGGGAGGGCCAGCAGACCGGCGATGCCCAGCAGCGAGAAGGCGGTCAGACCCCCGGCGGCGTCGGCGGCGTCCATCCCGGAAAAGGCCAGCATCCGGAATTGGACGGCGGCGCCGGCGGCGGCGCCCCCGGGGACGATGAGGCTGATGGCGTTGCCGGCCAGCTGGGCGGTCACCACCGGGAACCACTGCTTGGTCCGGAGGGCGATCCGCTGCAGCGCGAAGGTGCAGGCGAAGTGGGCGCCCTGGGAGGCGAGGGCGGCGAACAGCCAGATGAGGTTCAGGGTGGCCAACCGCGGCCAGGAGTGGAGGACGGCGATGACGCTGGGGGCGACCAGGTACAGCGCCACGCCGGCGATGACCACCACGATGGTGCGCTTGAGCACCGCCTTCCAGGGGAACGGGGTGCTCTGCTGCTCCTCGAACAGGGCGGTGAAGGAACGGGGGCCCTTGTCGCCGGCCGGGTCGGGTGGACCCGGTGGGCCCGGTGGGCTGGGTGGGTCGGGTGGGTCGGTCACCTGGCCTACAGGTGGTTGAAACCGCCCGCCTCTTCGGGGGTCATCGCCACCGACACCGGGTGCTGGGCGAAATGAGCCACGGAGGCGGCGAAGTCGTCGAGGAGGATGGAGGCCAGGTCGCGGGAGATCCCCTGGCGGATCAGGATCCTCTGCACGGTGATCTCCGAGGCCGAGCCGGTCAGCGGGTAGGCCGGCACCTGCCAGCCCCGCACCCGGAGCCGGTCGGCCAGGTCGTAGAGCGTGTACCCGGGGTCGGCCCCTTCCTGGATCCTCCAGGTGACCGCCGGGATGCCGGTGGCGGGGTCGCTGGCACTGAGCAGCTCGAAGGGGCCGAGCTTCGGGATCTGGGTGGCCAGGTAGGCACCGGTGTCGTAACAGGCCTCGTGCACCCGGCCGTAGCCGGGGCGTCCCAACCGGATGAAGTCGTAGTACTGGGCGATGATCTGGCCGGCCGGCCGCGAGAAGTTGATCTGGAAGTCGGGCATGTCGCCGCCCAGATAGCTGACGTGGAAGATCAGCCCGTCGGGGAGCTCGGCCTTGTCCCGCCAGATCACCCACCCCACCCCGAGGGGGGCGAGGCCGAACTTGTGACCCGAGGTGCTGATCGACTTCACCCGGGGCAGGCGGAAGTCGAACACCACCTCCGGGGCACAGAACGGAGACAGGAAAGCGCCGCTGGCCCCGTCGACATGGATGTCGACGTCGAGCCCGGTGTCGGACTGCAGCTGGTCCAGCGCTTCGGCCAGTTCGACGATCGGCTCGTACATCCCGGTGTAGGTGACCCCGAAGGTGGGCACCACCAGGATGGTGTTCTCGTCGACCAGCGGGAGCATCTGCTCGGCGTCCATCATGTAGCGGCCCGGCGACATCGGGATCTCCCGCATCTCGATGTCCCAGTACCGGGCGAACTTGTGCCAGACCACCTGGACCGGGCCGCAGACCATGTTGGGCTTGTCGGTGCGTTTCCCCTCGGCCTCCCGCTTGGCCCGCCACCGCCACTTGGCGGCCAGGCCGGCCAGCATGCAGGCCTCCGACGAACCGATGGAGGAGGCTCCGACGGTGTTGGCGGCATCCGGCGCGTTCCAGAGATCAGCCAGCATGTGGACACACCGGCGCTCCAGCTCCGCCGACTGGGGGTACTCGTCCTTGTCCATCAGGTTCTTGTCGATGGCCAGGTCCATCAGCTGGTGCACCTGGGGCTCCTCCCAGGTCTGGCAGAAGGTGGCCAGGTTCTGGCGGGCGTTTCCGTCCAGCAACAGCTCGTCCTGGATGACCTGGAAGGCGATTTCCGGAAGGGTCTCGTGGGCGGGGAACCTGTATTTCGGCAGGGCCTCCCGGAGCGACCTTGAGGCGAACACCGAGTCGTCGAGCTGGCTCCGGATGGTGTTGCGTTCGTGCAGCGGCATGCTGGCTCCCTACCTCGGTGGACGGGGGTGACCGTCCCTCTTCACGCGCGAGTCGGTCAGCCGGCCAGCCCCGACAGCGCCGCCATCACGATGCCGGCGCCCCGGCTATCCCCGACCAGCCCACTCTCCATCCGATTCATCATGTAGGCCACGGTAATGCCGGCCTCCTGGTCCATGATGATCAGCGAGCCGCCGTACCCGCCCCAGAAGCAGGTGCGCGGCCCCAGCGGCATGGTCTCCGAGCTCAAGCCGTAGCCCATGCCGAACCGCATCGGGACCCCGAGGACCAGATCC
>DASZNG010000136.1:0-2559 GCA_035551535.1 Acidimicrobiales bacterium | reverse complement strand
CCCTCTTCTGGCGCCGTGGCTTGACCTCCGCGGTGAGTCGGGCCACCCACGCCATGGCGACGCTGCGCCGAGGTGACGACCAACGGTAGCGATGGAGGTTCACTCCCGTCTGTCTCACCGGGCGCGGAGGGGGCTCAGATTTCGTCGGCCTACCGACGGACATACCTCGTGGCTGCAGTGGCTTCGTACCCAGCCGTGGATGAAGCGGTCCCGGCGGGTCGCGGCCACGGCCCTGGGTGCGGTGCTCATCTGGGCGTCGCTGGCGTTCGTGGGGTATGCCACCGGATGGACGATCCATAAGCATCGGGCCAACGCGCAATTGGTTGCGCAGGTGCACACGCCTGCGCAACCAGGAGCGCCCTGTGTGCAGGCGACCCCCCAGCCGGGCCAGTTGGCCGGGGTGGTCGACATCGCCAGCCTGTCATTGACGGCGCCGGTGGAGGAGGGTACCGACGATGCCGAGCTGAACGTGGCGGCAGGACACGCACCGGCCTCGGTGTGGCCCGGCCAGACCGGGACCTCGGTGCTGCTGGCTCATGACGTCAGTTACTTCGTGCATCTCGGGGACCTGAAGCCCGGGGATCTGATCACCTACCGCAACCAGTGTCAACGCTGGACCTTCCAGGTGACCGGAAGCAAGGTGGTCAACGCCGGGGACGACATCTTGAACTCGGCCACCCCGACCCTGGTGCTCGACACCTGCTGGCCGACCAATGCGCTGTTCTATACCTCCCAACGGCTGCTGGTGTCGGCCGCCCTGGTGGCCAATCCGCCGACTCCGCCGAGTACGTCGACCAAGAAGGGGACCTCGACCACCACGACCACCCTCCAGGCGCCGGCGGTAACCGTGAACTACACCACCCCGGCCCCGCCCGCCCTGGTCGCCCAGGGCCTGACGCTCGACCAGAATTCCACCCCGATGGGGACGATGAGCCTGACCGGCAATACCTCCCAGGCCTTCCAGCAGTCGCCGAACCCGTTGGGCCTGACCGCCGCCTCGCTGCAGGCGTACTTCGGGGGTATCCACGCCGCCGAACAGAACCGTTCCGATTGGTGGTCCGCCATCGCTCCAGGGGTGCCGATGCCGAAACCCCTGCAAGGAGCCACTATTACCGGGCACGATTCACCCCTCAACGTGGCGATTGATTCGCAAGGGGGCGAAGTTTCAACCGTTACCCTTACGAGTACGATTTCCGTCGGCGGCTACAACGGAGGGAAATATGACCAGTCGGTCACCCTCGGAGTGGCAGGCCCGGTAGTCACGATTAAGCAATGGGGAATGACACATGACTGAGAGAGGCAAAGCGAACCAGTCGCCCCGTGGTCGCCATTCGCCTGGCGCCCACTCCGTCAGCGGGTTCATTCCCGCCGCCCTCGACGCCGCCGGCGAGGAGATCAATCCGTTCCGGGCTTCCTCCCGCCCGACCTCCAAGTCCATGACTCTGGTCGCCTCGGTGGTGGCCACCATCGCCGGCTGGCTGGAGCCCGTGACTTCCCGGCTGGTCTACGCCTTCCGGGTGGCGGCGGTGGCCTCGCTCGGCGTCGTTGACCTGCTCCGGCGTCGGCTTGGGACCGCATTGGTCATCGCCGGAGCGGTGATCAGCCTCGGAATCGGGGTCGTCCTCGGCGGGGCCGGCAATTCGGTCTCGGCATCGCTCGCCGGCGTCCAGACCTCCACCCACGGCACCACGGCCAAGGACTGGGGCGAGCTGCGCTCGGCCTTGCCGTCGGGGACCACCGGATCATCTTCGGGAAAGAGCCAGGCGCCCAACACGCCGGCTTCGGCCGGCAGTGTTGTCGGCGGCGGAGCCAACCTGCTGGCCGGAGCGAACACCGCCGGCCCGTTGAACGGGAACACCAACACGTCGTCCCACTCCGACTCTCCGCCGTCGTTGCCGGCGGTGACGTCGGGCGGCGGGAGCCCCACGACGACCAAGCCATCGGGCACCGTCTCCGGAAGCGGGACCCAGCCGACCACCACCTCGACCACCAGTTCCTCCTCGGGCGGCACCACCCCCACCACCCACCCGCCGACCACTACCACCCGGCCGCCGACCACCACCACCACGACTCCGCCGACGACGACCACGACCCAGGCCCCGCCGCCGACCACCACCACGACCACCCAGCCCTGTACTCCGCTCAATCACCTGCTCAACATCTGTTAGCCGTCGAGTAGTTCGGTAGGCCAATCCCTTGCCGGGGCGTCGGCTTCCCGGCCCGCCTCGGGGCTTCGGGGTGGACCCGACCCCCGGCGTGACCGGGGTTCCACCTGAGACGGCAGTCGGCGTTACCCTACGTGCGGCCGACCAGGCCCGTTGCTTACCGGCAGTTGGCGATGGGCGGGCAACCTACCGAAAGCCACCAGGGACCTGGCCATGTCCTCCGCACTGCGGTCGCTCCCGGGCCGGATCGATCGATCAAGTCGGAGAGGCCTTCGAGGAAGGGCTGTCCAGGGGGGCGGTCGGCGGCCCCATCGGAACCAGGATCGGCCCGACCGGCAGACCCGCGGGCGCCGCCGGTTAGTTGTTGGGCCCGGCGACCAGTCCCCCGAGTCCG
>DASZNG010000135.1:0-4512 GCA_035551535.1 Acidimicrobiales bacterium | reverse complement strand
TGATGTCCGGTACCCGCCGCGCAGGTGGCGAGCATCTGGCGCCAGTGCGGGTGAACCCCTTCAGAGACCCAGACGGTGTTGCGGCCGGCGGCGGCCACCCCCAGGTTGACCGCTTCGACGGTGGCGCTGGCCCCGTCGTAGAGCGAGGCGTTGGCCACCGGTAGCCCGAACAGCCGGGCGATCATGGTCTGGAACTCGAACACCGCCTGCAGCACCCCCTGGGCGACTTCGGGCTGATAGGGCGTGTAGGAAGTGACGAACTCGGACCGGCCGGCCAGGGCCTTGGTCACCGCCGGGATCTCGTGGTCGTAGGCACCCCCGCCGGCGAAGCACAGGGTTCGATCGCTGCGGGCGAGGTTGCGGTCGGCGTAGCCGTCCAGGTGGGCGAGCACATCGGGCTCGCCGGCCCCCGCGGCCAGCTCCAGGCCTCGCTGGAGCTTGAGCGCCTCGGGGACCTCGTTGAACAACTCGTCGATGGTGGCCAGGCCCAGGAAGTCGAGCATGCTGGCGATCTCGTCTTCGGTATGCGGGATGTAGGTGCCCACGGTCTTGGTCGCTCCTCGGGTGCTCGGTCTCGGTGGCGGCTAGCGGACTATCGCCTGGTGGCCCATTGCCCGGCGCGAACGAACGGTGTCTTCACCACGGTGGCCTCCATGGCTCGTCCGCGCTGCTCGATGGTAACGGTTGTGCCCGGGGCGGCGTCCGCCCCGGAGTCGACCAGTGCCAGGGCGATCCCGTGTTCGAGCATCGGCGAGAAGTTGCCGCTGGTGACGAAGCCGACCGGCTCGCCGTCCTCGGCGACCACCGAGTCTTCCCGGGGGGGCTGGCGGCCCTCGGTGGTCATTCCCCGCAGACGGCGGCGAGGCCCGACCTCCTGCTCGGCCACCAGAGCATCCCGGCCCCGGAACGCCTCCTTGTCCCAGCCGATGACCCAGCCGAGACCGGCCTGCAAGGGGGTGATTCCCGGTCCCAACTCGTGTCCGTGGAGCGGAAGGGCGGCTTCCAGCCGAAGGGTGTCCCGGGCTCCGAGACCGGCCGGCTGGATCCCGGTGCCGAGAACCGCCGACCAGAATGACTCGGCGATCTCCGCCGGGACCGCGCATTCGACGCCTTCCTCGCCGGTGTAGCCGGTGCCGGCTACCAGGCACGGCACCCCCTCCCACTCGAAATCGGCCACGTGGAAGTGGGGAACCCCGGAGGCGGATGGGGCGATGGTCTCCAGTCGGGTCCGGGCGTGGGGCCCCTGGATGGCGATGATGGCCCGGGAGGCGGTGGTGTCGTCCCCGCCGATGGCCTCGACCACCCGGGCGGTGTTGGAGGCATTGGGCATCACGTCGAACACGTCGTCCGATATCCACCAGACGATGATGTCGTCGACCACCGAGCCGTCGTCATCCGCCAGGAGGTGGGTGTACTGGGCCCGGCCAGGGGCGATCCGCCGGAGATCATTGGAGAGGGCGGCCTGCAGGCGGGCGAAGGCGTCAGGGCCACTCACCCGGACGGTGCCCAGGTGGCTCACGTCGAAGGCCACCGAGTCGGTCCGGCAGGCCCGGTGCTCGGCCAAGGTCCCGCTCGGGTAGGACAGCGGCATCTCCCAACCCCCGAACCCCACCAGCTTGGCCCCCAGCCCGAGGTGGGCGTGGATCAGCGGGGTGTGGCGCAACGGTCGGGCGGTGGTGGGCGAGCTGTCATTCACGCCGAAAGGCTAGTGGAGGGCCAATCCGGTGCCATCACGCCGAACGAACGGTGCCCCAGTCCCCGGGGCCACCCCCGGCGAGTCCGTACTTGGCCAGCAACGCCAGCGTGTCCCGCTGGTAGAGGATCTTGATCCGGACGTCCGGGTACAGCTCGGCCATCCGGCGAACCTTGCGGTTCTTCTTGGTGACATGGCGCTGGTTCAGTGTGGTCAACTCGACGAACAGACCGAGATCGGGAAGCCAGAAATCCGGGCGGAAGCCGGCGGTGGTCCGCCCGTCCTCGTCCCACTGGAGGGAGAACTCGACCGGTTCGTACTCCCAAGAGACGTCATAGAAGTCGAGGACGCGGGCAAAGCGTCGTTCCGATTCGTGGGCGAACCGGGTCGCCCCGGTCCGTGACCGATGTTCCAACCTCGACGTCGCCAGGCTCAACGTTGGGCAGCCTCGGCCTCGGCCAGGTAGGTAGCCGCCGGATGGCGAGACGGTCTGCCCGCCGGTGCCGGCAACTGGATGTCCACGATGGCAGCTTCGAGCTCCTTGACCACGCCGGAGAGAGGCAGGACGTTGAACACTCCCTGACCACCGGCGAGAAGATCGACGACCTCCCCGTTGGAGTGGGCCAGCACCGAGCGGGACCCCGCCAACACCAACTGTGCGGAGGACAGGTCGGCGCCGAGATCGCTCCGGAGGCACTCGACCGCCTGGCGGGCCTGCTGCAATTTGAGCCCGGCATCCAGCAGGCGTTTGATGACCTTCAGTTCGATGACGTCCCCGTAGGAGTAGCGGCGCTGGGTGCCGCTCCCGTTGGCATCGGTGATAGACGGGCGTAACAATCCGGTTCGGGCCCAGTAGTCGAGCTGGCGATAGGTGATGCCGACCAGCGAACATACCTGGGGTCCCCGGAAGCCCTCTTCGAGGACGGCCTCATGCTTGCTCGAGTCCACCAGCGCTCCTCCACCTCTATAAGAGGTTGACCATGCTCCGACAGATAAACGTCAACCTGGGGGTAAGGGTACCACACCGGCGTAATTACGTCGGTGTGATCAGCGGAGGGCAAACCGGAGGTGACGGCATCCCGGGTGGGAGGACGAGGGCCCCCATCTGGATTTGGACGGCTCCGCTCCGGCGACAATGATCGGGCCATGACCGTCGTGAAGATCAACGCCATCACCGTGCGGGAGGGATCGGGCGATGAGCTGGCCCGCCGGTTCGCCAAGCGTGCCGGGGCCGTCGACGACGCCGACGGTTTCGAAGGCTTCGAGCTCATGCGGCCGAACGATGACCGCGGGACCTGGTTGGTGATCACCCGCTGGCGCGACGAGGATTCGTTCAACGCCTGGGTATCGTCGCCGGCGTTCGCCCACGGCCACCGGGGACCGTCCGAGGCAGCCGAAACCGGTTCGAAGCATGAGACTCCCCCGCCGGTGGGGACCCACAGCGAACTGTGGTCCTACGTGGTCGTCGATCTTCCCCGGCCAGCATGACCGGTGAACCTTCAGGCGGCTCACCAGTTCCCCTCCACGTCCGTACCCTCGAGTACCAGGCCTTCGATCAAGGGGACCACCTGACCATCATCGGCCGCCTCCGCGACACCCGGCCCTGGGCGGCCGAGGAGGGCTTTACGCAATTCGTCCACGACATGGAGCTTCGCGTAACCGTGCGGGTCGAGGACCTGACCATCACCGATTCGGACGCGGTGATGCATCGGTTTCCCCACGCCGAGTGCCCGGGCATCGTCAGTGCCTTCCGGGCGCTGGCCGGCCTCCAGGTCGGCCGGGGCTTCACCCGGGAAGTCCAGAGTCGCTTCGGCGGGCCGAAGGGGTGCACCCATCTCGAGCACCTCGCCCGGTCGTTGGGACCGGTGGTGGTGCAGGCGGCGACGTCGAAGCGAGCGCGGGCCAGATCCCGGCAGGAGTCGGACGACCCGATCATCAGTACGCCCAGTCCCTGGGTCCGCAACTCCTGCCACGTGTGGGCCGAGGGTGGCGTGGCCGAACAGAAGGTGGCGGTCGGGTGGCGACCGGGAATCGGTGCCTATCCGAGCCCGCCCCTCGAGGAGATCATCGAGGCCGCCCGCTCGGGTCCCGCTCCCCCCGACCGATGAGTCCGGTGTCCGGGCGTCCGTCCCGACGGTGGATCCCCCTCGGTGGGTTGGGGCTCGCCGGCCTGTTGGGTGCCTGCAGTGTGGCTCCGGGGGCGGCCGTCCGGACCCCCTACGCCGGAGCCAAACCCAGTTTTGAGAACGGCCCGGCGGACGAGGTCAAGATCGGGAACGTGTCGGGGCTGGGTGGGGTGTTGGTGGACGGCAAGGGGTTGACCCTCTACCAGTTCGCCACCGACGTCCAAGGCGCGCCCTCGAAGTGTGCCGGTCTCTGTGCGCAGGCATGGCCTCCCCTCACGCTGCCGCCGGGTGCCCAGGCTCCGATTGCCGGACCGGGAATCAAGTCGGGACTGCTGGGCACCGCGCCCCGGGCCGACGGGTCCATCCAGATCACCTACAACGGTTGGCCCCTCTACACCTGGCCGCAGGACACTGCGCCGGGTGAAGCCACCGGTCAGGGCCTGACCAATCTCGGTGGGCGCTGGTGGGTGGTCGATACCGCCGGAGACGGGGTGCACACCCCGTAGGATCCGGCCGTGCAGGCCCGGACCTCGGCGGGCATGATGGGCCCATGGCCAAGCCGGGTCTCCCATCAGGCACGTCTCGCTGGTCGGTGAACTCCACCGACTCCGTGCTCTCGATCAACTCGAAGGGGTCGGTCCTGTCGATCGGCTCGGTGGGGTCGATCCTGTCGATCGGCTCCATCGGTTCGGC
>DASZNG010000134.1:0-2051 GCA_035551535.1 Acidimicrobiales bacterium | reverse complement strand
GTCAGCGAGGTGGCCCCGTAGTTGAAGCCGTAGACGCAGTAGCCGGCGTTGGCCAGCATCGGCGACAGCGCCTGCCAGCTGAGCGCCTGGTTGGCGATGGTGCCGTGCACCAGCACCACCGGGTAGGGATGTTGGGCGGAGAGGTGACAGCTCCAGTTGTCGGAGCCCGGAGGCATCGACGTCGGGGCGGTGATCTCGGTGGCCAACCCGGTGAAGATGTTCCCGATGGGTAGGGGTTGGGATGTCGCGGTGACCGCCCCGGCCGCCCGGGTCGTCGCCATCCCGACCACCAGACACAACGCGCTCGCCAACATTGCCACCGCCAGGCTCGGCTTCCGCGCCCACACCGTCGGTTTGCCCCCCAGCCAGCTCATCTCCGCACAGTACCGCCGCGGCCCAGCGGGGAGCACTTCCGGCCGGTTGCGGACGAGCCGGCGGCCCACCGACGCCGGCCCTGGTCACCGAGCCGGTCGGCCCCGGCTCAGCCGACTTCGGTGACCTCGACGCCCTTCCAGAAGGCGACCCGGTCGGTGATCTCCTTGGCGGCGTCCTTGGGCTCGGGGTAGAACCAGGCGGCATCGTCGTTGCGCTGGCCGTCCACCACCACCGACCGGTAGCTGGCTTCGCCCTTCCAGGGGCAGAAGGTGTGGGTCCCGCTGGGTTCGAAGTACTCGGCGACGACCGCGGATTCGGGGAAATAGTGATTCCCCTCCACCACCACGGTGTCATCGCTCTCGGCCAAGACGGCCCCGTTCCACATTGCACGCATCTTCATAGCGGGTAGAACAGTGAGGAGAGCAGATATGTTCCGGCGACGACCCCGGAGGCGAAGGAGCCCACATGAGCGCAGACCAGGTGACCGAACATGCCGAGGTGATCGTGGTCGGGATGGGGCCGGGCAGTGAGGATGTCGCCGAACGACTGGCGACGATCGGCTGCGACGTGGTGGGCATCGACGGCCGGCTGGTCGGAGGCGAATGCCCCTACTGGGGCTGCGTCCCCTCCAAGATGATGATCCGGGCGGCCAACCTGCTGGCCGAGGCCCGGCGGGTACCGGGCATGGCCGGAGAGTCCAGCGTCCGCCCCGACTGGGCCCCGGTGGCGAGGCGCATCCGGGAGGATGCCACCGACAACTGGAACGACCAGGTGGCGGTGGATCGATTCGAGGACAAGGGCGGGCGGTTCATCCGCGGATGGGCCCACCTCGACGGACCCACCCGGGTGGTGGTGGGTGACCGGACCATCGAAGCCTCCCGGGCCATCGTGCTCAGCCCCGGGGCCAAGGCCTCGATCCCGCCGATCCCGGGGCTGGCCGGCACCCCGTACTGGATCAACCGGGATGCCATCGAGACCGAGGAGGTGCCGGCGTCGCTGGCCATCATCGGCGGCGGGCCGATCGCCGTCGAGCTCGGACAGATGTTCTGCCGCTTCGGTTCGTCGGTGACGATCCTCGAGCGCGAATCCAGGCTGATGAGCCCCGAAGAGCCGGAAGCCGGCGCGCTCTTGGAGCAGATCTTCGCCCGCGAGGGCATCAGCGTCCGCACCGGCGTGAACATCGCCTCGGTCAGCCACGACCAGCGGGGATTTTCGGTCGCCTTCGACCAGGGCGATCCGGTGGTGACCGAGCGTCTGCTGGTGGCGACCGGTCGCCAGCCCGACATCGGCAACCTCAATCTGGAGTCCCTGGACCTCGACCCCGGGGTTCGGGCCATTCCGGTCGACGACCATCTCCGGGTGGTCGACGGGGTGTGGGCGGTCGGGGATGCCACCGCCCAGGGCGCCTTCACCCACGTGTCGATGTACCAGGCCGACATCGTCGTCAATGACATTCTCAAGATGGAGGTGACCCCGGCCGACTACCGGGCCCTCCCCCGGGTGACGTTCACCGATCCGGAGATCGGCTCGGTGGGGCTGAACGAACGGGCGGCCCGGGAGCAGGGCCTGAAGGTGCGCATCGGGAGGGCGTCGGTGCCCTCCTCCACCCGGGGCTGGATCCACAAGGCCGGGAACCAGGGCTTCATCAAGCTGATCGAGGATGCCGACCGGGGGGT